>NZ_JBVVQN010000008.1:288181-297412 GCF_055811075.1 Mesorhizobium sp. WSM4820 | reverse complement strand
TGCCATGGCCGCCCCTCGCCTCAGAGTAAGGGCTGTTCTCTCTCCAGAGCTTTTTGCAGAACCTTCAGGACACTATCCGGGAAGAGAACCCCAACCGCCCATCTCCCGGCGAGCCTACAACCTGATTTGGAACGCAATCAGGACCGGGGTTAGCCGGCAAGCTGGAAGATGCAAAGCAGATGCCAGTCAACATTTCCCGAAATGGGACACCGGCCGGAGCTTCTTTCCTTCTCCCCTTGTGGGAGAAGGTGGATCGGCGCGCAGCGCCGAGACGGATGAGGGGTGCTGGAAGAAATGAGGCGTTGGTGTTCCCTGGAACACCCCTCATCCGACCGAGCTTCGCTTGGCCACCTTCTCCCGCAAGGGGAGAAGGAAGAACCGCGCCCAGCCGTTATCGGCATCGCGCTGGATTCCTTCTTAACCTTCTCCCCTTTTGTGGGAGAAGGGAAGTTCTCCCACCGCCTAAATCTCGAACTCGCCCTGCCCCTCATCCATGGCGCTGACGGTTTCTGCGGCGAGCGCCCTCGTGATCGGCGTCTTGCGCTCCAGTGCCGTGCGGTCGAGCCGCTCGACCACGCGCATCGCGGTGGCCAGCGAGCGCTCGATGCGGCGCACCAGATATTGCACGACATGCGGCTCGACCTCGACCTGGCGGTCGGCGAATAGTTTGGCGATGACACCGGCCAGCAAGAGATCGTCGGGCTCGTGGATCTCGACCATCGCAGCCGCCTTCAGCCGCGATGCGAGGTCGGGGAGCCTGACACCCCAGGCGGACGGAAAGCGCCGCGCGGTCAAGAGCAAGGTCGAGCCGGCCGCGCGCACCGCGTTGACCAGATGGAACAGCCCCTCTTCATCGACCGGACCGGCATCGACATCGTCGATCAGGGCCGGCCGCGCGCCGAGGCTCGCCATGCAGTCGCCGATCCGACCGGCGTCGACCTTCACCGCGCCGGCGCGGGCGCGCCAGATCGACGCCAGATGGGTTTTTCCACAGCCTGCGGGGCCAGCGAGCACGACCACCGGCGACGGCCAGTCCGGCCAGCGATCGACCAGCGCCACCGCCTGGCTGTTGGTGCCTGAGACGACGAGTTCGTCGCGCGAATAGCCGGTGCCGTGGCCGAGATCGAGCGGCAACTGGCGCGGCGGGTCGATCTTGTTGTCCGGCATCTGGCTCAACTGCGCGGCCCACCGCTCCCGCGGCGACGCGCCGGCAGCGGCGGCACAGGTTCGGTGTTGTGGCCCTTGTAGAGCGGCGACTCGAGATAGCGGGCGATGGCAAAGCGCACCAGGACGGCAACGGCAGCCGAGGCCGGCACGGCGATCAGCAAGCCGACGAAGCCGAACAGCGCGCCGAAGGCAAACAGCGAAAACATCAGCCACACCGGATGCAGGCCGACGCTTTTTCCCACCAGCCTCGGCTGCAGGATGTTGCCCTCGATGAACTGGCCGACGAAGAACACGCCGGCCACCGCCGCGACCATGGTCCAGTCCGGCCAGAACTGGACGAAGGCGACGCCGACGGCCAGCACCAGCCCGGTCAGCGAGCCGACATAGGGGATGAAGGAGATCAGCCCGGCGAACAGGCCGATGAGGATGGCGAAATTCAGACCGGTCAGCGTCAGCCCGGTGGCGTACATGGCACCCAGTACCAGGCACAGCGTGCCCTGACCGCGCACAAAGCCGGCGGTGGCGGTGTTGATGTCGTTGGCGATCGCCCTGACGGTCTGGACATAATCGCGCGGCACCCAGCTGTCGACGATCGTCACCATGCGATCCCAGTCGAGCAGCATGTAGAAGGCGACGACGGGCGTGACGACGAACAGGCTGACCACCGAGACCAGCGCCACGCCGGAACTCCAGATCGAGGTGAACACCGTGGTCAGCAGGCCGAAGCCGGAGGTCAGCAGCGAGTTCAACCCTTCGCGCAGGCCATTGGCGTCGACGCCGAATTGCTCTTCCAGCCATCTCGGATCGAAGCTGGTGATCAGGCTCTGCAGCCGGGTCAGGTATTCCGGCAGCTTGCTGGCAAAATCGGCCATCTGCGAAGCCAGCACCGGAATGAGAATGACGAAGGCCAGCACCAGAACGACGATGAAGGCAAACAAGATGACAATCGTCGCCATCAGCCTGGACAGGCCGAGCCGCTGCAGCCGGTCGGCGACCGGGTCGAGAAAGTAGGCGAGCACCATGCCGGCGACGAACGGCAGCAGGATGCCGCTGAAGACATAGAGGAAGACCGCGAGGATGATGGCGCTGATCAGCCAGAAGCGGATTTGGCGCCGAAACACGCCGGACGCGGCCGCATCGGCAGCGGCAGCTTCGGCTGCCGCGTCGATGTTCTGGTCAGGTATCCGGTTTGGAGCCTTCGCCATAGCCGCTCATATGCCTCAGCCAAGCCACGAGATAGGCCGCGGCCGAAGCCACGGTCAAGACCCCGGACAGCAATATGAGCACCGGCCTGAGCGGATCGAGATCGATGGCGAGGGCCAGTTCGCCCAGCACCACCGCCGCCAGCCCGATCTGGACGGCGGTGTTGGCCTTCGACACGAACAGCGGCTTCATCTCGACCGGGTGGGCCATGACGGTGGACAAAACGACGGCGCAGACGATCAGCGCATCGCGCGACACCATGGTGACGACCAGCCACAGCGGCAATTCACCGATGAAACCCAGCACCACGAACACCGAGACCAGCAGCAATTTGTCGGCCATCGGATCGAGATAGGCGCCAAGCTGCGAATACTGGTTGAAATGGCGGGCGATGAAGCCGTCGACGCCGTCGGAAATGCCGGCGATCAGGAAGCCGGCGAAAGCCCAGTCCCAGCGCCCCTGCAGCATGGCCAGCACCACGCCCGGCACCAGCACGAAACGCATGATCGTGATCATGTTGGGGATGGTCAAACGCATGTCCCGTCGCTTCTGTTTTGATGATACATGATAGAGATGAGAGGCTACGGCAAGTGAGAGCGACGCAGATGCTGCCAATCTCCGCTTGTGGGGAGAGATTGGCTATCTTCAAGGCCTTCGCCATCGCCAATGTTGGAGATTTGCCTGAGGCCTCTGTCCACGATTTTATGGTGCCGAAAATGCCTGAGCCAGCCGTTATCCTTGCGAGGCGCAGCCGTTCATGCGAAGAGCCCCGGAAAGCAGGAAAGAGTGATGAGCAAGCGCAAGAACGGGCTCACCTATGCCGAGGCAGGTGTCGACATTGATGCCGGCAACCTCATGGTCGAGAAGATCAAGCCGCTGGTGCGCGCGACGCGCCGGCCGGGCGCCGATGGCGAGATCGGCGGCTTCGGCGGCCTGTTCGACCTCAAGGCCGCCGGCTTCACCGACCCGGTGCTGGTCGCCGCCAATGACGGCGTCGGCACCAAGCTGAAGATCGCCATCGATGCCGGCAAGCACGACACGATCGGCATCGACCTCGTCGCCATGTGCGTCAACGACATCGTCGTGCAGGGCGCCGAGCCCTTGTTCTTCCTCGACTATTTCGCCACCGGCAAGCTCGATCCCGACCAGGGTGCGGCGATCGTCGGCGGCATCGCCGAGGGCTGCCGGCAGGCCGGATGCGCGCTGATCGGCGGCGAGACGGCGGAAATGCCCGGCATGTATCACGGCAACGACTACGACCTCGCCGGCTTTGCCGTGGGCGCGGCCGAACGCGGCCAGTTGCTGCCGACCGACGACATCGTCGAGGGCGACGTGCTGTTGGGGCTGGCCTCGTCGGGCGTGCATTCAAACGGCTTTTCGCTGGTCCGCCGCATCGTCGCCACCAGCCGCCTTGCGTGGACCGATCCAGCGCCCTTCAACGATGAAGCCACGCTGGCCGAGGCGCTGCTCGAGCCGACCCGCATCTACGTCAAGTCGATCCTCAAGGCGATCCGTAACACGCATGGCATCAAGGCGCTGGCCCATATTACCGGCGGCGGTTTCCCGGAAAACATCCCGCGCGTCCTGCCGAAGGATTTTTCGGCCGAGCTCGACCTCGACGCCATCGAGGTGCCGGCGGTGTTCTCATGGCTGGCCAAGACCGGCGGCGTGGCGCCCGACGAGATGATGCGCACCTTCAACTGCGGCGTCGGCATGATCCTCGCCGTCGCCTCCGGCCAGGCGGCACAGGTCGCGGCCGTGCTGCAGGAGGCCGGCGAGAGCGTGACGCCGATCGGCCGCATCGTGCCGCGCCGCGACGCCGGCGTGATCTATCGGGGCGCGATCGGCCTATGAGCATGCGCAAACGCACGGTGGTGCTGATTTCGGGACGCGGCTCCAACATGACGGCGCTGATCGCCGCGGCCAGCAACCCGGACTATCCGGCCGAGATCGTCGGCGTCATTTCCGACCGGGGCAATGCCGCCGGTCTCGGTATCGCGGCGGCGCGAGGCATCGCCACCAAGGTGATTTCGCGGGCCGACTATACCAGCAAGGAAGCGCATGACGGCGCAATCGACGCCGCGCTTGCCTCGCTCGGCGCCGAGATCGTGGCGCTAGCCGGTTATATGCGCATTCTCGGCGCGCGCTTCGTCGAGAAATGGCTGGGCCGGATGATCAACATCCACCCTGCCCTGCTGCCCGCCTTCAAGGGGCTGGATACGCATGCGCGCGCCTTGCGCGCGGGCATACGCATCCATGGCTGCACGGTGCATTTCGTCACGCTGGACATGGATGACGGCCCGATCATCGCCCAGGCCGCCGTGCCGGTGATGGTCGGCGACAATGAGGACATGCTCGCCGCGCGTGTGCTGAAGGCCGAGCACCGGCTTTATCCGCTGGCGCTCGGGCTGGTCGCCGAAGGCAAGGCGCGGATGGAAGGCGGCCGCACCGTGCTTGCCCACTTCGCCGACGATGCCGACAACAGCACCTCGGTGATCATGGCGCCCGATCCGCTGCGCGAGGAAACCGACCTCGAGCAGTTGGCGCGCATCACGCCCTGAGCAGGAGGAGGCCGGCATGGCGACAACGAAGCAACTCCTTCTTCTGCGTCATGCCAAGTCGAGCTGGGACGATCCTGACCTTATCGACTTCGACCGGCCGCTGTCGGCGCGCGGGTTGAAGGCCGCTCCGCTGGTCGGTCGCGAACTGGCCAGCCAGGGCTGGCTGCCCGATCTGGCGCTGGTATCGCCGGCGCTGCGCAGCCGCGACACATGGCGGCTGGTCTCGGCGGAACTGCCCGCGAAAACGCCGGCCAAATTCGTCCAGGCGCTCTACGAGGCCAGCGCGGCAGACGTTCTCGCCAAGGTCCGGCAGGCAAATGCGGCAACAATCAGCCTCTTGGTGCTCGGCCATAATCCCGGCCTGGAGGAATTCGCGCGCCGACTTGCCGGCGCCGGGTCGGATGCCGCGGCACTCAAAAAGCTTGAAGAAAAATTCCCGACAGCGGCTCTTGCCCGCTTCGTTTTCGACGGTGACTGGGCACGGCTGGCCCTCGGTGACGCGCGGCTGACGCACTGCGTTTGGCCGAAGGATCTGCGCTAAACGAGAGCTGTGACTTGATAAGCAAGAACGGCGGGCCAAGCCCGCCGCTCTTTGCGTTCCGTAGCTTGAGGATTTAGCGGCCCCAGTTGCCCCGGCCGGACTGAGGCACGACCGGTGCAGTCGTGCCGGGCTGGGTCGTCGCGTTGGTATTGACGGTATTGTGCTCCGCCGTAAACGGCTTGCGGATCGAGCCCGTGAACGTGCTGTCGACATTTCCAACAGCCGCATTGCCAATAGGCGCGGCCGGCTGACTGGCGCCGTCCGAACCATAGTGGTCGCTGCCGGCAAAGGCGCTGCCTGTGGCAATGAGGATGGCCGCAGCGGTGAGAGCAATCTTGGTCATTTCAGGTACTCCAGTACTTTCATACTTTCAGCGTTGTTGTCCGTCTCGTGGCGTGCCTTGGGAGGATTTCGCGTCGCTCGGACCACCCCGAGGTGGGTTGGCCCTGCAGCAGTTTCCAATCACGAAGATGTTCCGGCTACGACCTGAACCGGGTGCTTGAAATCCGCCAAAAGGCTTCCTTCGCCACAATCTTTGACTTTCTTCTCAATGCGTTAGGCGAATATTTCTGCCGCGTGGCCCGGCCATTTGCTGAGCCGACGTTCACTTGGTCTTGCACAATGCGTCAATAAAAACGAACCGATCGGTTCGATTTCCTGCACAAATGAAATCGCGGATCTACCGGTTTTGCGCTGCCGCCCTAGACGTGCACGTCGCCAAAGGAGAGCTCGCCGTCGTCGCTGGCGGTCAGGAACGCCGCGACCAGCAGGCCGGCATAGAAGGCGGCGACCAGCACGACGATGACCAGGCCGGGAATGGGCCCCAGAGCAGCGCCGGCAACCGCCTCGCGCACCGAACTGACGAAGTCGATGCGGACACCTTCGGTTAGAAGACTGGGGGTCGACAGTTTCAGGATCCAGGCCAACAGCAGGATCAGCAGCGTGTGGATGTAGTTTCGACGCAGACGGCGCGCCAACGCCGCTCGTTGCGAAATGAGGAATTTTGGAGTGCGCAGACTTTCGCCGACGACCAACAGCCAATCTGACGCGAAGTCCGGCTGCGGCGAGAATATCTGCGCGAAATAGTGCCGTTCGAACTGGCGTACTCTGGCCCGGTAAACGTCGAAGAAGCGATATCGCCGCGCTTCTATCCACAGCAGCAACAGGACAAGCAGCATGGCAAAAAGCAGTACGCCGTGATGCGCGCTGGCCGTCGAAAGCGAGATCGACAACATTGCCGCAACGACCGTTATCGCCCAATTGCTCGTCCGGTCCAGGCGGTCGCGCCACCCCGTCATGCGCAGAATCTCGGCGCGATGAAAATGCGCCATCGTGGTCACGAGTTCGCCGGGCGAAAGCGTCCTTCCAACGGGGGCCGGCGCTGCCAACGCTTCTGCCATCACCATGTCTCCACCGCCACGCAAAAACGGCTGGTTGGGCATATCGTTCCGACGCTTCACTTTGCCGGGCGCAGCCACACCTTGTTGTCGTGGAACGCCGCACCGCCATAGGGCGCCGGCGCGTCGGCGCCGGTCAGGACGTTGATGCCCTCGCCGCGCTCGTGGGCGCTGTTGGGCCAGATGCCTTCGGCGACCACGACGCCGCGCTTGACGCCGTCGAACAATCTTGCGTGCAGCACGACTTCGCCGCGTGCATTGCCGATCTCGACGCGGTCGCCATTGGCCAGCCCACAGGCTGCCGCATCGTCCGGATGCAAAAGCAGTTCCGGCCGTCCCTCCTTGGCTTTCGACACCGGCGTCTCGGAAAAGGTCGAGTTGAGGAAATTGCGCGCCGGCGAGGTGGCCAGCCGGAACGGATGCGCAGCATCCGCCACCTCGATCAGATCGACGTGGTCGGGAAATTCCGGCAGCCTTGCCACCGGCCCGAACAGGCCCATGCTTTTCGGCGGCCGGTTGGGCGCCGCCTGCCCGGTCCAGTCGGCGCGAAAGCGGAATTTTCCGTCCGCGTGGCCGAAGCCGTCGATAAAATGCGCCGCTTCGAAAGCCGGCTGCAAATCGAGCCACTTTTGTTCCTTGAGGCTCGAAAAACTGCCCAGCCCGCGCTTGCCCAAAATGATGTCGATATGCTGCTGCTCGGTCATGCCGAAGCCAGGCCTGTCGCCAACACCGAGCCTTTTGCCGAGTTCCTCGATGACGAAATGGTTGCTGCGCGGCCCTTCCGGCGGGTCGATCAGCTTCGGCCCGAGCGTGATGTGCTGATTGCCGCCACCCTTGTAGACGTCGTCATGCTCTAAAAACATCGTCGCCGGCAGCACGACATCTCCGAGTTTTGCGGTGTCGGTCATGAACTGTTCGTGCACGCAGGAAAACAGGTCGTCGCGCAGAAAACCCTGCTTCACCAGCCGCTGCTCCGGCGCGACATTGACCGGATTGGTGTTCTGGATCAGCAGCGCCGTCACCGGCGGGCCGCCATAGAGCGCATCCTCAGCGCCGGTCAGCACCGGGCCGATGCGCGAATGGTCGAGATGGCGGATCGCCGGGTCGCGCATCCGCGTGCCTTCCAGCAGTTCCTGGTTCAGCTTGAAGATGCCCGAATTGGAATGGAAGGCGCCGCCGCCCTCATATTGCCAGCAGCCGGTCACCGCGGCGATCGAGGCGGCGGCATGCATGTTGACCGAGCCGTTGCGCTGCCGCGAAAAACCGTAGCCGAGGCGGAAATAGGTTTTCTTGGTCGTGCCAACGAGACGGGCGAAGGCTTCGATCTCATCGACGGAAAGCCCGGTGATATCAGCCGCCCATTGCGGCGTCCTCGTCTGAAGATGCGCTTCCAGACCGTGCGGATCGTCGGTGTATTTTGCCAAATAGGCGCGGTCGGCCATGCCGTCACGGAACAGCACATGCATCACCGCGCAGGCCAGCGCACCGTCGGTGCCGGGCTTCAGCACCAGGCCGAGATCGGCCTGCTTCATCGTCGCGTTCTCGTAGACGTCGATGACGACGATCTTGGCGCTGCGCTCCTTGCGCGCCTTGATCGCGTGGGTCATGACGTTGACCTGGGTGACCACGGCATTGGTGCCCCAGACCACCACGCAGTCGGACTTGGCCATCTCGCGCGGGTCGGGACCGCGCAGCGCGCCGGCCCCCATCATCCAGCCGGTCCAGGCCAGATTGGTGCAGATCGAACCGAAAAAGCCGGAATATTTTTTCGCGTGGCGCAGCCGCTCGATGCCATCGCGCTGCACCAGTCCCATCGTGCCGGCATAGTAATAGGGCCAGACCGTCTCCGAGCCGTATCTTGCCTCGGCCGCGATGAATTTTTCGGCGACCAAGTCGAGTGCGGCCTCCCAGCTCGCGTCCTTCCAAAGGCCCTCACCCTTGGCGCCCGCCCGGATCAGCGGCTTCAGCAAGCGGTCGGGATGATGGACGCGGTCGGCATAACGGGCGACCTTGGCGCAGATGACGCCAGCCGTGTAGCTGTTGGCCTTGGCGCCATGGACGCGGCCGATGCGCTTGCTGTCGAGCAGCTCGACCTCGAGCGCGCAGGTCGACGGGCAATCATGCGGACAGGCCGAATGGCCGATCCTGAGCTTGGCGTGCTGATTCATGGGGCGAGATTAGCGGGTTCCGGACACGGCGTGTAGGGCCAGATCGCGCAAGCGCCTATCTCCCCCCTTGAGGGGGAGATGTCGCCGAAGGCGACAGAGGGGGTCGCGGGGGGGGGGGGGGGGGGGGATGTTGGGGGGGACGAATTGACGGGGGGGCAAAGCGGGGCGCGGCCCCCCCGCCCCCCGGCGGGCGA
>NZ_JBVVQN010000008.1:0-288171 GCF_055811075.1 Mesorhizobium sp. WSM4820 | reverse complement strand
GGTGTTTTTTTTGGGTGGTGGTGCGGTGGGGTTTGGGGCCCTCCGGCCGATTGCTCATTCCGCCGCCTTGGGGTGTTTTTGGGCGCTTTGTCTTTTTGTGGGGGCCGCGGCGCGTGGAGCGCCGACATCTTTCGCGACGAAGTAAGACGCTGGCGAACTACGCGAGACGACCCCCCTCTGCCCTGCCGGGCATCTCCCCCTCAAGGGGGGAGATCACGCGCTACTCCGCCGTGCCTTCCTCATACTCTGCCGACATCGACAGCCATTTTTCCTCATGGCCGGCCAGTGTCTGGGCCAGTTGCGAGCGCTCCTTGGCCAGCCGTGTCGCCGTCGACGGGTCCTTTTCGTAGACCGCCGGATTGGCGAGTTCGTCCTCGATCAAGTCGATGCGCTTGCGAATGCGGTCCATCAGCGCTTCGGTGGCGCGGATCTCCTTGGCCAGCGGCTCGAAGGCGGCGCGGCGCGCCGCCGCGTCACGGCGGCGGTCGGCCTTCGAGGCCTTTTCGGCCTCGCGCTTGCCGCGGCGGTCGCCGGCCACGCCGGTGACCAGCGTCTTGTAATCATCGAGGTCCCCGTCAAAAGGATTGACCGTCCCGTCCTTGACCAGCCACAGCCGGTCGGCCGTTGCCTCGAGCAGATGGCGGTCGTGCGAGATCAGGATGACGGCGCCGGGAAACTCGTTCAGCGCATGGATCAACGATTCACGGCTGTCGATATCGAGATGGTTGGTCGGTTCGTCGAGGATGAACAGGTTTGGCCCCTCGAACGCCGACAGGCCCATCAACAGCCGCGCCTTCTCGCCGCCCGACAGGTCCTTGGCGGCGGTGTTCATCTTTTCGGTGGTCAGTCCGAACTGGGCGACACGGCCGCGCACCTTCGATTCCGGTGCTTCCGGCATCAGCCGGCGGACATGCTCATAGGCGTTTTCACTCGGTCGGAGATCGTCGAGCTGATGCTGGGCAAAGATCGCCACCTTCAGGCCGGGCGCCACCGTCATGGTCCCGGTCTCCTGCTGCAGGCGGCCGGACAGCAATTTGGCGAAGGTCGACTTGCCGTTGCCGTTGGCGCCGAGCAGTGCGATACGGTCGTCGGCATCGATGCGCAGCGTCATCTTCTTCAGGATCGGCTCACCCTCGACATAGCCGACATTGACGTTGTTGAGGGCAATGATCGGCGAGGCCACCGTCTTCACCGGCTCGGGAAAGGAGAACGGCCGCACGTTGTCGTTCACAATCGCGGCGATCGGCTTCATCTTCTCCAGCGCCTTGATGCGCGACTGCGCCTGTCTCGCCTTGGAAGCCTTGGCGCGGAAGCGCTCGACGAAGGACTCCATGTGCTTGCGTGCGGCTTCCTGCTTGACCCTGCCCTTCTCCTGCAATTCGCGCTGCTCGCTGAATTGGCGCTCGAACTGGTCGTAGCCGCCGCGCCAGAAGGTCAGCTTCTTCTGGTCGAGATGGACGATCGAGTTGACGGCGCGGTTGAGCAGGTCGCGGTCATGCGAGATCAAAAGCACCGTGTGCGGGTATTTCGACACGTAGTTTTCCAGCCACAGCGTGCCTTCGAGGTCGAGATAGTTGGTCGGCTCGTCGAGCAGCAGCAGATCGGGCTCGGCAAACAGCACCGCGGCGAGTGCGACGCGCATGCGCCAGCCGCCGGAGAACGACGAGGCCGGCCGCCGCTGGGCGGCGTCGTCGAAGCCAAGACCGGCGAGGATGGTGGCGGCACGAGACTCGGCCGAATGGGCGTCGATATCGGCGAGCCGCATGTGGATGTCGGCGATGCGGTGCGGATCGGTCGCCGTCGTTTCCTCATCGAGCAATGCGGAGCGTTCTAGGTCGGCCTTGAGCACGATCTCGATCAGCGGCTCCTCGGTGCCGGGAGCCTCCTGCGCCACCTGGCCGATGCGCGTGTTCTTCGGCAGGCCGATCGAGCCGGTTTCGGAGGCGAGGTCGCCGGTGATCGCCTTGAACAAAGTGGTCTTGCCGGTGCCGTTGCGGCCGACAAGCCCTGCCTTGCTGCCGGCCGGCAAGGTCAGCGAGGCATGGTCAAGAAGCAGGCGTCCGGCCATGCGGAGCGAAAGGTCGTTGATGATCAGCATGGCCGCGCTTTTGCACGGGACGTCAGCGCTTCGCAAGACCTCGAGCGCCGGTTGGCCGCATAACGCATGAAAATGGCCGCCAGCGGCGGGTTGCCCGGTGCCGCGGGCGGAGAAAGAAGACGTTTGATCCGATCGCCGGCCTCGCCGATCAAACGACTCCGGGCTGGGCCGGGAACCGGCTGCGATGGCGTGGCGCCTGGCGAGCATCGGCTTCATCGCAGCCGAAAACTGCGCATTTGTCAGTCAATTGCCGGTGCAAGGCGGTCGTCTTCGGCTATCGCGTCATGACGCAAGGGCAAGACTCAGCTATGTCTAGGTGTGCGGCGGACCTGATACCCGCCTGGCCGGCGTCATCGCTCCCCTCCCAAGCGGCGCCGGCCATCTTTCCTACAGGCTTCCATCACTGCGCCGGCGGCGCGGCGGGTTGACCATCGCCTGGCGTCGCGTTGGGCGCAGGGTCGACCTGCGGGTTTTGATCGGCGCCGGGAGCCTTTGTCGGTGGAATGTTGTTGTCGCAGGCAGCGATTGCCAGCGCTGCGGCCAAGACGAGCCAGGTCGGGGCCAGCAAGATTGAGAGCTTGTTCATCGCAACCTCCTGTCACCGGGCAAACGAGACGGTGCCGATTTGGTTGCACGCTCGGGCAAGAGCTTGGGACGTTTTGGAACCCCGGGAACAAAACGAGAGAGGGGAACAAAACGCCGGCTCCTCGGTTGGTCCACACCAATGGAGAAAATCATGATCCGTCTGCTCATAGCCGGGGCCGCCGTCTATGTGGCCTACCGCATCGTCAGGGAAATCGTCGACGAGGTGCCCGACGACTTCGATCCGCTGTTGCTGCCGCCTCCCGATGACGACAAGTCGCTGCCGCGGCAGTCGGCGGCGATGGGCGTCGAGCCGCAGCGCTAGTTTCGGTTCGTCGGTCGGGCGCCAGCAGGATCGGACGCACGTACGAAAGCGTTGCGAACAAAGCAGAAACGATGCTTGATGGGCAATGAACCTCGCTGCCCGTGATTCGACCTTCCGGCCTGCCTATCTCGCAAAGCTGAATGCCGAGCAGTGCGTTGCCGTCGAGCATGGCGACGGCAAGGTCGCCGGGCCGCTGCTGGTGATCGCCGGGGCCGGCTCCGGCAAGACCAGCACGCTGGCGCATCGCGTCGCGCATCTGATCGTCAGGGGCGCCGACCCGAGGCGCATCCTTTTGATGACGTTTTCGCGTCGCGCCGCATCGGAATTGGCCAAGCGCGTCGAGCGCATCGCCGGCGAGGTGCTCGGCCGCGACGCATCCGTCATCACCGATGCTCTCACCTGGGCCGGCACGTTTCACGGCATCGGCGCCAGGCTGCTGCGCGACTACGCTATGGAGATCGGCCTCGATCCGGCCTTCACCATCCACGACCGCGAGGATTCGGCCGACCTGATGAACCTCGCCCGGCACGAACTCGGCTTCTCGAAAACCGAAGGCCGTTTTCCGACCAAGGGCACCTGCCTGGCGATCTATTCGCGTGCCGTTAACGCGCAGGCGCCGCTCGGCGAAGTTTTGGGTTCGGTGTTCCCCTGGTGCGCGGCGTGGGCAGAACAGCTTAAGGCGCTGTTCGCCCGATATGTCGAGGCCAAGCAGGCGCAGAACGTGCTCGATTACGACGACCTGCTGCTCTACTGGGCGCAGATGGCCGGCGAGCCGGAAATATCGGCGCATCTGGGTGGGCGTTTCGACCATGTGCTGGTCGATGAGTACCAGGACACCAACCGGCTGCAGGCCTCGATCCTCGCGGCGCTCAAGCCGGACGGATCCGGGCTGACGGTGGTCGGTGACGATGCGCAGTCGATCTATTCGTTTCGCGCCGCCGAAGTGCGCAACATCCTCGATTTTCCAAAACAGTTCGCCCGGCCGGCCGAGATCGTCATGCTGGAGCGCAACTACCGCTCGACCGAGACCATCCTGGCCGCCGCCAATGCGGTGATCGGCGAGGCCTCGGAGCGCTTTACCAAAAACCTCTGGTCGGAGCGCAAATCGACCGAAAAGCCGAAGCTGGTCAGCGTCCGCGACGAGGCCGAGCAGGCGAGTTACGTCTGTCAGGCGATCCTGACCGAGCGCGAGGCCGGCACGGCGCTGAAGGCGCAGGCCGTGGTGTTTCGCGCTTCGCACCACAGCGGGCCGCTGGAGATCGAGCTGACGCGCCGCAACATCCCGTTCGTCAAGTTCGGCGGGCTGAAGTTCCTCGACGCCGCCCATGTCAAGGACGTGCTGGCGGTGCTGCGCTTCGCCGAGAACCCGCGCGACCGCGTCGCCGGCTTTCGCGTGCTGCAGCTTTTGCCCGGCATCGGCCCTTCGGCGGCTTCGCAGATCGTCGACACCATGGCGACGTCGCTCGACGAAGCGATGGGGCTGGCGCGCTACCGCCCGCCGCAACGCGCCGCCGACGACTGGCCGGGTTTCGTCGCACTGTTCTCGCAGCTTCGCGCCGGGTCGGGAAAATGGCCTGTTGACCTCGAACAGGTCAGGCTCTGGTATGAGCCCCATCTCGACCGCATCCACGAGGACGCGACGACGCGCCGAGCCGATATTCTGCAGCTCGAACAGATCGCCTCGGGCTATGCCTCGCGCGAGCGTTTCCTCACCGAGCTGACCCTCGATCCGCCGGATGCAACCAGCGACGAGGCTGGGCCGCCGCATCGCGACGAGGACTATCTGATCCTGTCGACCATCCATTCGGCCAAGGGCCAGGAATGGAAGAACGTCTTCGTGCTCAACACCGTCGACGGCTGCATCCCGATCGATCTCGCCGTCGGCTCGAAGGAGGATATCGACGAGGAGCGCCGCCTGCTCTACGTGGCGATGACGCGGGCCAAGGACGGCCTGCACCTGGTCATGCCGCAGCGCTTTTTCGTCCACGGCCAGGCGGCGCGCGGCGATCGTCATGTTTACGCCTCGCGCACCCGCTTCATCCCGGCCTCGATCCTCGGCGCCTTCGAACAGACATCGTGGGCGAGCGTCCAGGCCAGGGATGATCCGCGCCGCCAGCCGCAAGTGCGCGTCGACCTTGGCGCCCGCATGCGCGACATGTGGAAATAGGCCGCTCTTCGGCACGACGCTCATGCCACGGAGTCTGGTGGCGAAAAATCAAATTTCGGCAACATGGAACCTGATGCCGCAATCCGCGTTTCTGGGCGTCCTACCCCCGGTCGGAGAGCGGCGTCCGCCCGTCACCTCCGCCCAATTCGAGAGGCCAGAATGCACGATAAGACATTTTTCACCCCGGTCGCCGTAACCGTCGGCGCCGGCCATAAGCGCATGATCGCTTCGCTGTTCGACATGCATGAGTTCCTGACCGAGTTTCCACCATCGCGGCGACGCCTGAGCTATGGCGCGGCGGTGAAGGCCTGCGAGGCGGCACGCGCCGGCGAGATCTCGCCCGAAGCGGCGTGCGACGCCCTGATCACCTTCGCAGTTTCGGCAGGCATTCTCTGGCCCTCTGCGCAGCCGGCAGTCTCGGTCAAGCCGATCGCCCGCGACCAGGGCGGATACCCCGCCTGACTGGCCAGGCCTCTTTTGCGACTATGGCCCGTCGAAGTTGCTGTTCGTCTTCGACGGGTTTTCCTGTCAATTCGATCCGATAATCCGAAATCAGGCGTAGGCGCGGCCCTCTTCGCTGCGCTGGAACAGCGTCAGGTCGAGCGGCACCGAAGGCCGGCCGAGAATGGTCAGGATCGCGTGCGCCTGGCCGCGGTGATGGGTCTGGTGATTGAAGAAATGATCAAGCGCCGGCGCCAATCGCTGCGAGACGGTGCGCATGTCGGAGACGGTCATGTAGGAGAAGCGGCCGGACAAACCCTTGTCGCTTAACGCCCCAACCCAGTCGACGATCCTTTTGTCTTCGGCCTGGCGCGCCAGCCGCAGGCCCGGCAGGGCGCGGTGCAGGATCGTGTCGAGTCTGGCCGGCGCGTCGCCCTCGCCGGTAAAGCGCCTCATCCAGATGCGATCGGCAGTCAGGACATGGTTGAGCGTGCCCATCATCGAGCCGAAGAAGACCCCGACGTTGCGGTGAAAATCTTCCTCGTCGAGATCGGCGGCGGCATCGTAGATGCGGCTATTGGCCCATTGATTGTAGGCAGCAAACATCATGAAGTGCTGTTTCATCGTTTTCTCCGGCCCGCGAGACCCCGTTCCGGGTGCTTACCGCAAGGCCCGAACGTCGCTCTAGTAGACCGCAGGGAAGCTGCCGCCAATGACCATTCTGCTCTATGACCTCGTCGGACGCGATGGCGCCCGTCCGTTCAGCCCGCATTGCTGGAAGGCGACGATGGCGATTGCCCACAAGGGCCTCGATATCTCAACCGTGCCGACACGCTTTCTCGAAGTGCCCACCGTTGAAGGCGGCGTTTCAAAACTCGTTCCGGTGATCCGCGACGGCGAGAAGGTGGTCGCCGATTCATTCGCCATCGCGCTCTATCTCGACGAGGCCTATCCAGAGCGACCGACATTGTTTTGCGGCGACGGCGGCAAGGCGATGGCGCGCTTTATCGAACGCTGGTCGCAACTGACCATCCACCCCTATGTCACCACTGCGGCAATCATGGACCTGCACGCCATGCAGGACGAGGCCAACGCCGCCTATTTTCGCCAAAACCGCGAGCAGCGCTTCGGCCAGAGACTGGAAGAGGTGGTGGCGGCGCGGGACGCCGGCCTTGGTGCCTTCCGTACCTCGCTGGAGCCATTGCGCTCGATGCTGGCCTATCAGCCGTTCATCGGCGGCCAATCACCGCTGTTTGCCGACTACATCGTCTTCGGCGCGCTGCAATGGGCGCGCATCGCCTCACCCTACCGGTTGCTCGACGACAGCGATGTGGTGGCGCAGTGGTTCGAGCGCTGCCTCGACCTGCATGATGGGCTCGGCCGCACGGTGGCGGCGGCTTCATAGGGGAGTAGGGGAGTAAGGGAGTAGGTTAGTAGGGAGTAACGAGGTTAGCGTCGGCGCGCATACCTACTGCCCTACTGCCCTACTGCCCTACTGCCCTACTGCCCTACTGCTTACTGCCTTACTCCCCTACTCCCCTAGCAAAGAGACACCATGACCTCAGACCCGGAATTCCCGGACGATTTTCGCGCCGATCTGGTCAACCTCTTCCTGTGGCGGCGGGACGTCAGGCGATTCAGGCCGACGCCGCTCCCCGAAGGCGCGCTGGAACGGCTGCTTGACCTCGCCAGCATTGCGCCCTCGGTCGGACTGAGCCAGCCTTGGCGTTTCGTCGTGGTCGAGAGTGCAGCGTGCCGCGGCGCCGTCAGGGCATGCTTCGAGCGCTGCAATGCGGAGGCGCTCGCATCGTTCGGCGGCGAACGCGCCGCGCTCTATGCGCGCCTGAAGCTTGCCGGCCTGAACGAGGCGCCTTGTCAATTCGCGGTCTTTGCCGACCGCGGGACGCAGCAGGGACATGGGCTCGGCCGCCTGACCATGCCCGCCACCATCGAATATTCGGCGGTGATGGCGATCCATACTTTTTGGCTGGCGGCGCGCGCCGAAGGAATAGGCATGGGCTGGGTCTCGATCCTCGACCCGGCCGAAATGGCGACGATCCTGGACGCGCCGCCGGAGTGGACGCTGATCGGCTACTTCTGCGTCGGCTACCCCTGCGAGAACCACAGCGTGCCGGAACTGGAGCGAGAAGGCTGGGAAGTCCGGCGCGCTTCGATGGTGATAAGGCGGTAGTGCAACGGCAACCCTGCCATCCTGATTTGCAGGGAAGAATGGATACTAGGATGATTTCGCCGATCGCCGGCGTTGCCAACAAGGCACCATGGCAAAGCCAGCCGTGACGGCCTTGATCTGAGGAAGGGCAAAAATGTTTCGCTACGACGTGCAGGCCGAGATCTGGGTCTATCCAGGCAAGGGCGGCTGGCATTTCGTGACGCTGCCGCCGGAGCTTGGGGCACGGATCAAGACGGCAATGGCGGGGATGGCACGGCCCTGGGGCTCGCTTGGCGTGGAAGCCGTCATCGGCCAGACGAGATGGCGAACATCGCTGTTTCCCGACAAGAAATCCGGCAGCCTGCTGTTGCCGATCAAGACGGCGGTGCGGGTCCGCGAGGGCCTTCGGGCTGGCGACACGGCCAAGCTGACGATCGAGATGCAGTTATGACAACATTGGTTTTGGCTGACGGCGACACGCTTGCGGCGGTTAAAGCGCGTCGGCGACGCGCTTAAGTTCTTGTTTTTATGCATGTCGTTATCGCAAAACCGCTGCGCACTTGGCGCGAGATGCATTAGCGCCAGCCCCTTGGCAAGCCGGCGGGCGGCTTGTATAGAGCCCGCCACCCCTGAATTCCACCCTCCACCACAAGGACGACCCCATGGCGCTCGAACGCACCTTTTCCATGATCAAGCCGGACGCAACCCGGCGCAATCTCACCGGCGCCATTACCCAGATGCTCGAAGAAGCCGGCCTGCGCGTCGTCGCCTCGCGCCGGGTGTGGATGAGCCGTCGCGAGGCGGAAGGTTTTTATGCCGTGCACAAGGATCGTCCGTTCTTCGGCGAACTGGTCGAGTCGATGTCGTCGGGCCCAACGGTCGTGCAGGTGCTGGAAGGTGAGAACGCCATTGCCAAAAACCGCGACGTGATGGGCGCCACCAATCCGGCCAGCGCCGCCGAAGGCACCATCCGCAAAATACACGCGCTGTCGATCGGCGAGAATTCGGTGCACGGCTCCGACGCGCCCGAGACCGCCGCGCAGGAGATCAAATACTGGTTCTCGGACACCGAGATCGTCGGCTGAGCCGATAAGTCACCACGTCATATGCAAAAGGCCGGCGCAATGCCGGCCTTTTTCGTTGCGGCGATCCGGCACCGGACGCCGGGCGCCGACACCCGCCAACTGCGCATGATGCTCAAAAACCGAAACTGGTTATCAGCTCGCGGCGTTGAAGCGCAGGATGACGCGGTCGTCTTTGTCGACGATGATGAGCTTGCCGGCGTCGACGTGATACGATGCCGCCTTGGCCAGCGCGTCGAACAGCGCCTTTTCCTCGGCCATAGTCTCGGGCGCGCAGGCCTTGAAGGTCGAACCGATGTCACTGATGGCAATCGTCGAACCATCGACTTTGGCGGTGGCGAAGTAGACGTTGCAAGGCCCGTTGCCGCCGGCCTTGCCGGCCTCGTCGATCCTGAACGTCGCCTGCGGTTCGGCGATCACACCGATGCCGTCGATATACTCAATCAGCCAGATCTGCCCGACCACCGGGGCCGACGCCGGCTGCTCGCTCGACGTCACCATCTTCAGCATGATGGTCTGCGGCGCGTCGCTCAGTGGATCGACCTGGTGGCGCATATCGGAGATGAACAACAGCCTGTCGTCGACGGTGATGCGCGCCTGCAGCGCATAGGTCATATGGGGCCGGATCACCTGGGGATCAAAGCTGATCTCGAACTTGATCGGCACCTGGCCGGCCGGCGCCACCTTGCGCTCGCCGATGACAGCGGCCGTCGCGTCGGCCAGCGAGACATCGGCAAGCTGCACGGAAAGCACGGCGTTGGGCGGCAGAGCGATGCGCTCGCGATACATCACCTCGCCCTTCAGGGTCTTCTCGGCGGCGACGGACAACTCAGGCACCACCAGTATACCAAGGACCAGCGGCACGACACCGAAGATGAAGAACTCGGCGATCCTGCCCAGCATGATCCTGCTCCCCATAATGCGCCAAACTGGTCGGAAGGTCTCGCAGGATTGCGGTGGTTCCGTGGCGCCCCACACTGGCTGTTCACAGGGCGGTGCCTTCCGGCGGCTCGTTGCCCTGTGGTCGGCCTCCTTGGCGTGACAGGCGAAATATTGCTCACGCCAAGTCCCCTGGCGATCACGAAGTCGTGTCCCAAAAAGGTGTAACGCAGGGAACCTCCGGACCGAACTGGCCAATGCGCGCTTGAGGAATGGCGCGCGCAACAACCCAATCGGAGGTGAAATCATGTCAACAAGATCAACCGTGAGCGCGGCCTTCCTGGCCGGCGCCGTTGCCACGGCTCTTGCTTCTTTTGCGGCGGCCGCGCCGCTGTCCGAGGCAGAGGCCAAGGCGGCGATGGATGCCGGCAAGGAGAAGTGCTTTGGCGTCGCCCTCAAGGGGCAGAACGACTGCGCGGCAGGACCTGGCACCACCTGCCAAGGCACCTCGACTGTCGATTACCAGGGCAACGCCTGGAAGTTCGTCGACGGCGGCACCTGTACGACGATGGACCTGCCCGGCGACCGCAAGGGCTCGCCAACGGCGCTGACCCGCGACATCCCTTCCTAAGCAATGCAAGCTGCCCGGAAAGCGGAGATGAAGATGAACGGACTGGCCCCGGCATCCCGCATATCGAAAACCTCGCGCTTTCCGGCGCACCCGATCGCCGGCCTTGCCGGCACCAGTTTCAAGCACGAGCATCTGCACGCGATCCTTGGCGACGGCCCAAAGGACTGCTTCTTCGAGGTCCACGCCGAAAACTACATGGGGGCCGGCGGTCCGCCGCACGATGCGCTGGCCAGGATTCGCCGCGACTATCCCGTTTCGCTGCACGGGGTGTGCATGTCGATCGGCGGACCGCGGCCGCTCGACAAAGTGCATCTCGGACGTTTCAAGGCGCTCGTCGACCGCTATGAGCCGGCGCTCGTTTCCGAGCATCTCGCCTGGTCGACCCACGACACCACCTATTACAACGACCTGCTTCCCCTGCCCTATACGCCGGCAACGGTTTCGCGCGTGGCGGATCACATCGATGAAATGCAAGAGACGATCGGCCGCCCGATCCTGCTCGAAAACCCCTCGACCTACGTCCTTTTCGCGGAATCGACGATGAGCGAGACGGATTTCATCGGCGCGCTGGTGCAGCGCACCGGTTGCGGCCTGCTGCTCGACGTCAACAATGTCTTCGTTTCGGCCACCAATCACGGCTATTCAGCACTTTCCTACCTCGCGGATTTCCCGCTCGCGCATGTCGGCGAAATCCATCTGGCCGGGCACGCCGAGCAGGAGGATGACGAGGGCGACCTGCTGCTCATCGACAGCCATGACGGTCCGGTCGCCGACGCGGTCTGGAAGCTCTTCGATATCGTCATCGGCCGATGCGGACCGCTGCCGACGCTGATCGAGTGGGACAGCGCCATTCCCGACTGGCCGGTGCTCAAGGCGGAGGCCGCCGCCGCCCAAGCGATTCTCGACCATCACGCCGACAGCCACCAAGTGTTCGGAAAAGCCCATGCCGCAGGATGAACTCCAGTCGGGCGATCTTGGCCACCGGTTCGACTATGCCGCGGCATTCACCGCCGGTTTGCTCGATCCTGACCGTGTCCCGCCTGACGCTGTCTCCGGGCCGAACGGCAAGGCAGCGGTCAAACGATACGCCGTCTACCGCAACAACGTCACGGTCAGCCTGATCGATGCGCTGGCCGCCAGCTTTCCAGCGACGCTGCGCATCACCGGCCCGGACTTCTTTCGGGCGATGGCGCGCTTCCATATCCGCGAAACGCCACCCACTTCGCCGCTTCTGTTCGAATACGGCCACGACTTTCCCGACTTCATCGAGCGCTACGACTATGCGCGGCCGATGCCATGGCTGGCTGACGTGGCGCGCCTGGAGCGGGCCTGGCTCGACGCCTATCATGCCGCCGACGCGGAACCGCTGGCTTGCGTAGCACTGGGCTCGATCCCGCCTGAACGGCTGGCCGATACCGTGTTCGTGCCACACCCGGCAACGCGTGCGATGCGCTCGCGCTATCCGGTCGTGACGATCTTTGCGGCGAACCGGCGCGACCGCCCAGTCGGGCGGATCGAGGCGGACGGCCCTGAAGATGCGCTGGTCACGCGGCCTGGGCTCGAAGTCTTTGTTCGCCATCTGCCGCCCGGCGGCGCAGCTTTTCTGGATCGTCTGATGGCGGGCGAGCCGCTCGGCGCGGCGGCCGCGGCAGCATTTGCGGAAACTCCCGAATTCGACCTTGCCGCCAACATTGCCGGCCTGCTGCAAGCAGGCGCCTTCACAGCGGCAGACCAGGGAGGGTGAGCATGACGAACCATGGATGGAACGCCAGCACCGAGCCGCGAGGGACTGCCACCCTCGTCGAGAGGGTGAATGCCGCGCTGCGCACGAGTGCCACACCTTCGCTGACGCAACTCGTCCTGCGCTGCGCCCTCGCTGTCCCGTTCTGGCGGTCCGGTGTCAACAAATGGGACGGGTTTTTGCAGTTGAACGAGGTCGCCGTGCTGCTTTTCAGCTCGGAGCTCAAGCTGCATCTGCCCGGCGGCCCCTACGATTTTCCTGCGCCTGGGCTGGTGGCGTTCGCCTCAGGATCGGCGGAAATCCTGCTGCCAATTCTTCTCGTTCTCGGCCTAGCGACACGACTGGCGGCATTCGGCCTGCTCGTGATGACGCTGGTCATACAACTCACCGTGCCGGACGGCTGGCCGCTGCACATCACCTGGGCGGCGATGGCGCTCGGCATCATGGCGTGGGGACCCGGCCGGGTTGCGCTCGATCACTGGATCGGCACTGACAAGGCTGATGGGAGGCCGAGGGGTGATCGGGGTTGATGTGAACCTCGCCCTCCAGCGGTGACGCGAAGCATCAATTTCGTTTCGGCACGGCCTGCTTCCAGCGGCTGGCGGCCTCGTCGTCGGCCTCCTTGGCATCGACCCAGCCGCCTGCCGAGCCGTCGGTGTGATGTTCCTTCTTCCAGAACGGCGCGCGCGATTTGAGATAATCCATCAGGAAGTTCGCCGCCTCGAACGCCGCCTGCCGATGCGCGGAGGCAGCGACCACCAGCACGATGTTCTCACGGGGCGCGATCCTGCCGTGGCGATGGATGGCGGTGAGCCCCTGCAGCGGCCAGCGGTGAACCGCCTCGGTGGCGATGCGGCCGATCTCGGCCTCGGCCATGCCGGGATAATGTTCGAGCTCGAGTGCCGCGAGCCTGCCTGCCTCGTCGCGGCAGAGACCCGAGAAAGTAACCACGGCGCCGATGTCGGCGCGGCCTTGCGTCATCTTGGCGATCTCGGCGGCGACATCGAAATCCTCCGCCTGGATGCGCACCGTCGGCACCACCGCGCCGGGCATTTCAGCCACCCGTCATCGGCGGGAACAGCGCGATCTCGCGCGCGCCTGATATCTTCTCGCGGTGCTCGACATGTTCCTGGTTGATGGCGACGCGGATCACGTCAGGATATTGCAGCGCGTGCTCGTACTCCTCGCCGCGCGATTTCAGCCAGCGCAGCAGGTCGGCCACCGTCTCGATGCCGGCGGGCAATTCGACGTCCTCTTGCGGCTTGCCGATCCGCTCGCGCACCCAGGCGAAATAGATGAGCCTCGTCGACATGCTACTCATCCATGATGTGCTTGAGGCCGGCGCGGAAATAGTCGTAGCCGGTGTAAAGCGTCACCAGCGCGGCGATCCACAACAGCACCAGCCCGACCTGCGTGGTCAGCGGGAAGATCTTGTCGCCGGCAGGTCCGGCGAGCAGGAAGGCGATGGCGATCATCTGGATGGTGGTCTTCCACTTCGCCAGCTGCGTCACCGGTACCGAGACCTTCAGCGCCGCCAGATATTCGCGCAGGCCCGAGACCAGGATCTCGCGGCACAGGATGATGATTGCCGCCCACAGCGACCAGCCGGCGATGCCGGCATGCCTATCGGTATCGGCCGCCAGCAGCAGCAGGCATGTGGCGACCAGCAACTTGTCGGCGATCGGATCGAGCATCTTGCCGATATTCGAGGTCTGCTGCCAGGCGCGCGCCAGATAGCCGTCGAAATAATCGGTGATCGAGGCGAGCAGGAAAATGACCAACGCCGACCAGCGGGCGAAGTCGCTCGACTTCAGATGGCCTTCGAGAAAAAAACACAGCACAACCAGCGGCACCGCTAGGATGCGGACGTAAGTGAGCATGTTGGGCAGGTTGAATGCGCGCTGGGCCATTTCTTTGGAACTCTTTCTACCTGCCTACTCAAATCAGAAGCGAATGTGGGGGGTCAACAGATGATAGTCGATGGACCAGCCGAAAATAGCCGAATCATCAGCTCTCGTGAAAATGGTTGTAGACCAGCTTGGCGACCTGCTCGGAAATGCCATCGACCTTGACCAGATCCTCGATCGCGGCGCGGCTGACCGCCTTGGCGGTGCCGAAATGCATGAGCAGCGCGCGCTTGCGACCGGGACCGATGCCGCTGATCTCGTCAAGCGGGCTCTTGACCATCTCCTTCTTGCGGCGGGCGCGGTGGGAGCCGATGGCGAAACGGTGGACCTCGTCGCGCAGCCGCTGAACGAAATAGAGCACGGGGTCGCGTACGGGGAGCGAAAACGGTGGCTTGCCCCTGACGAAGAAGCGTTCGCGGCCGGCGTCACGGTCTTGGCCCTTGGCGATGCCGATGGCCTGGACGCGGTCCTCGATGCCGAGGTCGGCGAGGATTTGTCGTACCGCCGTCATCTGGCCCTGGCCGCCATCGATGAGGATGACGTCTGGCCAGGCCGGGAAGCCGCCTGCATCCTCGATATCGTCGCCCTGTTCGGCCAGGATGTCGTCCGCCGCCTGTTCGCTCCGCGGCACATCGCCATGTTCCTTCAGGAGGCGGGAGAAACGCCGCTCCATCACCTCGCGCATCATGCCGAAATCGTCTCCCGGCGTGATCTCGGTCGAGCGGATGTTGAATTTCCGGTACTGGTTCTTCACGAAGCCTTCCGGCCCGGCGACCACCATGGCGCCGACGGCGTTGGTGCCCATGATGTGGGAGTTGTCGTAGACCTCGATGCGCACCGGCGGTTTCTTCAGGCCGAAAGTCTCGGCGAAACCGGTGAGCAACCGCCCTTGCGTCGAGGTCTCGGCCAGCCGGCGGCCGAGCGCCTCACGGGCATTCTGCAGGGCGTTGTCGGTCAAATCCTTCTTCTCGCCGCGCTGCGGCACCGAGATCGCCACCTTGCGACCCGCGCGGGTGGAGAGCGCCTCAGCCAGCAATTCCTGGTCCTCGACGCCATGCGACAACAGGATGGCGCGCGGCGTCGGCTTGTCGTCATAGAATTGCGCCAGGAACGAGCCCAGCACCTCGGCCGCCTCCATCGCCGGATCGGCCTTGGGGAAATAGGCGCGGTTGCCCCAGTTCTGGCCGGTGCGGAAGAAGAAGACCTGGATGCAGACCTGGCCGCCTTCCTGATGGATGGCGAAGACATCGGCCTCGTCGACGGTCTGCGGGTTGATGCCCTGATGGCTCTGCACATGCGACAACGCCGCCAGCCGGTCGCGATAGATTGCGGCGCGCTCGAAATCGAGATTCTCCGCGGCCTGCTGCATGGCGGCGGAGATGTCGGTCTTCACCTTCTGGCTGCGGCCGGACAGGAAGTCCTTCGCCTCGGCGACCAGCCTGGCATAGTCACTATGCGAGATTTCGCCGGTGCACGGGCCGGCGCATCGCTTGATCTGGAACAGCAGGCACGGCCGGGTGCGGTTCTCGTAGAAGGAGTTGGTGCAACTCCTGAGCAGGAAGGCGCGCTGCAGCGAGTTGATGGTGCGGCCGACGGCGCCGGCCGAGGCGAAGGGGCCGAAATAGTCGCCCTTGCGCGAGCGCGCGCCGCGATGCTTGTAGATGCCGGGCGAGACATGATCGCCGGTCAAAAGGATGTAGGGAAACGACTTGTCGTCCCGCATCAGCACATTGAAACGCGGCCGCAACCGCTTGATAAGGTTGGCTTCCAGCAGCAGCGCTTCGATCTCGGTGCGGGTGACGACGAACTCCATCGTCGCCGTCTCGCGCACCATGCGGCCGATGCGGCTGGTGTGGAAGCGGCCTTGTGCGTAATTGGTCACCCGCTTCTTCAGGCTGCGCGCCTTGCCGACATAGAGCACGTCGCCTGCGGCATCCATCATGCGGTAGACGCCGGGCGCGTTGGGCAGCCGTTTGACCAGCGTCTGGATGACTTCGGCGCCGACCATGCCGTCGGCATCGCCGGCATGCGGCGTCCAATCGATGGCGGTGAAGGCGACGTCAGGGCCACCGGGGCCGGGCGTTGACGGTTCGACGATCTCCTCCGCCACCTCGTCCTCGAGGTCGACATCGGGCGGCAGGTCGTCGGCGGCGCCGACGCGTTTGTGTTTCTGGTCCATGGGACTCATTCGACAATGCCTGTCACATCCGGCGTCTGCCATGCAAGGTGCTGGCCGCCGTCGAGCGCGATCATCTGGCCGGTGACCGAGCTTGCGCCCCAGAGATAGCGGATGGTGGCGCCGAATTCAGGCAATTCCGGGCCGCGCTTCAGGATCAGGCCGTCGACCTGTGCGGCAAAGTCGCTGTCTTGCTGACGCGCGCTCTTCAGCGTCGGGCCGGGACCGATGGCATTGACGCGAATGCGGGGTGCCAGCGCCTGCGCCATCATCTGCGTCTGCGTCCACAATGTCGATTTCGACAGCGCGTATGAGAAATAGCGGGGCCTCGGGCGCCAGACGCGCTGGTCGATCATATTGACGATCAGCCCTTCCTCGCCTTCCGGCAGCGCGCGGGCGAATTGTTGCGCCAAAAATGCCGGCGCCTTCACGTGGATGGCGAAGTGACGGTCCCAGGCAAGCCAATCGACGTCCTGAACCGTATCATCCACGAACAGCGACGCATTGTTGACCAGCAGTGTAACAGGCCCGAGCGCGGCTTCGGCGCGGCCAACGAGGTCCTCGACCGCGGCCATGTCGGTCAGGTCGGCGGCGACCACAGCAGCGCGGCCACCCCCCTGGCCAAAGTGACCGCTGTTGATCCGCGCGGCCAATGCTTCCGCCTCGGCCCGTGAGCGGTTGCAATGGATGGCGACGGCAAAACCGTTCGCGGCGAGATCCTCGACGATCGCCTTGCCGATCCGCTGGCCCCCGCCCGTCACCAGCGCCGTTCCAGCGGCATTGCTCATCCTGTCAATCCTCAATGGGGCTCGATTTTGAGCCAGCCGATAAAATATGGCCGGCGAAGCGTTAAATGCCGTTCGGACCTTGGGCAGCATTGTGGCAAAGCGGCCGGATCGGTCTTTCGACTGTGGCCGGGACTCGGCCTGCCAGCCGCAATATAGGGCTACGGACCCCTTGCTCCAAGCGTCGTTCAGCGCGGCACGGCTAAGCCTCCTGACACCATCTGTTGCGCAGATGCAACGTCAAAGTTCAGCCTTATTCGTGCCAGGTAATGACCCAAGTTCAGGTTCGCTTCAGCCGTATTTTGACACGACATTCGGAACCGTTGAGCGCCAGACCCGTTTTTCCCCCCGGCGGGTTGAGGGCGCTTGTGAAAAGCAAGCCTGTGCCTGTGGCTTAAGGAGTAAAGAACAATGCAAGCCAATCTTAAATTTGCGCGACCGCTGGCGGTGGCGTTCGGGCTCTTCGCCCTCGGCGGAACCGCCTATGCTGCTGACGTCATCGCGGAAGAGCCGCCGGCCCCCGCCCCGATCGCCGAACTTCCGGTCGCTTCCTGGGCCGGTCCCTATGCCGGTGTGAGCGTCGGCTACGGCTTCAGCGGTCACGCCGATGCCGAGGATATCGGCACTGACGTCGACACCGATGGTTTTGTCGGCGGCGTCTTCGGCGGCTATCAGTGGCAGGCGGAGAACTTCGTCTACGGTGCTGAAGCCGATATCGGCTATAGCGGCATCGAGGGCGACGATGGCGGCGTCGAGGCCAAGGGCGGCTTCGAAGGCTCGCTGCGTGCCCGCCTCGGCTACGCCGTCACCCCGGAAATCCTGCTCTACGGCACCGCCGGTGGCGCGCTCAAGAACCAGGAGATCGAAGCGCTCGGCGCCAGCGACGAAAACACCATGCTCGGCTGGACGGCCGGCGTCGGTACCGACATCAAGATCACCGACAATGTGTTCGGCCGTGTCGAGTATCGCTACACCGACTTCGGCGACAAGGACTTTGACGGTATCGGCAAGGTCAAGTCGACCGACAACCGCGTCACCTTCGGCGTCGGTATGAAGTTCTAAAATCGTCCAAGCCACGACACGAAAAAGCCGGGCCTCGTGCCCGGCTTTTTTTTGCCTTTGGGCGACGTCTGCCCTTTTTGACGTCCACCCTCTTTCCGCGACAACTCGCCGCGCTCCGTCTTCCTTCCTAACCCCAACCAAATTAGCCGTTGCTCCCTATCAAGGCTTATGATTATAGTTAGTACGTGGCTCGCACGAACAAACATTTCGATCTGTGACGACCCGTTCAGCCGAGGCTGAGAAGGTCAGCTGTGGACAGGAACACTCGGTCAAAAGGGGAATGCATGTGAACCGCTTTCAGAAATTCTCCGCCGCGGGGCTCGTCGCGGCATCCTTCGTACCGGCGGCGCTTGCCGCTGATGACAAGCTGACGATCGGCATCGTCACCTTCTCGACCTCCGATGTCGACACCAACCAGATGGTCGACACCATGACCA
Source organism: Mesorhizobium sp. WSM4820 (assembly GCF_055811075.1). Classification (NCBI taxonomy): domain Bacteria; kingdom Pseudomonadati; phylum Pseudomonadota; class Alphaproteobacteria; order Hyphomicrobiales; family Phyllobacteriaceae; genus Mesorhizobium; species Mesorhizobium sp. WSM4820. The sequence continues at coordinate 269,688 of NZ_JBVVQN010000008.1, read as the reverse complement.
AGGAAGCCCGGTCCAAAGGCTGGACGGTGGAAACGCTCAATGCCAATGGCGATCCTTCGCAGGCGATCACCAGCATCAAGCAGCTGGCGACCAAGAAGGTGAACGCCATCATTGTCACCGTATTCGATTCGACTGGCCTCGCTGCCGGGCTCCAGGCCGCAGCGGACGCAAAGATTCCGGTGCTTTCGGCCGGCGGCGGCATGGCCGACGGTATCGCGCTGTCGGCAAGCACCGGTGCCGCGCCGCCGCTGCTCGACTTGATGCTGAAGGACATCGGCAACACGGGGACCCTGCTCAACCTCACCTATCACCCCGGCATTCCGTGCCGGGAGCGCGCCGACGCCTTCGATGCGGCGGTCAAGGCGAATCCGGGGCTCAAGGCGACCTCGCACGAGATCAGCATCCCAGGCGCCGCCGAATCCTCGCAGGCCGCGACCAGCGCCTGGCTCGCCGCCAATGCCAACGCCAAAGGGCCGTTCGCCATCTTCAACTGCTATGACGACAACGCCATGGGGGCGATCGCGGCGCTGAAGCAGAATGGCCGCAGCGACGTGAAGGTCTATTCGTTCAACGCCACGGCGCCCGCCGTCCAGGCGGTCAAGGACGGGACGATGACCGCCACGCTCGGCGTCGACCTGACTTCGGCCGGCAAGATGCTGATCGACCAGATCCCCGACATCTTGTCGGCCGGCGACCAGTGGCAGCCTAAATCCTTCGTGCCGGGCTACACGCTCGTCACCAAGGACAATGTCGACCAGTTCATGAAGAACAATCCGCAGTGAGCTTCTGTAGATTGACGATCCGGCCAGGCTTGCCCGGCCGGATCGGAGCCCCATCATGAGAGCCGCGATGTCCGCTGACCATTCCCTGCCCGAAACTCCCGTTCCGGCAGACACGCCTCGTGTTTCATCGACAACGCATGCCTTGTATCCATCGCCCAGCGCCCGCGATCGGCGCGCGCTGCTGATGCGCCTTCTCGGGACCTACGGCACCATCATCGTGCTGGCATCGATGCTGCTGATCTTCTCGGTGCTGCAGCCGGCGACCTTCGCAACAATCGGAAATTTCCGCAACATCATCAATGACATGGCGATCGGCACCATCGTCGCGGCCGGCCTCACCGTGCCGCTCGTGGCCGGCGATTTCGATCTCAGCATCGGCTATGTCGCGAGTTTCTCCGGGCTGCTCGTGGTCGGCCTATTGAGCAGCAGCGGGCTGCCGATCCCGCTCGCCATCGTCCTCGTCGTCGGCCTCGGCACCATCATCGGTATTGTCAACGGTATCGTCGTTTCCAAGATCGGCGTGAACGCCTTCATCGCCACGCTTGGCACCGGCACGATCGTCGTCGGACTGAACTACGCCTATTCGGGCGGGATTCCGCTGCAGCTCACCCAGTCGCGCGAATTCACCAACATCGCCATCGGCCGGATCGCCGGGGTGCCGCATCTGGTCATCATCATGGCCTTCGTATTGGTGCTGCTGTGGATGATCCTCAACCGCACGGTGCAGGGCCAGCATATCAAGGCGATCGGCGTCAGCCCGGAATCGGCGCGCCGCGCCGGCGTCGCCGTCGACCGCAGCCGCATCGTCGCCTTCGCCATCGCCAGCACGTGCGCAGCAATAGGCGGCGTGCTGATGGCTTCCAATCTAGGGTCCGGACAGGTGACGGCCGGTGACGGCTTCATGCTGACTTCGTTCTCGGCCGCCTTCCTCGGTTCGGCGGCGCTCAGGGAGGGTCAGTTCCACATCCTCGGCACCTTGATCGGCGTGCTGACGGTCGCCGTCGGCAACAATGGTCTGGCCATGATCGGCGCGCCGATCTTCACCCAGTTCCTGTTCACCGGCTGCCTGCTCGTTGTCGCCGTGGCGCTCGGCGGCATCGGCCGCCGCTACGGGAGGGGTTAGGATGGCCCAGGCTATGCTGCTCGGCCTGCGCCGGATTAGCCGCAGCTTCGGCGGTATACAGGCGCTCGACAATGTTTCGCTGGACATCGCCAAAGGCGACGTCATCGGCCTCGTCGGCGACAATGGTGCCGGCAAGTCGACGCTGATCAAGGTCCTGGCCGGCGCCCACGATCCGACTTCCGGCGATGTCATCCTCGAAGGCCGGCCGCAAAAATTGTCGCCACCGGCCGAGGCGCAACGCCTCGGCATCGAGACGGTCTATCAGGACCTGTCGCTGATCGGCACCTTCACCGCGGCCGAGAACTTTTTCCTCGGCCGCGAGATCGCGTTTGGCCGCGGTCCGGCGCTATTGCGCTGGATCCGCCGCAAATCGATGGGCGATACCGCGATGCGGGGCCTCGAGGAACTCAACATCGACATCCCCGGCATACGCAGCAAGCCGGTCGACCGCATGTCTGGCGGCCAGCGCCAATTGGTGGCGATCGCGCGCGGCGCCTTCTGGGGCCATAAGTTGCTGCTGCTGGACGAACCGACGGCGGCGCTAGGCGTGCGCGAATCCCGCGAGGTGCTCGATCTCATCAAGCGGCTCGGTGCCCAAGGGCTGACGATCGTCATGGTCACGCACAATCTCGATCACCTCTGGCAGGTGTGCAACCGCGTGGTGGTGATGCGCAGGGGCCGCAAAGCCGCCGACCTCGCGAGTTCCGCCACCAGTATGGAAGACGTCGTCGCCTACATCACCGGCGCCAAGGAGCCGATGACACCCCGTCCAGCGACCACGGAATCGGGAGCATGAGCGGGCCCGACACGATAACGCTGCGACGGCTGCTGGCCGATGCGCCCAATCGCTGGGGCCATTGGGGCGCCGACGACGAGATCGGTGCGCTCAACTATCTGACATCAGACGAGGTCAAGCGCGGCCTGGCCACGGTGCGGCACGGCCGCACCTTCACGCTCGGCGTGCCGGTCGCGACCCAGGAAGGCGACGCCGTGTTTCCCGGCCGCTGGCCGGCGAAGCATTTCATGGTCGCCGACAAGGCCGGTTTCGAGAACGGCCATTGGCAGCCGCTCGCCGGCGGGCTCGAATTCGCCGACGACTATATCACCGGTTTCGCACAGGCCGGCACGCATTGCGACGCGCTCGGCCACATGTGGTTCGACGACACGCTGTGGAACGGCTTTGCCGCAAGCAGCACCAACGGCGGTATGACCAAGGCCGGCATCATGCCGATCGCCGAGCGCGGCATCGTCGGCCGCGGCGTGCTGCTAGACATGGCCCGCTTCCGCGGCAAACCGACGCTGGATCGTGCCGAGACGTTCACCCATTGCGACCTGATGGAATGCGCGCAGGCGCAAGGCGTCGACATCCTGCCGCGCAGCATTCTTCTCGTCCGCACCGGCTGGGTCGGCGCGCTGGCCGCGGGACACCAGGCGATCGGTGAAGGATATTGGGAGCCCGGCCTGACCTTCAGCCTCGACCTCGTGCGCTGGTTCGATGAGATGCAGATCCCTTGCCTGGTCACCGACACGCTGGCCAATGAGACAACCTACGAGCCCGAGACCGGGCTGATGCTGGTGCTGCACGCGGCGCTGATGCGCAATCTGGGCGTCGTGTTCACCGAAATGGCGTCGCTCGACGCGCTGGCCACCGACTGCGCCTTAGACCGCCGTTACGAAGGCTTCTACTGCGCCAGCCCGGCGAAAGTGAGCAAGGGAACGGGCGGCTCCGCAAATCCAGTGTTCATCAAATAGAACCCAACAAGACGGAATGGCTTTCATGACTTCTGCCGACGACCTGACGCAGCTCTGTTTCCTGCCGGCCACGGAACTGGCCGCACGCATCCGGCGCCGCGACGTGTCGCCGGTCGAGGTGACCGAGGCCTATCTGCGCCGCATAGAAGCGCGCAACCCGGTCGTCAACGCCTACACGCTAGTTCTCGGCGACCAGGCGATGGACGCCGCGCGTGGCGCCGAGAAGGCGGTGATGACCGGCGGCCCTCTCGGCCCGCTGCATGGCGTGCCGGTCGGCATCAAGGATCTCGACGACGTCGCCGGGGTGCCGACCTCAATGGCGTCGCTGGCGGTGCAGGACCGGGTCCCGAAAAACAGCGCGGCAGCGGTCGAGCGCCTGCTCAATGCCGGCGCCATCGTGCTCGGCAAGACCAACACGCCGGAGTTCGGCCACAAGGGCATCACCGACAATTTGCGCTTCGGGCCGACCAGCACGCCATGGGCGACCGGCTATAATTCCGGCGGCTCGTCGGGCGGCAGCGCGGCAGCAGTGGCCGACGGCATGGCGGCGCTGGCGCAAGGCACGGATGGCGGCGGCTCGGTGCGCATCCCGGCCTCGTTCAGCGGCACCGTCGGCTTCAAGCCCTCCTTCGGTCGCATCCCTTCGGTGACGCGCCCCGACGGGTTCCTGTGGGGGCATCCGCTTGTCCATATTGGACCGCTTGCCCGCACCGTGGCGGACGCCGCGCTGATGACCAAGATCATGGCCGGGCCGCACAGCCGCGACCCGTTCAGCCTGCCCAATGATGGCGTGGACTATGTCGGCTCCGTGCAAGCCCCGGCACGGAAGCTGCGCGTCGCCTACAGCCCGCGCCTCGGCAACTTTCCGGTCGACGCTGAGGTCGCCGCTGTCATTGCCAGCGCGGTCGAGGTCATGCGGCAGCACGGCGTCGACGTCGATGAGGTCGAGCTCGATTTCAAAGCCGACCACGAGGAACTGGCGGCGCTCTGGGTGCGCACAATCTCGATCCACTATGCGGCAATCGCCGTGTACTGGAAACAGGAAGGTATCGACCTGATGGGCGAGCACGCCGCGGTGCTGACCCCGCAATTCCGCGCCATGCTGGAAGGCGCCTACAAGGTGTCCGCCGTCGACCATGCGCTCGACGATCGTTTGCGCACCGGCGTCCATGACGGCCTCGAGGATGTGTTCGAGACCCATGACCTGATCGTCTCGCCAACGCTGGCCATTCCGCCGGTCAGGAACGCCACCGACGGCAACACGATCGGGCCGACATCGATCGGTGGCGAAGCGGTCGATCCGTTGATCGGCTGGTGCATGACCTACCCGATCAACTACACCGGCCATCCCGCGATCTCGGTTCCAGCCGGCCTGACAGCACAGGGCCTGCCGGTCGGCCTGCAGATCATCGGGCAGCGGCACGCCGACGAGAGCGTGCTGGCCATGGCAGCGCGATTCGAACGCATGCAGCCCTGGTTCCAAAGCTATCCAGGGCTAGCAGGGTAGTAGACGTGGCATTGGCTTCCCCTTCTCCTTGTGCTTCTTGTGGGAGAAGGTGGGCCTAGATCGGAAGCTGCAGCAGTTCGGAGATCACCAGTCCGGCGGCGCCCAAAAGCGCGGCCCCATCGCCTGCATCGCCAGCGATGAGCTCGATCGCGCCACCCGGGCGCGCGGGAACCATGGCACGGACATGATCCGCTATCGCGCCCAGCAGACGGTCGCCGCCGAGCACGACATCGCCATGCAGGATGAAGATGTTGGGCGCCACCGTCTGCTGCAGATTGGCGATGCCGACGGCGACGTTGCGTGCATAGCGATCGAGCAGCTCGGCCGCCCCCGGCAATCGGCGCGCCGCCATGTCGACGAGACGTGTCGAATCGATCAGTTCGGGCTCCGGCAGGGCCGCGCCGGCGGCCTCGCGCCTGAGCCAGCTCAACGTGGCGATGGTGTCCCAGCAGCCGCGCCTGCCACAGCGGCAGAGCTCGCCGTCGAGCTGTACAAAGGTGTGGCCGAGTTCGCCCCCAGCGCCTGCCGTGCCGCGGTAGAGGTGGCCGTCGAAATAGAGCGCGCCGCCCAGAACCTCGCCGGTGTAAACGACCGCAAACTGCCTGACGCCGCGCCCGGCGCCGAACCAGCGGTCGCCGACCAGCAAGGCGCGCGGATGGTGGTCGAGCTTGACAGGCAGGCCGAAACGCCGACCAAGCTCGTCGGCGAGCGGATAGCGGTCGAGCGCCGGCGCGAGATTGATAGTGACGATCGATCCGCGATCCGTATCGACCATGCCGCCGACGGCAACACCGATGCCGAAGGGCGTGCGTCGTGCCTTGGCCAGCGTGTCGCCGACGCATTCGGCGATCGTCTCGATGATCGGCCCGATCGGCCCCTTGCCGTCCGGCAGCGCCATCTTGCGTTCCGATTCGATATTGCCGTCGAGCGTCGCTACGCAGGCATGGACGGCGTCAGGCATCAGCAGCACGCCGCAGATCGGACGGGCATTGGGCGAGAACCACAGCGGCCGCGCCGGCTTGCCGCCGCCGGGATTGGCCGGGATAGGGTCGCTCTCCACCAGCACCTGGTCGTCGATCAGCGGCTGCACGATGCCGGAAATGGTGGTGCGGTTGACGCCGGCAAGCCGCGCCAGCTCGGCACGGCTGGTAGGCCCGAGATCGAACAGAGCCTGCAGCACGCGGCCGCGATTCGTCGAGCCGACCATCGAGGAGGACAGCAGCGCCTTGCGCTGGCGCAGAGGCCGAGCCGCCACCGAGCTATCGCCGGGCCGCGTGAACAGGGCACTGCGCCCGCCATTCGGACCGATATCGTCGGTGTTATCCATCTCAGGGTTTTTCACACGGGCTCCTGGCAGCCCTCTCTAGCCCAGGATCTCGCGAGTTTCGAGAACTTTGTACGGGAAGGCAACAAACTCATTGTAAGGAGTGTGGTAGAGGAACCGCCGATCCCCCCTTGTAGGGAGATTGGCCGTCGCCAAGCTCTAATGCCGAAAAAACCCTGCCCTCAAGCCGGAACCGCTGGCTTCAGCTCGGGAAACTTCTCGTCGAATCGCGTTGCCCAGCGGACCAGCCTGCTGCGGCCCTTTTCCCATTTTCCGGCAAAGCGCAGTGAGAGATAGCCAAGGCAGGCGCGCAGCGCCAGCTGGCCGGCGGTGATCTTCTTTGGCAGCTTTGGCGGATTGGCGTTGAGCAGATCGAGCGCGTTGGTGATCTTGGCCCACTGGCGGTCGAGCCACGGTTGGTAGACCATGTCTTCGGGGCGCGTGCGCCGCTCATAGACCATCGACAGCGCGCAGTCGCAGATGCCGTCGGCCAGCGCTTCAAGCACTTCCGCCTCGAGGCGCTTGTCGGGATTGCGCGGAAACAGCGCGTTCTTCGACATGCGGTTGAGATGCTGGGTAATGGCGCGGCTATCGTGGATCGAGCGGCCGTCGTCGAGCACCAGCACCGGGATCTTGCCGAGTGGATTGGCGTCGATCAGATCAGCCGGTTTGTCTTCGGTTTTTATCGGCACGAGCTCGACGGCGATGCCGGCATAAAGCGCGGCCATGCGCACTTTCGAACTATAGGGTGACGTGGACGCGTAGAGCAGTCTGGGCATGATCGGGTTCCTGTTTGCCGAGTACAGAGCATGGACGCGCAAAGGCCGCTGTAGCACTTTGAATTTGCGTATGATCCATTTCCGCGACACTGTTGGCCGGACATCCCGACATGATCAACAGCCCACAGGCGGAAAAACCGGGCGCCACAGCGAACGACCGTCCTCTTCCACGATCCGCAGGCAGATGAGCGGTACAGTGCCAGCCTGAGAGCATCTGAACAGGTCAGACGGGTTCGAAACCGAGCCAACTTGGTCTTGCACCAAGAATTTCTCTCCGGGCACAGAGAAATGCCCCACCGGACTTCGCCATAAGGCGAAGTCCTGGGAGCTGCGAAAAGCTGTCTTCCCTCCGCCTCTGTTGCTGCCCGAGCACTGACCCTGCGAGCGAGGCGCCTATCCGGCACCCGCCCTCAACCGTCCTCAGCACTGTCCTCCGCGAGCGAAGAAGCGCGATTACTTCTTGGCCTTCGCGGTCGCGGCCTTCGCCTTTGGTTTGGCCGCAGGCGCTGCTTTCTTCACCGCTACCGAAGACTTCGCTGCCGCCGCTTTCTTTGCCGGCGCAGCCTTCTTTGCGGGTGCAGTCTTGGCAGGCGCAGCTTTCTTCGCTGCGGGCTTGGCCGCGGCCTTTGCAGCCGGCTTCTTGGCCGGCGCTGCTTTTGCCTTGGCGGGCGCGGCCTTGGCCGGTGCTGCTTTCTTCACTGCCGGTTTTGCCGCAGCCTTCGCAGCCGGCTTCTTGGCGGGCGCTGCTTTTGCCTTGGCCGCGGCGGCCTTCGGCTTGGCAGCAGGTGCTGCTTTCTTCACAGCGGCTGCGGCCTTTGCCGCCACTGCCTTTACTGGTGCTTTCTTTGCCGGTGCCTGCTTTGCCGGTGACTTGGATGCCGGCGCTTTGGATGACTGTTTAGCCATATCATGCCCCTTAGTTGTGCCGACGGCCGTTAATGACCCGGCGCGTAATGCATATCTGACTCGCGCTTGTCTAGCCAGCGAAGCATCATCATGATTTTTTCAGTTTAAGTTTTGGTTACAGGCGACACACGCTCGTGCTGATTTCGCAAAATGCCGTTGCTGCTCTTCGATCTTTGCGGACGGTTTGCGACAGACATTCTGCGCGCTTTGCCGGAACCAATCCCACTACAAAGCGCTGAAGCTTAGCAAGCCTTTTTTGTTCGTTGATCGTCGACCGACACCACCATGACGGCTGCTTCATCGATCTCATCTTCTTGTTCTAGCAGGCGATCTACACAAGCTGCAAAAGCAAAGCGCGGCAATTCCGCTGCCATGATTTGTCCGCAGTTGACAGATTACTCTATTTGGCAGAGTATTCTGAATCATCTGGAAGAGCGCATGTCATTCGCGCAATATCGGGCGGCGCTGTCCCAGATCAGTGAGACTGAACGCCGGACACCACAGCAGGCCCGATAATGGCTGCCGACGAAATCATCCACCAGAGCGTGCGGCTCAGGATCATGGCGGCGCTGAATTCTCTGGGACGGCGCGAAGCGCTGGAATTCACCCGATTGAAACTCATCGTCAATGCGACCGACGGCAATCTCGGCGCGCATATCGATACGCTTGCCACGGCGGGCTATGTCGATGTCGAAAAGCTGTTTGTCGGACGTCGACCGCAGACGCGGGTCAAGGCGACGTCAGTCGGACGGCGCGCCTTTCGCGGTCACGCCGCCTTCCTTCGCGCCATCATCGATGAGGCGGAGCAGCCCGGCAAACGCGTTCAACGCAGGACGCGGCAGCGGCCGTTGTAGACCATCCAGCGGTCGAAGCCCGCGACGCAGAATTCGACATTATCGCCGATCGAGGCAAAGCCCTGCCCTTCCTCGATCAGATACCAGATGGTGCGGGCGTGGCCGTCGGACAGGCTGACGGTGGCGCCGCAATAGCGGCGGCCGATCGGCCAGGTTTCGTTGGCTGGCAGATAGCGATTCTGGTGGATGCCCTGGAAATCGACAATCGCGACGTCGGGCAGATTCGGCACGTGGTGCACCTGGTAGGAGAAGCGGCTGGTGATCTTGTTCAGCACCCAGGCCTCACCGCAAACGCCGCTGTCTTCTTCGGTATAGACGGCAAGGTCGGCCGCCTTTGCTGGCTGGGTGACAGAGAGGGGCGTGCCGAGCGGCGTGCAAAGCGCTATCAGTGCGGCAAGGGCGGATTGGGCGAAGCGAGTCATGGCAGCCTCTTATGGTCGACTGCGCGCACTGTGCGGATTCGCTTGCGCGCGGTCAAGCGGTTGTAGCGACAATGGTTTCCTAGTTTGAAATCGCCTTCAACCAGGACAGGCGCGCGGATAGCTCTGCCGCCCTACGCCGCCAGCCATTCCAGCGTCCAATGCGCCGGTTTTTCAATGACAAGCAAATTGTGCAAAGCCGGCAGCAGCGTGCGCAATTCGCCTTCCAGCGTGAACGGCGGGTTGACCACCACCATGCCGCTGCCGTCAAGGCTGGGCTCGGCCGACGGCGGCCTGATCTCGAAGCCGATGTCGAGCAGCTTCGGGACACCTGACTGCGCCAGTGCCTTGCGGAATGCGGCGACCGCCTTGCGGTCCTTGACCGGATACCATAACGCATAGACGCCGCCGGGCCAGCGCTTGTGGGCTTTGCACAGCCCATCGACGAGGCGGTCGAATTCGCCCTCCTCCTCGAAGGGCGGATCGACCAGCACGAGGCCGCGCTTTTCCTTCGGCGGCAGATGCGCGCCGAGGGCCAGCCAGCCGTCGAGCTCGATCACCCGGGTCTGGAAATCGCCTTGGAACAGCGCCCTCAGCTTCGCGGCGTCCTGGCGATGCAACTCGATCGCCGACAGCCGGTCCTGCTTGCGCATGAGATGACGCGCGATCAGCGGTGAGCCCGGATATTTTTTCACGCCGCCTTCAGGATTGAGCGAACGGACGGCTTCCAGATAAGGCGCCAGTAGCGCCGCCGCCGGTGCGTCAAGCGCGGCATCGACCAGTCGGCCGATACCGCCTTGCCATTCGCCGGTCTTTTGCGCTTCAGTCGACGATAGGTCGTAGCGGCCGATGCCGGCATGGGTGTCGATGACGCGAAAGGCCTTGTCCTTCTGCTTCAGATATTCGACGAGCCGGCTCAGCACGACATGCTTGATGACATCGGCGAAGTTTCCGGCGTGATAGGCGTGGCGGTAATTCACGATCTAGTTCGAGCCCCTGCCCCAGCGTGGCGGTGGCGGCTGCGAGTTCGGATTTTGCGGCCGGCGGCCGCCGAAACGCAACGCCAACAGCAGCCCGATCAGGCCGGCCGCTATCAGCGAGAAGCCGACCGGCCGCGCCCGGCGATCGATCTCGCCGACCCCGGAACGCAGCACGAGGTCCACCGCCCGCATCTCGATGCCTTCGACGTCGCCCGGGCCGATGGTGAAGAGGTACGGGCCGGGGATGACCTTCGCGATCAGGCCGGCTTCGTCGCGAAAGATCTTGTCCGGCAGTTGCGGGCTGACCTGGCGCGGATTTTCCGAATGGTTGAATTGCAGCGTCGAGGCGAGCACGGTCCTGCCGCCGGTGGCGGCGGTCAGCGTCAGCACGGTGCGGTGTTGCGAGACGACGACGCGTTCGGTTCTCGCGGTGAGGTCGACCAGCACCCGCACCGGCGCGTCGCGAGCGGCCAGAGGCACCGTCGCCGGCTTGAACCGGCCCTGTTCGTAAACCCGCCAGGTGCCGATCTCACGGCCGGAGAAATTGGTCATCGCCCAGGGATAGACGACGCCGATGCCGATGCCGGCGAGCAGGATCAGAAGAAACAGAAAGCGCATGCGCTCGACTACCTTGCCTGCTTTTGTTTGACCATGATCTCGTCCGAAAATCGGTTCCCACTTTTGTTTCGCTGACATTCGGTTCGGAGTCATGGTCTAGCGCCGCCGTGGCGCGTTCCATCCCGTCCCAAAGCCATGTCGAGGCCGAGATCAAATGTCGTATCGAATTCGGCGGTGCCAAGATAGACAATAGCATCGGACCCAAAGGTGGGAACCGGTGGGAGAATCCGAATGATCTGAGCGCCCGATAAGGACGATCAGCCCTTCCCCTGCTGGAGGCTCGTTTCCAATGCGCGCATTCCAGTCTCGTCGAACAAATGCAGATGTTGCGGCGGGAAAGCCACCGTCACCGTCGGGCCAGCCGTCAGCGCCGCCCTGTCCAGCGTGAAGACGTTGAATGGCAGGCCATGCAGGCCGAGATGCAGGATGATGCCGAAGCCGGTCGGCTCGATCAGGTCGACCGTCGCCCTCAGGCTGCTCTCCGATGCCGGCGACATCTCGACATGCTCCGGCCGGATGCCGAGCGTCACCGCCGCGCCCTCCTCGAGTTGATAGGCTGACGAAAGCCCAATCAGCGTTCCGTCAGGCAATCGTGCGCCGGCCGTGCCTGCGCCGACCTCATAGCGCGCCGACAGAAAATTCATCGCCGGCGATCCGATGAAGCCGGCGACGAACAGGTTGGCAGGGCGGTCGTAAAGCTCCAGCGGGCTACCGACCTGCTGCACCACGCCCTCATGCATGGCGACGATCCGGTCGGCCAGTGTCATCGCCTCGATCTGGTCGTGAGTGACATAGATCGAGGTCGCGCCGAGATCGCGGTGCAGCTTCTTGATCTCTGCCCGCATCTGCTCACGCAAGCGCGCATCGAGATTGGACAGCGGCTCGTCGAACAGGAATGCCTTGGGCTGTCGCACGATCGCGCGGCCCATCGCCACGCGCTGACGCTGACCGCCCGACAGTGCCTTCGGCCGCCGCGCAAGCAGCGGCTGCAGCTCAAGCTTCCTGGCTGCATTGCTGACGGCGGCCGTGATCTTCTCGCGGGCAGCCTTGCGGATGCGCAGGCCGTAGCTCATGTTCTCGGCAACATTCATGTGCGGATAGAGCGCGTAGGACTGGAACACCATGGCGATGTCGCGGTCCTTGGGCGCCCGCTCATTGACGCGCATGCCGTCGATCCGGATCTCACCTTCGGTCACCTCCTCGAGCCCGGCGATCATGCGCAGCAGCGTGCTCTTGCCGCAGCCCGACGGCCCCACCAGCACCACGAACTCGCCGTTCTCTATCGACAGGTCGACGCCATGCAGCACGGAGACGACGCCGAAATTCTTGCGGACGTTGCGGATGTCGATCGATGCCATGGAACCTCACTCAGCCCTTGACCGCGCCGGCCGTCAGGCCCTGGACCAGATAGCGCTGGATGAACAGGAAGAAGAGGCAGGCCGGGATCAGCGCCAGCACGCCGGCCGCCATCATCTGCCCGAAATCGACCGAAAACTTCGACACGAAGGTGAGCAGACCGACCGGAAACGTGGCGGCGCTGTTGCCCGAAATCAGCATCAGCGCGAACAGCAGTTCGCTCCATGCGGCGGTGAATACAAAACCCAGCGTCGCCGCGATGCCGGGCAGCGTCAGCGGCAGGACGATCTGGCGAAACGCCATGAACTGCGTGGCGCCATCGATCTTGGCCGCCTCCTCCAACTCCTTGGGAATGCCGTCGAAAAACGACTGCATCAGGAACGTCGCGAAGGGGATGTTGAAGGCGGTGTAGACGACGACCAGCCCGGTCAGGCTGTTGGTCAGCCCGAGTGGCGAGAGCATCTTGAAGATCGGCGCGACCAGCATCACCAATGGAAACATCTGGGTGAGCAGCATCAGCGCGACCAGCCAGTATTTGCCGCGGAAGGTGAAGCGCGACAGCGCATAGCCGGAGAGAGACGCAAGCAGCGTCACGATCACGGCCGTCGCGCCGGCAACGATCATGCTGTTCCTGAAGAAGACCGGGAATGCGCTATGGGCCAGCACGAAGCGGAAATGTTCAAAGCTCATCCGTGACGGCCACATGCGCACGCCCTCGGAATAGAGCAGGTCGTTCGGCGTGACCGATACTTTCAACAGCCAGAACAGCGGGAACAGTGCAAAGAGGACGTAGAAGAGGATCGCCAGGCGGTGCAGCGCTGTGCCGAAGGTCGAATAGCTGTTCATCTGGTCATCCCGATCAGGCCCGATCCATCAGGACTTGCCGCAGCATGACGATCAGCATCGAATAGGCGAGCAACAGGACGAGCAGCACCAGCGCAATGGCCGAGGCATAGCCGAAATCCAGGGCCCTGAAGGCTTGCGTGAAGATGTAGCTCGCGACGATCTGGGTGCGGTCGGCAGGCCCGCCGCTGGTCATGACGATGATCAGGTCGGCGAAGTTCGAGATCCAGACGGTGCGCAACAGCACGGTGATCGCAATGGTCGGCGCAAGGAACGGCAAGGTGATCGACGTGAACCGCCTGAATGCCCCGGCGCCGTCGATCGCCGCCGCCTCGTAGAGGTCGCGCGGGATGGCCTGGAGCGCGGCCAGCAGCGTGATGGCGAAGAAGGGAATGCCCCACCAGACGTTGGCGATGATCGGTCCCCACATGGCAAGCTGCGGATTGGAAAGGATGTTGGCCGGTTCATTCATGAGGCCGAGCGCATAAAGCCAGTGCGGCAGCGGTCCGATGACGGGGTTGAACAGCCACGCCCAGTTGAGCCCGGTGAGGAAAGTCGGTACCGCCCAGGGCAGGAACACCAGCGCCTGCGCTATGGCGCGGCCGGCGAACGGCCGGTCGAGCAACAGCGCCAGGATCAGGCCGAACACGAATTGCAGCAAGACGGACGCGCCGGTCCACCACAGCGTGTTGCGCAGCGCCCGATAGAAATTGTCGTCGTCATAAAGGGTGCGAAAATGATCGAGCCCGACATACCCGCCGGAGAAGGGATTGAGCAAGTGCACGTCGCGGAAGGCGTAGGACAGGCCTAGCACTAGCGGCGCCAGCATGATGGTGACGATCAGAATCAGCGCCGGGGCGGTGTAAAGATATGGCTCGGCGTGGCGCGTGATCCGGTCGACCAGCGACCGGCGGCGCGATTCGGGGAACCCGGCGGTGGCGTCAAAAACCATCAGCTAACGCTTTCGCTCCCATTGGCCATCCGTCCAATCGACCATCCGTCCAATCGACCATCCTTCCAATCGACCCTCCTTCCAATTGACCATGGACGAGACGTATCGGAGCCACCCGCGATGGGCGGCTCCGATGCCTGGCGTCCGCCGTTTATTTCTTGGCCAGGTATTTCTGCTGCGCCTTGGTCAGATAGTCGGCCCACTGGTTGGCCATTTCCTCTGGCGTGATATCGCCAAGGAGTGCCTGTTGACTGGTCTTGATGACCATCGAGTCCTTGAAGAACGCGAACTCCTCGAGATAGGTCGGCATAACCGTTGGCACCGCATCCTTGTCCTCGAGTTCAGCGAACCAGCCCTTGAACTGCTCGCTTGCGTAGAAGGGATCCTTTTCGGCCGACTTGTGGACCGGCAGCGCTCCGGTGCGCTTGTTCCATTCGACATTGCCCTCGGGCCCTTCGAGCGTTTCGATCAGCTTCCAGGAGAGGTCCTTGTACTGGCTGGCCGCCATCATCGACCAACCGGCATAGCCGATGGTCGGGAACGTCTTGCCGCTCGGCCCCTTCGGCATGGTCGTGACGCCGTAGTCTTCCGGCTTCATCCGCTCGGCTATCGCGATCAGCGCGTCTGGATCCTGATCAAGCATTGCGCAGGTGCCGGTGTAGAATCCGGCGACGATTTCGTTAAAACCCCAGTTGACGCTGTCCTTCGGCGCCAATCCCTTCTTGTACAGATCGACGACCCAGGTCAGTCCCCTGACCCAGCCCTCGCTGTTCATGGTCGAGGTGCCGTCCTCATTGAAGAACTCGTTGGAGCCGGCCATGGTTGCGCCGAACATGATCCAGCCGTTGAGGCCACCCGGCCCGCCGCGCAGGCAGTAGCCATATTTGCCTGGAAGCTTGGATACTTTCTCCGATGCCGCCACGAACTCGTCCATTGTCTTGGGCGGCTCGGTGACACCAGCCTCCTTGAACAGCTTCTTGTTGTAGAACATCGCCCGCAGATAGAAGCCGTAGGGCAGCATATAGGCGGTGTTGTTCACGTCGCGGCCGAGTTCGAGCGCGCGATCGGTGAGGCCCGAGGTGTGCTCCCATTTGGCAAGATAGGGTTCGAGGCTTTCGAGAAGGCCGTTGTTGGCATAGAGCGACAGCCAGGTGTCCGGCATCTCCATGACGTCGGGGATTTCGCCGGCAGACACCATGGTCGCGAATTTCTGGAACGCCTCGCCCCAGGGCAGCGAGATCACCTCGACCTTGGTGCCCGGGTTGGCCGCCTCGAATTTGGCGACGATCGACTTCAGGGTTTCGGTACGCTCGGGGCTGGTGATCACCTCCACGAGCTTCAGCGTCGTGTCGGCGAGTGCAGCACCCGACATCAGTACGGTGGCGAATGCGGCGATAAGAAGCTTCTTCATTTTCCGTTCCCTTCTTGTCTGGTTGCTTCAGGTCTTTTCTTCGGAAGCGGCGTCGATCGCCGTTTCCAGGTCACTCCACAGCGCCTCGGTTCCCTCGAGGCCGACATGGAGACGCACGGACCGCGGATGGACGCCGAACGCCATCGCGGAATTGGGTTGGGCCTTCTGCTGCAGCACGACCTCGCCGGGCACAATGAGGCTTTCGTGGCCGCCCCACGACACGCCCAGCTTGAACAGCTTGAGGCGGTCGGCAAAGGTGCGGATGTCGATGCCGTCGCGGAAGACAAATGAGAACAGGCCCGACGTGCCGGTGAGCCCCGCGGGAAGCAGGTTGGCCAACCCTGGATGGCAGACCCTCTCAACGATTGGGTGATCCCGCAGGCGCCGTGCGATTTCGAGGCCGGAGGCCTGATGAGCGCGCATCCGAATCGGCAGTGTGCGCAAGCCGCGAATCAAGAGCCAGGCATCGAATGGCGACAGCTTGCCGCCGAGATATGGATAGGCTTCGCCGCGGATGCGGCCGATCAATTCCTTCGAGCCCGCGACCACGCCGGCCACCACGTCGCTGTGGCCGCCCAGGTACTTGGATGCGGAGTGGACCACAACGTCGACGCCGAGCGACAGTGGCCGCTGAAAGACCGGGCTGGCCCAGCTGTTATCGATGATGGTCGGGATGCCGCGGGACTTTGCCAGCGCAGCGAGCGCGCCGATGTCATGCGTTTCCATGACCCAGCTGGTCGGGCTTTCCATATAGAACAGCCTGGCGCCAGGCAGGGCGCTCGCGACAGCCGCCTCGTCGCGCCCGTCGACATAGGTCACCTCGATGCGCATGCGCGCGAGCAACGTCCCGAACAGTCTGAACGCGTCCGGGTAGATATGCCTGACCGCGACAATGCGGTCGCCCGGTTCGATGAAGCTCAGCACTGCCGATGAGATGGCGGACATGCCGCTTGCAAAACCGATCGCGTCCTCGGCGCCCTCCAGCTTCGCCAGCATTTCCTCGAACATGCGCACAGTCGGGTTCAGCCCGCGCGTGTAGGTCGGCCGCACTTTTTCGCCGCGGTATGTTTCGAGCATCTCGTCATAATTCGAGAAGGTGAAGAGCGAGGTCTGCACGATCGGCGGGACGACGGCATCGAAGGCGTTGCCCTCGTCATGGGCGGCGATCAGCGAGGCCTGGTCGAAAAAATCCGGGCCATTCATTTCGACATTTCCTCGATATCCTCTTCCACGATCTCGAGGATCTTCAGCGTTTTTCCGCGCGCCAGCTCCGCGTCCCCGGCGACGATGGCATCGAACAGCTCACGGTGATACGGGAACGATCGCCGCGCGAAATCCTGCCGGTCGAAAGGATGGTCCCAGAAGCGCTCGAACGCTTCGCGCATCTGCCCCAGGAGCTGCCGGAAAAGCGGGTTGTGCGTGGCATCGTAGACCGCTAGGTGAAAGGCCAGGTCTTCCGGCCCCGACGTGCCGGTGGCGAGATGGACGCGCTCCATCTCGATGAGTTTTTCCTCGATCGTCCGCAGATCGTCGACTGTCCGCCGCCGCGCCGCAACCATGCTTGCCTCGGCCTCGATGCCGCGGCGCACCTCAAGGGTATGCAAGAGACCGTCGCGCAGCTCAGCCGTATTGAGCGACAGCGGCAGATGGATCGTGCCGGCGGATATCGGCTTGAGCAGATAGGTGCCGCTGCCTTTGCGGGTCTCGGTGACGCCGAGCGCTTCGAAACGCCCCATCGCCTCGCGAATCGTCGAACGCCCCACGGAAAGCGCGGCCATCAGTTCGCGTTCGGTCGGAAGCCGGTCACCGCTCTTCAGCGCAGCGCGCTCGACATAGTCTGCCAGCGCTTCCATGACTTGTTTGCCGCGGTCCAACGGCGGGAGCGTGGCGATTGCCACACGCGTGGCAGGTGCCCCGGGCAGTTCGCCGCGCATACGCATGGGTACCTACGCCCAAAATTGGTCTGACATCTTAGCAGTTTTGCGCGCCGCCGGCCTTTCGTCAAGTGGCCTCGGCAGTGCAGAGGTTGCATTTTCGGCTCACACCCATTGCCGAACCTTGGACGTTGCCGCGTCTTCTGCGACCTTGCAAAAATCAGCTGCAAAACTGTGATTTTAATCGGCGATTTTGCGCCAGTCGCTTTCAGCCAAAGCTACCGTTCAGCCTCATTTTGGAGAGAGGCCATCGAGCAGGAAGCCGAGGCCATTCCTGAAAGCGCCGTCCCAATCATTGTCCAACAGCAGACGAGAGCGTTCGATTGTCGGATAACGTTCGCTGAGACGTGTAAGGCGCTGCTGCGCAGCGGCCCTGTCGTCGTCCGAGAGGTCGAAGCTCGCCCGGGTAATGGTGGCGCCCATCACATAGTTCCAGAGCGACCATATCGCAACGTTCACATCTGCGTCCGCAACGCCGGCTCTGGACAACGTCTTGCTCAGCAGTTCCAAGCGACCGAGGATGTTCGGGCCGAGCGCCCGGCGCGGCAACAGCGTTGCCGACCAAGGGTGGCGTAGCATGCTGGCGCGCCAGTCTTCGAGCACATGAACGACTTCTCCGCGCCAGTCTTGAGCTATTTGCGGCGGTCCGCGATATTCAAGCACCGAATCGAGCGCCAGATCAAAGACATCCTCTTTGTTGTCGACGTGCCAATATAGGCTCATCACGCCCGAGCCGAGGCGATCGGCCAGCCGACGCATCGTCAATCCGTCGACTCCTTGAGCGTCAAGCAGTTCCACCGCGGTCGCCACGATACGTTCCCGAGAGAGCGGCGGTTCACTACGCGGCTCCTGCAAGGGCTGGAGCCGCTCATTTATCCCTCGTTTGCTCCGGCCGCTGCGTTTGGCCGCCATCCGTCTTCCTCGCTGTTCAGAACGTCGATTTTGACCGGCAACGCGAACGAATGTCGATCTGAACGATTGACTCGTACGGCGTACCATACGATGACTCGTACGTCGCACGAGTCATCGTATGGGCGATACGGTTAAAGTTCAATAATGCCGGCCGCGAGGGTACGTTGCTCGCATAGCCAAGAGAAAATCATGTCACGCGCAATCAAGCATCTGCTTATCGAAGGGCTAATCATCATGACCATGGGAGTTCCCACTGCCACGACAGCCAATGAGAAGGATCTCAAGCTGACCATCGTCAATCCACAAAACCTCTACGACCCGTCGCCAAATGGCTACAGCACGGCGGTGATCACGCCGCGCGGAGCCCGGGTGGCCTACATGTCCGGACAGGGCGGCCAAGACAGCACGGGAGCCTTGTCGCCCGACTTCGCTGTCCAGGTTGAGCAGGCCTACACAAATTTGCGCACCGCCCTCGATGCGCTCGGTGCGAGGCCGGATCAGGTCGCCAAGCTCACCGTCTTCGTGGTCGATCACGATATGTCCAAGCTCGAGGTGTTGACCAAGACCGTCAAAAAAATGTTCGGTGAAGCGCTGCCGGCGCAGACCCTGATTCCCGTCCCCAAGCTTGCAATTGACCCCATGCTCTTCGAGGTGGAGGCCGTCGTCATTCTGGAATAGTGGTGCCGGTCGCCTTTCGCAGTTGTCCAGAGCTTCGCGGAATTACGAATTAAGGATCGCGGTAGGGACGCTCAGCAGGGAAAACGAGGCAGGCGACGAAGGAAAAATAGTGGGGATCGAGGAGCCGAATGTGATGGCATTGGATGGCGTACGTGCGTTGGTATTCGACGTGTTCGGCACTGTCGTCGATTGGCGCAGCGGCGTGGCGCGCGATGCTGAGCCGTTCCTGAAGCGGCATGGAGCAGGATCCGCTATCCCTACCGCTTTCGCGGATGCGTGGCGTCGCCGTTACTCTCCAGCGATGGAGGAGGTGCGCAGCGGCCGGCGGCCCTTTACACGGCTCGACGTGCTGCATCGGGAGAATCTGGAAGCCATATTGCCAGAATTCGGGATCGACCCGGCTTCGGTGCCAGCGTCCGAGTTGGACGAACTGAACCTGGCATGGCACCGATTGGAGCCATGGCCGGACGTGGTGGCCGGCCTTACACGGCTCAGGGCCCGCTATATCATCGCGCCGCTCTCGAACGGCAACATCGCCCTCATGCTCAACATGGCGAAGCGGAGTCGCATCCCCTGGGATGCAATCCTCGGCGCCGAAGTCGTGCGAGCCTACAAGCCTGCGCCGGAAGCCTATCTTCGCACCGCTGACGTCCTGTCAATGAAGCCGGATGAGATTTGTCTTGTGGCCGCCCACAATGACGACCTTGCAGCGGCTCGGGCATGCGGATTGCGAACAGCCTTTGTCCCGCGTCCGACCGAGCACGGGGTGGCGCAGACCACGGATCTGCACCCTGATCAAGCCTGGGACCTGGTGGCCAGCGACTTCATTGACTTGGCTGAACGACTTCAGTTGTAGCAACCCCAGGTTGCTGATCGCCCAGGCGGCAGGATTTGCTACGCCTTGCGTTCCCAGCGCCGGTCTGAGGTCTGCTGCCAGTAGGTGACTGCGTGGCCGGCTTCCTTCATCGTCTTCCAGTGCGTGCGCGCCGCCTCGAGCTGGGCCGCATCGTGGCCGTCGAACAGGAACACGGCGCGCTCGTAACCGGCAAGCTTCGGCGGCACCGCGCCGTCAACCAGGAAGCGTATCTGCGCCTCGTTCGGATTGTCATGGCTGGTTGTCAAAAGGATCGGCTGCTCGGCCGGATAGGATTCGCGGTCCGTCGCATGCGCCAGGAAGGAATCGTCCCTGAAGGTCCAAAGATGCTGGTCCAGCGCGTCGCGCCGTTCTTCGGAGCCGGTCTGTACCACGGCGCGCCAACCGCGATCGACACTGCGCTCAAGCAGGCCGGGCAACGCATCCTCCAGAGTCGATTCGGTCAGGTGGTAGAACAGGACGTCGGCCATGATCGCGCCTTGAAGCGCCTCACTCCTCGTAGTTGTCGCGAACCAGCCGGTCGAGCAGCCTGACGCCGAAGCCGGAGGCCCATGACTGGTTGATCTCGCTGGACGGCGCACCCATCGCGGTGCCGGCGATGTCGAGATGCGCCCAGGGTGTATCCCTGACGAAGCGCTGCAGGAACTGCGCCGCGATGATGGCACCGCCATAGCGGCCGCCGATGTTCTTCATGTCGGCATTTTTCGAATCGATCAGCTTGTCGTATTCGGTGCCGAGCGGCATCCGCCACACGCGTTCCTGCGTCGCCTGCCCGGCGCTCGTCAGCCTGTTCGCCAATTCGTCATTGTTGGAGAACAGCCCGGCATAGTGCTGGCCGAGCGCGACCATGGTGGCGCCGGTCAGCGTCGCCAGATTGACCATGAATTTCGGCTGGAAGCGATCGCTGCAGTACCACAGCGCATCGGCCAGAACGAGGCGGCCTTCGGCGTCGGTGTTGAGCACCTCGATGGTCTGGCCCGACATCGAAGTGACGATGTCGCCGGGGCGCTGCGCATGGCCGTCGACGGCATTTTCCACCAGCCCGATGATGCCGACGACATTGGCCTTGGCCTTGCGCGCGGCCAGCGCGTGCATCAGCCCGGTCACCGCGGCCGCGCCGCCCATGTCGCCCTTCATGTCCTCCATGCCGGAGGCCGTCTTTATCGAATTGCCGCCGGTGTCGAAAGTGACGCCTTTACCGACGAAAGCAATCGGGCTGTCCTTGGCCTTGCCGCCGTTCCATCGCATGACGGCCAGGCGCGCGCCACGCGGCGAGCCTTGTGCGACGCCGAGCAGCGCGCCCATGCCGAGCTTCTTCATCTCCTTCTCGACCAGGATCTCGACCGCGACGCCGAGCGCCTCCAGTTCGTTGACGCGGGCGGCGAATTCCACCGGCCCCAGTATATTGGCCGGTTCGTTGACCAGATCGCGCGCCAGGAGCACCCCGTCGATCACCGCAACCTCGTCGGCGAAGGCCTTTTTCGCCGCCGCCGGATCGGCGGTGTGGATGGTCACCTTAACCGGCTTTTTGGGCTCGGCCTTGTTGCCGTCGCGCTGGCCGTCGCCATTGTCCTTTTTCGTCTTGTACTTGTCGAAAGCATAGCTGCGCAGAAGAATGCCCGCGGCAAGCTGTGCCGCTTGCCTGCCGCCGACGTCAGCACCCGGCAGATCGAGCATGACCGCCACCTCCGTCGCCTTGCGCAAGGATGCAGCGATGGTGCCGCCAAGCTTGAGCCAGGCATAGTCGTCGAGCGCCGAGACCTTTCCGGCGCCGACCGCCACCAGCCGGTCGAGCGATGTGCCCTCCGGCGCCAGCACTTCGACCAGACCGGCGAACTTGCCGGAAAAGTCGGCCACCGGAAACGCCCGCTCCAGGGTCTTTGCCGGATCGCAAGCCTTTGCCGCGTCGCCGAGACCGCCATCGTTGGCCGCCAGCATGAAGACGCTGCCTTTTTTGGGCACTGCGAACCTGGCAAAGGCGATCGAAGGTCTCGAAGTCATCATGTCCTGCTTTCGGGAAAGGCGTTGGGTTTTCGGGGGAGTGCCTTGACGAACCAGATATTTGGCTGTTTCCGACCGGAAGCACCACCCCCATTTTCAATCATCGCCCCTGCCTGGCGATCTGCTGCGTATTGTGTTGGCGCCGATCACGACCGCACCGTGAAAAATCGATTCCTGGCCGGCTTTACTGCGCAATTCTGTTACTTCTGCTTTCATGCCTGTACCTGTCGCAGCCGCGGCGGCCATGTCAGTGACCGGCGCGACATTTGGTCGTTTTCCGGCATTTGGCAAGACTTTGCCGGAATCCGATCCCATATGGCAGATGGAATCGATGGCGATTCGTCGCGGCACGGCCCCGCTTTACTGCCGCAACCTGTTGTTAACCATTGATGTTCGCCCTTTCTTATCCAATGCCGCCGACACTCCGGCCACCGGAAACAACGATGTGGGACGGGAACCAGATCGAACCGCCAACGGACCGGTTGTGCAGGCGTCGCCGGGCGACTACCTTGTCTGGAGGCATGATGCCGTTCGGCAAAATCGAGAAAAGCCTTCATGAAGGTCGTTGAACGCTACATCATGCGTCGTGCGTTGGCGGTCTTCCTCGCAGCGCTCATCTGGACGCTGGCGATCGTGTGGACGACGCAGGTGCTCGCCCGCATCGATCTCGTGACCGACAGCGGGCAGTCGGCGCTGACCTTCTTCGAGGTCGCTGCGCTGATCATTCCGTCGATCGTCCCGATCGTCGTGCCCTTCGCCCTGGTGGTCGCGGTCGCGCAAACACTGAGCGCGATGAATTCCGATTCTGAGCTTGCCGTCTTGAACGCCGCCGGCGCTTCGCGCTGGACCATCGTCAGGCCGATCATGCTCCTGGCGCTGGCGGCCAGTGTTTTTTCGTTCGCCGTCGACAACGGCGTCGACCCCTATGCACGACAGAAAAACCGCGAGCTGGTGGCGTCGTCGCGCGCCGATCTTCTGTCGCTCATCATCCAGGAAGGCACCTTCCACAAGATCGACGACGGCCTGTTCCTGCAGATCGGCCAGCGGCTTCCGGACAACCGCCTTGGCGGCATTTTTGTCGCCGATTCACGCGAAGAAGGCGTCAACCTCGTCTACTACGCCAAGAGCGGCGCCATCATCGAAAGCGGCGACGAGAGGGTGCTGATGATGAACGACGGCGTCATCCATCGCAAAACGCTGGCCGGCGATCTTTCGGTCATCCGGTTCACCTCCTATGCCTTCGACCTGTCGGCCTTCATGTCGGCCTCATCGGAGGTATTGCTGTTGCCGAAGGACCGGACGACACAGTACCTGCTCAATCCCAGTCCGAACGACAAGATGTTCCAGAAAAGGCCGAACAAGTACCTGGCCGAGGTCCACCAGCGTTTCTCCGAATGGTCCTATTCACTCGTTTTCGCGCTGATCGCGCTTGCGGTCGCGGGAGACGCGCGTTCCCATCGCGAGGCGCGCATTCATCCGCTGATCACGTCTATCGCAATTGCCCTTTTCGTGCGCTGGCTCGGTTTCTTTGCCGCTGGGAAGGCCGACAACATTCCGCAATACGCCTATATGGTCTACGGCGTTCCTATTGTGGCGTCCGCAGTCGCGACATGGTTCATCGTCTCCAACCGGACCATGGAGCTGCCGGTCGCCTGGGCCGACTGGATGACGAATTTCGCCGGCCGCTTCGGTGACGGCTGGAGCGCCCTGAAGCTCCGCTTCGCCAGGCGCGGCGCTTCTGGCCAAGAGGCCGGCTGATGGGCTGGACACGCTAATGGGCTGGACTCTGGGCAGATACTTCTTCTTCCGCTACGTGACGATCACCATCTGGTTCTTCATCGGCCTCCTGGCGCTTGTGTTCCTGATCGACTTCACCGAGCTTTCCGGCCGCACGACCGGCTTGCCGGGTTTTACCTACGGCACGGCGTTTGCCATCTCAGGGTTGCGAATGCCGATGATCATGCTGCAGACGGTGCCGTTCGTCGGCCTGTTCTCGGCGATGGCGACGCTGGTCTCGCTTAATCGCAGGTATGAACTGGTCATCGCGCGTTCCGCCGGCGTATCCGCATGGCAATTTCTGCTGCCGTGCTGCATCGGGGCGCTGCTGTTCGGGGTGTTGTCGGTCGGCGTCATCAATCCGATCGCCGCGTATGCGTTTTCCTGGTCCGAAAAAATCGAAACCCAGCTCCGCTCTGGCAAGTCGAACACCGTCTCGGCTGACGCCGAGCCCTGGATCCGGCAGAAAACCAGTTCCGGCGATACCATCATCGGCGCGCGCGGCATCCTCAATCAGGGCCTGGAGATGGCCGACGCCGCCTTCTTCGTCCTCAACCCGCAAGGCGACATCGTCGAACGCAAGGACGCGGCGCACGCCTATTTGCGGGATGGTTACTGGGAACTGCAGGACGTCAAGGTGTTCCGGGACGGCAACATCCAAGCGGTGGCAACCGACCGCATACCGACCGATCTCAAGCCCGAGTTCGTGCAAGAGCGGCTGGCGCGCCCGGAAACCATCCCCTTCTACGATCTGCCCGGGAAGATCGAGGTTGCCCGCTCCTTCGGCCTCAAGGCAAATGCCTTTGCCATGCAATTTGATTCACTGGTAGCGCTGCCGTTCCTTCTCGTCGCCATGACTTTGATCGCCGCAACGGTGTCGATGCGATTTGCGAGGATGGGACAATCCGCGACGATGATTCTGGGTGGCGTCCTGGCCGGGTTTCTGCTTTATGTCGTGACAGTGCTGGTCAAGGCATTCGGCGTGGCGGGATTCGTACCCACAGTCGTCGCTGCATGGGTTCCGGTTGTCGTGGCTATGTTCTTCGGGGTGACTTTCTTGCTGTACAAGGAAGACGGCTAGTGAGGGGGGCGGTTTTGCGCATCCATAGGCAGGCCGATTCGGCGCGCCTCTATGGGGCGAGCGCCTTGGCGTGCCTGCTCGCTTGCGTCGTTCCGAGTATCCCGGCTTTTGCCCAGGATATCAGCGGCATGGCAGCCGACGTTCCCACCGGTTCGCAAATGCTGCTGGCGGCAGATACGCTGGTCTATGACAATGACAACCAGACCGTAACGGCCGTCGGCGGCGTGCAGATCGATTATGGCGGCAACCGCCTCGTCGCCCAGCGGGTGGAATACAATCGCAACACCAAGCGGCTCGTCGCCAGCGGCAATGTCGAGGTCATCAACAGCGACGGCACCAAGATCTATTCGCAGCATGTCGACATCACCGACGATTTCGCCGACGGCTTCGTCAACGCGCTGCGTGTCGAAACCGTCGACAAGACCTATTTCGCTGCCGAAAGCGCGGAACGCATGGGCGGCGTGCTGACGACGTTCCACAACGGCGTCTACACGGCCTGCGAGCCGTGCGAGGACAAGCCGGACAAAGCGCCGACCTGGCGCATCAAGGCCAGAAAGATCATCTGGAACGGCGAAAAGAAGACGGTTCGCTTCGAGAATTCGAATTTCGAGTTCTTCGGCTTTCCGCTCGCCTATCTGCCGGCCTTCGAGATTGCCGACCCGACCGTCAAGCGCAAGAGCGGCTTCCTGATCCCCAGCATCGCTTACAAGAGCGACCTCGGCCTCGGCGTCAAAGTCCCCTATTATTTCGCGCTCTCACCAACCTACGACCTCACCGTCACCGGCAGCGGCTATACCAAGCAGGGCTTTCTCGGCGAAGCCGAGTGGCGCCAGCGCTTCAACAACGGCCAGTACAGTCTGAAGATCGCCGGCATCCGGCAAGAGGATCCCGACGAGTTTATCGACGACGACGGGCGCAATGTCGATTCGGGTGCGGCCGGCGACCCGAACGAGTTCCGCGGCATGATGGGCACCAAGGGCCAGTTCGCTATCAATCCGCGCTGGGACTTCGGCTGGGATGTCCTGCTGCAGACCGACAAGAACTTCTCACGCACCTACGCCATCGAAGACTTCGGCGACAGCGTGCATCGCTCCTCGATCTACCTGACCGGCCTCAACGGCCGCAACTATTTCGACGTGCGCGCCATGCGCTTTGTGGTCCAGGAAGAGGCACTCCCTGACGATCCGACCGCGCGCGCCGGCAAACAGCCCTGGGTGCTGCCCTCGCTCGACTACGCCTACATCCCCGACATGGCGGTGGGCGGCGGGCAGCTGTCGCTCAATGTCAACGCGCAGGCTATCAGCCGCGACAGGCTGGATAGGGCCCTTGCCGATCCGAACAACGCTGCGTCCGTCACCAGTGTACGCGGCATCGAGGGCCAATCGGGCCGTCTCACGGCCGAAGCGGAATGGAAGCGCACCTTCACCACCGATGGCGGGCTGCTGCTGACGCCCCTTTTGGCGCTGCGCGGCGATGCCGGCTATGTCAACGCCTCTTCGGGATCGCTCAATGCCATCAATCAGATGGCGTCTAACCTAGGCGTCGACGACGATACGCGATCGTCGCTCGCCCGGTTCATGGCAACCGCCGGGCTGGAAATGCGCTGGCCGGTGCTGTTCTCGTCGACCAGTTCCAGTCACATCTTCGAGCCGATGGCGCAGGTGTTCGTGCGTCCGAACGAGCAATATGTCGGCGGCCTCGCTGTTCCCAACGAGGACGCGCAGAGCTTCGTCTTTGATGCCACGACATTGTTCGAGCGCGACAAGTTCTCCGGTTACGACCGCTTGGAAGGCGGCACGCGCGCCAATGTCGGGCTGCGCTATTCCGGCGCCTATGACAATGGCTGGAGCACCAACGCGCTATTCGGCCAATCCTACCAGCTTGACGGCCAGAACTCCTTCGACGCGCCGGACCTGGTCAACGTCGGCGAAGATTCGGGCCTGGAGACCGCGAGCTCCGATTATGTCGGCCTTGTCGGCTTCAACAGCCCCGGCGGGCTTTCCGGCTCGGTCAGCGGCCGCTTCGACGAGCAGAGCTTCGAGATTCGCCGCGCCGAGGTGAAGGCAGCCTATTCCGGCTTGCCGATTTCGTTCAGCGCCAAATACGCCTTCATCCAGGCTCAGCCCCTCTATGGTTTTACGACCGATCGTCACGAGGTCACGCTCGGCGCCTCGGCGCAACTTGCCGAGAACTGGCGTGTCTTCGGTACCGGCACCTACGATCTCGAGCAAAGCGTCCTGGTCAAGGACGGGGTCGGCTTTGCCTATAGTGATGATTGCTTCACCTACTTGATGACATTCTCGGAATCCCGCGACCTGAGCAGCAAGGAAGTGTCGCAGAATATCGGTTTCAACCTGTCGTTTCGCACGCTCGGCGATTTCGGCTCGACGCAAAGCTCCTTCAACACTGTCCAGTAGCAGACCACTGGCCAATAACGGACGGGCGGAACGGGCGGCCGGCCAACGCACCAGCCCGAAAAATTCAAAGTGTCTTGAGCATACGTCGTGCGTCAAAGTGGACGCACATCGCAGCTAACGACATCGTTTCGCCGCATAGGGCAGGCACGGGTTCCAGTTCCCTCAAAATGCGATAAAATTGGGCCGCAACCGAGATAGGATTGGGATGCTTTCGATGAGGAAATACCTCTTTTCGGCAGGGTTCGCGCTGCTGGTGGCGGCGACCTCAGCCTCGATCACCATGATGACGCCGCCGGCTTTCGCCAGCCAGATCAAATACGTCGTCAACAACGTACCGATCACCACTGGCGACATCCAGCATCGGGCTGCCTTCCTGCGCCTGCAGCGCAAGAAGGGCAATGCCGCCGAGGAAATGATCGAGCAGACGCTGCGCGTCGCCGAAGCCAAGCGTCTCGGCATCCGCATCAGCGACGCCCAGGTCGAGGCTGCCTATCAGCGTTTTGCCACGACCAACAAGATGCAGCTCAAGCAACTCGATGGCGTCATGGCGCAATCCGGCGTCGGCAAGGAGCATTTCAAGGAGTTCATCCGCTCCCAGATGGCCTGGAACCAGGCGCTGACCGCGCGCCATCGCTCAGAGAGCGGCGGCTCCGTGAGTGAGCAGGACGCAGTCAGGCGCATGCTCGACAAGGGCGGCAACAAGCCGACCGCTATGGAGTACATGCTGCAGCAGGTCATTTTCGTCGTACCGGCGGCCGAGCGCAGCGCGACGCTGTCCAAGCGCAAGCGCGAGGCCGACGCCATGCGCGCCCGCTTCAACGGCTGCAACACCTCGCGCGAATTCGCCAAGGGCCTGATCGACGTCACTGTTCGCGATCTCGGCCGGATACTGGCGCCGCAATTGCCGCCGGACTGGGCCGACCAGATCAAGGCCACCAAGGTCGGCGGCGCCACCCCCACGCGCGAAACAGACCGCGGCGTCGAGTTCATCGGCATCTGCTCGTCGCGCGAAGTGTCCGACGACAAGGCCGCCCAGATGGTGTTCCAGAGCGAAGGCTCGAGTGGCAAGGACGCCGACGAGCTCTCCACGAAATATGTCGAGGAGTTGCGGAAGAAAGCCCGCATCGTCGAGCGCTGAAGTCGCCAGAGGCAGCGATGGCGCTGAGCGCCGGTGATCCATCCGGCGTTGGGCCGGAAATCGCCATTGCCGCCTGGCAGGCGCGCAACAGCGCAGGTGTGCCGCCCTTCTACCTTATAGCCGATCCGGCGCTGATTGCCGCACGGGCGCGCCTGCTCGGCGCCGATGTGCCAATCACGGAGACAGTGCCAGCCGAAGCGGAGCGCGTCTTTGGGCGCGCCCTGCCCGTCCTGCCGCTTGCCGCCCGCTTCGTCGACGACCCCGGCCGGCCGGACCCGGCCAACGCCGCCGGCATCATCGAGGCCATCGACCGCGCTGTTGACGACTGCCTTGGCGGTCGCGCGGCGGCGGTCGTTACGTGCCCGATCGCCAAGAAGCCGCTCTACGATGCCGGCTTCCGTTTTCCCGGTCACACCGAGTATCTGGCGCATCTGGCGACGCTCCACACCGGCGCACAAGCAATGCCGGTGATGATGCTTGCCGGTCCCGAGTTGCGCACGGTTCCGGTCACCATTCACATTGCGCTGCGCGAGGTGCCGGAAGCGCTGACGACGGAATTGATCGTCGCGACCGCCCGCATCACCGCCGCCGACCTCGAATATCGCTTCGGCATTGCCAAGCCGCGGCTTGCCGTTGCCGGCCTCAATCCGCATGCCGGTGAAGGCGGCGCGATGGGCGCCGAGGACGAGCGCATCATCCGCCCGGCGATCGAAAGGCTGAGGGCGGAGGGCATCGACGCTTTCGGGCCGCTGCCGGCCGATACGCTGTTCCACGCCCGCGCCCGAGCCGGCTACGATGTGGCGCTGTGCATGTATCACGATCAGGCGCTGATCCCGGCCAAGGCACTGGCGTTCGACGAGGCGGTCAACGTTACGCTCGGCCTACCCTTCATCCGCACTTCACCGGATCACGGCACCGCTTTCGATATCGCCGGCAAGGGCATAGCCCGGACCGACAGCCTGATCGCGGCGCTCAGGCTCGCCCGCAGGCTTGCCGACATCGGTGCGAAGGCTGCCGCCGCATGAGGCTTTGCATGAGAGCGGTCGCATGAGCATCGACGGGCTGCCGCCGTTACGCGCGGTGATCGAACGCCATGGGTTGCAGGCAAAAAAGGCGCTCGGCCAGAATTTCCTGCTCGACCTCAACCTTACCGGCAAGGTCGCGCGTGCCGCCGGCGACCTGACCGACGCCACGGTAATCGAGGTCGGTCCGGGTCCAGGTGGCCTGACCCGGGCGCTGCTGTCCCACGGCGCGGCCCGGGTCATCGCCATCGAGCGCGACGAGCGCTGCCTGGCAGCGCTCGCGGAGGTGTCAGATCACTATCCGGGCCGTTTGGAAATCATTGCCGGCGACGCGTTGAAGACGGATTTTGCAGCGCTTGCCGAAGGCGCACATGGAGGCAATGGACCTGTGAGGATCGTCGCCAACCTGCCCTACAATATCGGCACCGAACTTTTGATACGCTGGCTGACCGTCGCCGAGTGGCCGCCCTTTTACGCATCGATGACGCTTATGTTCCAGCGCGAGGTGGCCGAGCGCATCGTCGCCCGCCCCGGCAGCGATGCCTATGGCCGGCTGGGCGTGCTGGCAGGCTGGCGGACGGAGGCAAAAATCGCTTTCGACGTGCCGCCGCAAGCCTTCACGCCGCCGCCCAAGGTGGTGTCGTCGGTGGTGCATCTGGTGCCGCGGGCAAATCCGCTGCCCGCCGAAGTCAAGAAGCTCGGCCGCGTTACCGAAGCGGCCTTCGGCCAGCGCCGCAAAATGCTGCGGCAGAGCGTCAAGAGCCTCGGCGGCGAAGCCCTGCTCACCCGCGCCGGCATCGATCCGACGCGGCGGGCGGAAACCTTGAGCGTCGAGGAATTCGTGCGACTGACCAACGCGGTGTGATTGCGCCGGCCCCTAGTCCGTCTTCTCGTCGAGCAACCCCGAGACGAAATCGAACAGGCCGGGCCGGCGGTCGCGTCTGAGCCGCTCGGCGATGACTATGCCGCGTACCTCGGCGAAGGCACGGTCGAGATCGTCGTTGATGATGACGAAATCATATTCTTTCCAGTGCTCGATCTCGTTGCGAGCGTTCTTCAGACGCGTCTCGATCACCGATTCCTGGTCCTCGGCGCGGCGCTTCAGCCGCGCCTTCAACTCTTTCATCGAGGGCGGCAGGATGAAGATCGAGACGATGTCGGCGCGCATCTTCTCCTTGAGCTGCTGGGCGCCCTGCCAGTCGATGTCGAACAACATGTCGCGGCCCTGTGCCAGCGCCAGTTCGGCCGGCTCACGCGGCGTGGCATAGCAATTGCCATGCACTTCGGCCCATTCAAGCAGTTCGTCCGAATCGCGCAGCCGCTCGAACTCACGCATGGTGCGGAAATGATAGTGGACGCCTTCGATCTCGCTGCCGCGGCGCGGCCGCGTGGTGACGGAGACCGACAGTTCGAGACTGGAATCGCTCTCCAGAAGATTGCGCGCGATCGTCGACTTGCCGGCGCCGGACGGCGACGACAGCACAAGCATCAAACCCCGCCGGCGAATGCGGGAACCCAAATCCCTGGCAACCATAGGCTCCTTGGCGACCATCAGGGTTACTCCAGATTCTGGACCTGTTCGCGAAACTGGTCGACGACCGCCTTCAGCTCCAGCCCTATGGCGGTGATCGCAGCGGCGTTCGACTTCGAACACAGCGTATTCGATTCGCGGTTGAATTCCTGCGCCAGAAAATCGAGCTTGCGGCCGATGGCGCCGCCGCCTGCCAGCAGCACCCGGCCGGATGCCACATGTGTCTTCAGCCGGTCGATCTCCTCGCGGATGTCGGCCTTGGTGGCCAGGAACGCCGCTTCCATATGCAACCGGCTGGCGTCGAGATTGGCGGAGGCATCCATCAGCAGCCGCACCTGCTCGGTAATCCGTTCGCGGATCACCGCCGGCTCGCGCGACGGATCGGCCTCGGCGCGCAGTGTCAGCGCTTCGATAGCGTCGATATGACCGGACAGCAGCGAGCGCAGGGCGGTGCCCTCGCCCTGGCGTGCCTGCTCCAGCCCGCCCAGCGCCACTTCGAGCGCCGAGAGTATCGCGCTGTCGAGCGCCGCCCGCGCCTCTTCGGTTTCGACGGTTTCGGGGATGTCGAGCACGCCGCGCAGCGAAAGCAGCCCGTCGGCTGTCGCAGGCGCTGCGCCGAACATCTCCTGCAGCCGCTTGGCCAG
Organism: Mesorhizobium sp. WSM4820; assembly: GCF_055811075.1. Classification (NCBI taxonomy): domain Bacteria; kingdom Pseudomonadati; phylum Pseudomonadota; class Alphaproteobacteria; order Hyphomicrobiales; family Phyllobacteriaceae; genus Mesorhizobium; species Mesorhizobium sp. WSM4820. The sequence continues at coordinate 238,074 of NZ_JBVVQN010000008.1, read as the reverse complement.
CCCCGCCAGATCTCTCAGGAAGGCCTCGTTGACCACTGGCTGCGCCTGCTGGCCGGCTGCGCGGCCGACGGTCAGCGTTGCCTGGAAATTGCCGCGCGCAAAGCGCTTCTGCACCGTCTGCCTGACGGCCGGCTCAAGCCGCTCGAGGCCTTGCGGCAGCCGCAGCCTGACCTCGACGCTCTTGCCGTTGACCGACTTCACCTCCCAGGCGATCGACGTGCCGTCATGTTCGGCGACGGCCCGTGCAAAACCGGTCATGCTCTGCAAATTCATGATGCCCTTGCTTCCCCCTGGCGCATGATCCCGGAAGCGGTTCCGGGCCAGATCGTGCGCGGCTTCAAAATCCGGAGCGCCTGTTCGCGTCGAATCGGACGCAGGGCGCTCCTGATGACAAAATCAGCACGTCCCGGCCGTCAGACGAATCGGAGGGACGACTTCACAACCGTCCGGCGCTACTGCGCCGCCGCTCCGGCGTCGCCATCGCCGCCGTCAACCGGCGCGTCGGTCTGACCTTCCACCTTGGCGGCGTCGGCCTTGGCAGCACCGGCCTTGGCGGCTTCATCGGCCAGATCCTTCTGCAGCGCCCGGTAGCGGGCGACGTTCTCGTTGTGCTCGGCGAGCGTCGCGGCAAAGACGTGACCGCCGGTGCCGTCGGCAACGAAATACAGGTCGTCGGTCTTCGACGGATTGGCGACGGCTTCCAGTGCCGCACGGCCAGGATTGGCGATCGGCGTCGGCGGCAAGCCGTTGATCAGATAAGTGTTGTAGGGCGTCGGCTTCTTGATGTCAGACTGAAAAATCGGGCGGTCGGTGGGTTTGCCCTTGCCGCCGAACAGGCCGTAGATAATGGTCGGATCGGACTGCAGCCGCATGCCCTTGGCCAACCGGTTGAGGAAGACGGCCGCGACCCGCGAGCGTTCGTCGCCCTTGCCCGTCTCTTTCTCGACGATCGAAGCCAGGGTGACGAAGTCTTCGACACTGGCCAGAGGCAGATCGGGGGCGCGCCGCTGCCAGACTTCCTCGACAAGCTTCTTCTGGTCCGCCAAAAGCTTTTCGACCATCTGCTGGCGTGTCGCGCCACGGGTGAAACGCAGCGTGTCGGTAGCAAGGCTGCCCTCGGGTGGAATGGTCCCCGGCATATCGCCATCGAGCGCTGCCTGATCGGCGATGCGCTGCAGCGCCTGCTCGACCGTCAGCCCCTCGGGCACGGTCAGCGAATACATCACCGACTTGCCGCTCTTCAGCAACTCCATGATGTCGCGCATCGAGGCCTGCGGCTTGATCTCGTATTCGCCGGCCTTCAGGGCGGAATCATTGCCAAAAGCGCGCACGCCAAGGCGGAAGATGCGCGCATCGCTGATCAGTCCGCGCCGCTCGAGCTGCTCTGCAATCTCCTGGACGCCGGTGTTCGGCTTGACCAGGAAGGTGTCGGCATTGGCCGAAGGGCCGGGCTCGTTGAATTCCTGCTTGCCGAAATACAATGCAAAGCCAGCCGCCAGAACCATCAGCATCACCAGGGAGATGACGAAGTTCATGAACACGACGAACTGGCTGCGCGAGGCGCGCGAGCGCTTGGGCGGCGGCGTGCCGGCTTCAGGCCGCAATGCCTCGCTGGCCGTTTTCGGCACGATCGGGCCCGACGGTGCGGACCGTTGCCCGAATTGCCCGTTGTCCGCCGAATTTGTGCTCATGGCGCCCTACCGTTTGACCTTGCAACGAATCCCCTTGGGCACAGTAGGGGCGAATATGGCAAAATTGACGACACGCATAGACCGTGCCGGTCGGCGGACCGGTCAGCCATTGTAGCGCTGGAAGACCAGCGAGGCGTTGGTGCCGCCGAAGCCGAAGGAATTGGACAGCGCCACATCGATTTGGCGGGCGCGCGGCGTGTGCGGCACCAGGTCGATCGCCGTTTCGCGCTCCGGGTTGTCGAGATTGATGGTGGCCGGCGCGATGTTGTCGCGAATGGCGAGAATCGAATAAATCGCCTCGGCGGCGCCCGCCGCACCCAGAAGGTGGCCTATCGACGACTTGGTCGACGACATCGATATTTTCGACGCGGCGTTGCCGACCAGCCGCTCGACGGCGCCCAGTTCGATCGTGTCAGCCATGGTCGAGGTGCCGTGCGCATTGATGTAGTCGACGTCTGCGGGCGTCAGCTTGGCCCGGTTCAGTGCCGCCACCATGCAACGAAAGGCGCCGTCACCATCTTCGGCCGGCGCGGTGATGTGATAGGCATCGCCGGTCAAGCCGTAACCGGTGACCTCGGCATAGATCTTGGCGCCACGCGCCCTGGCGTGTTCCAGTTCCTCCAGAATGACGACGCCGGCGCCCTCGCCCATGACGAAGCCGTCGCGGTCGCGGTCATAGGGACGCGAGGCCGTTTCCGGAGCGTCGTTGCGGTCGGTCGACAGCGCCCGGCAAGCGGCGAAGCCGGCGATCGACAGCCGCGTCACCGGCGCTTCCGTGCCGCCTGCGACCATCACGTCGGCATCGCCCCACATGATCAGCCGGGCGGCATCGCCGATGGCGTGCGCACCGGTGGAGCAAGCGGTGACGACGGCGTGGTTGGGGCCTTTCAGCCCATGCCGGATCGAAACCTGGCCGGATACAAGATTGATGATCTGGCCGGGGATGAAGAACGGGCTGATGCGGCGCGGACCGCGCTCCTTCAGGATCATCGCATTCTCGGCGATGCCTTCGATGCCGCCGATGCCGGAGCCGATCAGCACGCCGGTGGCGCACTGCTCTTCATGCGTCTTCGGCGCCCACCCCGAATCCTTCAGCGCCTCGTCGGCGGCCGCGATCCCGTAGAGGATGAAGTCGCCGATCTTGCGCAGTTCCTTCGGCTCGAGAACGGTCTCGGGATTGAAGGTGGCATTCTCACCATTGCCGCGCGGGATGACGTGGGCGACCTTGCAGGCAAGATCCTCCACCTCGAACTCGGTGATGCGCTTGGCTGCGCTGCGGCCGGTCAGAAGTTCCTTCCAGCCATGCTCAAAGCCTACGCCGAACGGCGAAAGCAGCCCAAGGCCCGTGACGACGACACGCCTCATCGCAGGTCCTCCTCGGTGATGACTGCAAATAGCGTCAGGCCGAAGCCTTGTCGATGTACTTCACCGCATCGCCGACAGTCAGGATGGTTTCGGCCGCATCGTCCGGGATCTCTACGCCGAATTCTTCTTCGAACGCCATGACGAGTTCGACCGTGTCGAGACTGTCCGCGCCCAGATCATCGATGAAGCTCGCCTGCTCCGTCACCTTGTCGGCATCGACGCCAAGGTGCTCGATAACGATCTTCTTGACGCGCTCTGCGGTGTCACTCATTTGGGCATCCTCGTCTTTTGTTTGTCTGTCTTCGTTAGCGGGCAGAATGCCGCTAATCAAGCTGAAAGATGGTCCTGTCGGAAACGCAACGGCACCGGACCGGTTTTTGCCCGAACCGCCGGGTTGCGGGCCGCATTACACGAAAATCGGCCGGGCTCCAAGGCGAAAAGGGGTGTTTTCCCGCAACTGTCAAATCATCGCCATGCCGCCATTGACGTGAATGGTCTGACCGGTGACATAGGCGGCTTCGTTGGAAGCCAGGTAGGCGACGGCGGAGGCGACTTCGGCGCTGGTGCCCATGCGCCGTGTCGGAATCGCCGCCATGATCGCCTCTTTCTGCTTGTCGTTGAGCTTGTCGGTCATCGCCGATTCGATGAAGCCCGGGGCGACGCAGTTGACGGTGATGTTGCGCGTGGCGATCTCCTGCGCCAGCGACTTGGAAAAGCCGATCATGCCGGCCTTGGAGGCGCAGTAGTTGGTTTGGCCGGGATTGCCGGTGACGCCAACCACAGAGGTGATGTTGATGATGCGGCCATGCCGGCGCCGCATCATCGGATGGGTGAGTTCGCGGGTCAGCCGGAACACGGCGGTCAGGTTGACCTCGATCACCGAATCCCAGTCGGCGTCCGCCATGCGCACGAACAGCCCGTCCTTGGTGATGCCGGCATTGTTGACGAGAATGTCGACGCCTTCGAGATCGGCCTCGGCCTTCTGGCCGAGCGCCTTGACCTCGTCGCGATTGGAAAGGTTCGCCGGGAACAGCTTGACCCGGTCGCCGAGCTCGGCCGCCAGCGTTTCCAGCTTCTCGACGCGGGTGCCGTGCAGGCCGACGACAACGCCCTGCGCGTGCAGCACCCTGGCGATCGCCTCGCCGATGCCTCCCGATGCGCCTGTGACGAGCGCCTTGCGGCCGGTCAATTCGAACATGTCTTTGATCCTCTTCCAAATCGGACAGGCCGGCGAATGTGGCTACCTGTAGACATCACTGCGGTGGCCCTATTGTAACCACCAGAATGACGAGCCGCTTGTCCTGCACATCGCAGATAATTCGATAATCCCCAACCCGGTACCTCCAAAAAGTCGCTAACGGTCCCTTCAGCGGCTTGCCGGCTTCACGCGGATTGTCGAGGGCGGCAATACGGTTCTCGATGAAGTCGCGGAGCCGGTGACGTGTCTGCGGATCCAGTTTTTCAATAAATTTGCGCGCCGAGCGGGCATATTCAAGCGTCCAGGCCACGCCAGAAGTCCTCGGCTGTCATGACGTCCTCCTCGCCACTTCTGATCCGCTCCAGCACTTCGGCCGCGAGGTAATAGTCTTCCACGTCCTCAAGACCGCGCTCGATGAGTTCGCGCAGATAATAAGCTTTACTGCGGCCAGTCCTGGCCGCGAGAAAATCCAGACGCTCTTCGATTTCGGGGGCAAGTCGGATTGATGTCGGCATTCCGATCTCCTGTGAATACATGTATTCACATATCCCGACGAGGCTAAGAATTCAAGCGCCCGCATCAGCCGGACGCGCATGGTTCAATCGAGCGCCGCCAGCGCCGCCTCGACATCGGCCGGCGTGCCGACCGCGCCGGTGGCGATGTCGCGGTTGATGCGCCGCGCCAGTCCCGACAGCACCTTGCCGGCACCCACCTCGTACAGCGTCGCAATGCCGTTGGCGCCAAACCATTCCACCGTTTCGCGCCAGCGCACGCGCCCCGTCACCTGTTCGACCAGGCGGTGGGCGATTGCATCCGGATCGCTGGACGGCGTGACCGACACGTTGGAAACCACGGGTACGAACGGCGCGTTCTTCGTCACGCCGGCCAGCGCCTCGCGCATGACCTCGGCCGCCGGTGCCATCAGCGCCGAATGGAAGGGCGCCGAGACCTGCAGCATCAGCACCCGCTTGGCGCCCTTTTCCGTGCACAGCTTCGCCGCCTGCTCGACGGCCGCCCTGGCGCCGGAGATCACCAGCTGGCCACCGCCATTGTCGTTCGCGATCTGGCAAATCGACTCTTTGGCCGCTTCAGCGCAGGCGGCTTCGACATCGGCCTGTTCCAGCCCGATGATCGCCGCCATGGCGCCCTCGCCGGCCGGCACAGCCGCCTGCATGGCATTGCCGCGGATACGCAAGAGCCGGGCGGCATCGGCGACCGAAACGAAACCGGCGGCGGCAAGTGCCGAATATTCGCCGAGCGAATGGCCGGCGACATAGGCGACCTTGTGCTTCAGCGAGAGGCCGCGCGATTCCAGCGCCCGGATGGCGGCGAGCGACACAGCCATCAGCGCCGGCTGGGCATTGGCGGTCAGCGTCAGCCTCTCTTCCGGCCCTTCCCAGATCAGCTTCGACAGGTTTTCGCCGAGCGCGTCGTCGACCTCTTCGAAGATCTTCCGCGATTCCGGAAAGGCGTCGGCGAGGTCCTTGCCCATGCCGACAGCCTGGCTGCCCTGTCCCGGAAAGGTGAATGCGACGGCCATGCGTGCCTCCCAAGCGGCTGATTTTTCCTGCCTGTGACGCAAGGCGGGCGGGCAAGTCAAGTCCGCTAGCACCCCGACCCGGGCCGCTCCGGCTCGGTATCGCTGGCCGAGTACCTGTTCCAAAAGGCTTTTTTTCGATCACTCATGATGAAAATCGCTCACGATTCGTTTGCTGGCTCTTCTTATTTCAGCCACAGACGCTAGCTTTTCGTGACATATCGATGACAGCTGAATGACACGTTTGTGTATGGTCGGGGGAATTGTAAGTTGGCAAGGATCAAGAAAGGCGTTGGCAAATCCGCGCCGCAGTTTCTGGAAGGCGATCCGGCCACCGGCTATCTGCCAGGCCGGAAATGGCCTGTTATCCGCTATGGCCTCGTCAGTCTTCTCGTCGCCACCATCCTGGTTTTTGCCATCGAACTGATCGTGCGCGGCGACTTTGCCGGCACCGTCGGCTTCTTCCTGCAGCCCTTCAAGCCGGGCTGGACCACCATCATCATCTTCGCGCTGATCCTGATCGGCCTCGATGCCGTGCTCGGCCGCAGCCACCAGAGCCTGATGATCGTCGCGCCGCTGACGCTGGCGCTGGCCTTTGTCGGCCACCAGAAATCGCTCTATCTCGGCGATCCGCTCTATCCGACCGATTTCCTCTATTCACGTCAGATCGTGGCGCTGATGCCGCTGCTGGTGCGCGAACGTCCGGGAACCGCCATCGCTCTGGCGGTCGGCATCGTCGGCAGCCTCTCGCTGCTCGTTTATGGCTGGCGGCTGTGGCGCCGCCGCGTACCGGCGCTCGGTCGCAAGGGGCGCCTGGCCCGGCTGACGCTGACCGTGCCGCTGCTCGCCTTCTTCGTGTCGATCATGGATTACGCGACGTTCTCGTGGACCCGCGACCGGCTGCAAATCATCCCGATCATGTGGGACCAGAAGGAAAATTACGCCTCCAACGGCTTCGCACTGGCCTTCGCCCTCAACGTGCCAATGGCCCATGTCCCCGCGCCTGCCGGCTACTCCGACAAGGCGATCGCGGCGATCGAAAGATCTGGCGTGAAGGCATCGGTGCCGGCCGAGAAGCCAGACATCATCATCGTCATGAGCGAATCCTTCTGGGATCCGACCGAACTGCCCGGCGTCACCATCACGCCCGATCCGATTCCCAATGTGCGGGCGTTGCGCTCCGGCCACGTGTTCTCGCCCGAATTCGGCGGCATGACCGCCAATGTCGAGTTCGAGGCGCTGACCGGCTTTTCCAACGCCTTCCTGCCGGCCGGCAGCATCCCCTACCAGCAATATGTCCGCGCGCCGGTGCCGTCGATGGCGACGTTCCTGAAGAGCCAGGGCTATGAGACGCGCGCCATCCATCCGGGCACAAGCTGGTTCTGGAACCGAACGCCGGTCTATGCGGATTTCGGCTTCGATGACTTCAAGTCCGAAGAAAACATGCCATATCTCGAAAAGCGCGGGCCGCTGACGTCGGACGCGGCGATGACCGACGAGATCATCCGCGAAGCCGACGCCACGGACGATCCGTTCTTCTACTTCGCGGTCAGCCTGCAAAACCACGGGCCCTACGAACCGAATCGCTATTACAATCCGACCCACAAGGTGCAGGCTCCGACCAGCCAGTGGGCAAAGGATTCGCTGCTGAGCTTCACGGAAGGCGCATCCGACGCCGACAAGAGCCTCGAGCGCCTCATCGAATGGGCGAAGAACCGGCGGCGACCGACGGTCATCGCCTTCTTCGGCGACCATCTGCCGCCGCTCGGTCCGGTCTATGTCGAGACCGGCTTCCTCAGGGATAACGTCGCGCCACGCAAGGAGCCGCCCGACCAGATGCTGCTGCATCACCGAACGCCGCTGATCGTATGGTCCAACCGCACCGGTCCGGTCGCGGACATGGGCACTGTCAGTCCAGCCTTTCTGCCCTACCATGTCCTGACCACGGCCGGGATCAGCCACCCGTATTACACCGGCTTCCTCGGCCAGATGCGCGAGCGCTACAGCGTCGTCGACCGCAATCTACTATTGACGCCGACGGGCGAGGACACGCCCGACTGGGGGCGCAAGAAGCAAATCGACCCGGCGATTCGCGATTTCCGTCTGCTGCAATACGACATGATGTTCGGCAAGCGCCGTGCAGCGCCCGATTTCTTCCCTGAGACGGTGAACAAGCGGATCCCGCATACAAGCTGAAGATGCCGCGACATGTCGTCCTGAGCGCGGCGGTTTTTCGGCTCGCCCTTGTCTTGCGGCCAAATTCCTGTATAGACGCCCGCAATCTGCCGGTCCTTGCTGGGGGCTGAACGGAGGGCCGGAGGTTTTTCGAAAACCTTCGTGTGGAGCCAGAAGCGCTTCCGCCTCCCGTGTCTCCGCTCTCGACCGTCTCGTCATGCTCCTTTCTTCCCCGCCCCGCCAGGGATCGCCGGGTCAGAGAAGTTGCAGAGGCTTTTGCCGCCGGGACCGGGAGAGAAACGAAGAAAGGCAAAGAACAATATGGCTCTTTATGAACATGTGTTTCTTGCCCGGCAGGACCTCTCGCAGCAGCAGGTCGATGCGCTTGTCGAACAGTACAAGGGCGTCATCTCAGCGAATGGCGGGTCCGTCGGCCGGGTCGAGAACTGGGGACTGAAATCCCTCACCTACCGGGTCAACAAGAACCGGAAGGCATACTATACGCTGATGGACATCACCTGCCCGCCGGCCGCGCTCAACGAGATGGAGCGCCAGATGGGCCTGTCCGAGGATGTGCTGCGTTTCCTCACCATCAAGGTCGATGCGCATGAGGAAGGCCCGTCGGCAATGATGCAGAAGCGCGAAGAGCGCTCGGAACGCGGCGGCTTCGGCGACCGTGACCGTGGCCCGCGCTCGTTCGGCGACCGCGATCGCGGCGACCGTGGCGATCGCCCGCCACGCAGCTTCGGTGGCGATGGTGCAGACCGTGGCCCGCGCCGTCCGCGCGAAGCTGTTGAAGGGGGTGCAGAATAATGGTCGACATCAACCAGATCCCGACCCGGCGCCCGTTTCACCGCCGCCGCAAGACTTGCCCGTTCTCCGGCGCCAACGCGCCCAAGATCGACTACAAGGACGTGCGTCTTCTGCAGCGCTATATTTCCGAGCGCGGCAAGATCGTGCCGTCGCGCATCACCGCCGTCAGCCAGAAGAAGCAGCGCGAACTCGCCAAGGCGATCAAGCGCGCCCGCTTCCTCGGCCTGCTGCCCTACGTGGTTCGCTAACACTGATTAGGTGACCATGATCTTATCCGAAAACCGGTTTCCATTTTTTCGGGATCATGGACAACACTGACTAGTAGACCATGATCTTTTCCGAAAACCGGTTTCCACTTTTCGGGATCATGGTCTAGCCAGCGGGCGGTTCGCCGCCCGCTTTTCCTACGGCGACGGGCGCCGCAGGGTTGCCATCAAATCCCGGGTTGAGGTGAAGACCTCTAACTGCCGCGACAGGCAGGACAGCGACATCGGCGGCGACGCCCTCAGCTTCCTGACCTGTTCCAGACAATTCGGCGTCGATGCCAGTGATTTGGCGCCCCAAACGAAGGAACAAAACCATGGAAGTCATTCTTCTCGAACGCGTTTCCCGCCTCGGCCAGATGGGCGATACCGTCAAGGTCAAGGATGGATTCGCCCGCAACTTCCTGCTGCCGCAGGGCAAGGCGCTGCGCGCCAACGAAGCCAACAAGAAGAAATTCGAAGGCCAGCGCGCCCAGCTCGAAGCCCGCAACCTCGAGCGCAAGTCCGAGGCCATGCAGATTTCGGAGAAGCTGGACGGCAAGAGCTTCATCGCCGTGCGTTCGGCCGGCGAAACCGGCCAGCTCTACGGCTCGGTGTCGACCCGCGACATCGCCGAGTTGCTGACGGCGGAAGGTTTCTCGGTCAACCGCAACCAGATCCTGCTCAACCAGCCGATCAAGACCATCGGCCTGACCAATGTGGCGATCGCGCTGCATCCGGAAGTCGAGGTCACCATCACGCTCAACATCGCCCGCACGGCCGACGAAGCCGAGCGCCAGGCCAAGGGCGAGATGCTGACCACAGCCGAAGCCATCTATGGCGACGACATCAACGACAATGCGCGCCCGGACAACTTCTTCGATCCCAATGCCGAGTTCGAAGGCGGCGAAGACAACGGCTGATTGCACGTCACAAGGCGTCAGAGCGGCGCTTTAAAACGTTTCGTCGGCTTCCAGTCATTTCTGGACCAACGCCCGGGCGCCTCGCCCGGGCTTTTTTGTGCCAAACGGAACTTTTCGACCCCCTATATCTTGATGCAGACTATAGCGCCGCGCGTCGTTTGGACGCGCAAAGGACGCTGCAGGACTTTGGTTCGGCGCATGATCCTTTCCGAAATCGATTTCGATTGTCGGGTCATGCGCCGAGACAGCGTGTCTGACCGAGAGGGGACATTTGTTCATGAATATTCTGCTGAAACGCATTCTCGACCGCCTGGTGCGCACCGGCAATCTCAAGGTCACCGGACCGAAAGGCCTCTCGGTGACTTTCGGTGACGGCAGCGGCGATCTGGTGCACATGCACATCAAGACCACGCATGCCGAGCGCGCCATCAGCTTCGATCCGATGCTGGCGGTGCCGGAAGCCTATATGGACGGTGAGCTCGACATACTCGAGGGCGGCGTGCTGGGGGTGATGCGCATCGCCTTCCAGAACATGGACAGCGGCGGCATCGATGCCACCTGGTCGAAGGCGATTGAAGGCCTGCGTCACGCCTTCCGCCGCCTGCAGCAGATCAACACGGCGGCGCGCGCGCGCCGCAACGTGCAGCGCCACTATGATCTGTCAGGCGACCTCTACAGGCTCTTCCTCGACGACGACATGCAGTATTCCTGCGCCTATTTCGAGCAGCCGGACATGACGCTCGACGAGGCGCAGGCAGCCAAGAAGCGCCACATTGCCGCCAAGCTCAGGCTGAAGGCCGGCCAGACGGTGCTCGACATCGGCTCCGGCTGGGGTGGGCTCGGTCTCTATCTCGCCAAGTCCTTCGACGTCGACGTGCAAGGCGTGACGTTGTCGACCGAGCAGCATGGCGTCGCCACCGACCGCGCCCATGCGCAAGGCCTGGAGAACCGCGTGCATTTCGAAGTGAGGGATTACCGCGAGCTCAACGAGCGCTTCGACCGCGTCGTCTCGGTCGGCATGTTCGAGCATGTCGGCGTCAACCACTACCGCACCTTCTTCGACAAATCGGCGACGCTCTTGAAGCCGGACGGCGTCATGCTGCTGCACACGATCGGCCGCTCCGGCGCGCCGTGGGCAACCAGCGCCTTCATCCGCAAATACATTTTCCCGGGCGGCTACGTCCCCTCGCTCTCGGAAGTGATGCCGGCGATCGAAAAGTCGGGCCTCATCGTCACCGACATCGAAGTCCTGCGGCTACATTATGCCGAGACGCTGAGACATTGGAGCCAGCGCTTTGCCGCCAACCGCGACAAGGCCAAGGCGATCTATGACGAACGGTTTTGCCGCATGTGGGAGTTCTATCTGGCAGCCTCGGAAGCCGCTTTCCGCTGGCAGGATCTGGTGGTCTTCCAAATCCAGATCGCCAAGAAGAACGACACGCTGCCGATGTCTCGTGACTATATGGCCAAATGCGAGAAGGCGTTGCAGCTGCGCGACATGGGGCATCGTCCAAAAGCCCCTGCCGCCAAGCCCGCCCGGCGCCGCAAGGTGGCGGATATGGAATAGACCGCCGGCGATCACGCCATTGCCGCTTGCCATTGGCGGCCCACACGCTGAAAAGGTCTCGCCGTCGCCGCGAGACTTTTTTCATGACCTATCTCATCTACATCGTTGCTGCCCTTGCCGAGATCGCCGGCTGCTTTTCGATCTGGGCGTGGTGGCGGCTGGAAAAGTCGCCGCTGTGGCTGGCGCCAGGCCTGGTCTCGCTTGCTTTGTTCGGCTTCCTGCTGGCGCTGGTAGACATCAGTGCTGCGGGCCGCGCCTATGCCGCCTATGGCGGCATCTACATCGCCGCCTCGCTCGGATGGCTGTGGCTGGTGGAAGGCGTGCGCCCCGACCGCTGGGACCTTGCCGGTTCCGCGCTCTGCATCGTTGGCGCCTCGGTGATCCTGCTCGCACCTCGGGGTGCCTGAGCTATGGAACTGCCTGTCCCGCTTCGACAGGGCGTCGAGCGCCTCCTCGAAAAAGTGCCGCTGCCGACGCTGAAACAAGCGGCAAAAACGCTGTCGGACCGCTATCGCGCCGAACTGCGCGACGGCCGCCTGCATATGGCCGAGGAGATCGCGGTCAAAGCCTATCTGGCGACGCGGCTGCCGGCGACCTATGCCGCTGTCCGTGCCAGTCTCGATGCGCTCAGCGAGGCAAGGCCCGATCATGCACCCAAAACCCTGCTCGACGTCGGCGCCGGCCCCGGCACCGTGCTTTGGGCTGCGCTCGATCTCTGGCCCGACCTCGAGCAGGCGGTGCTGATCGAGGCGAGCGCCGCGGTGCGCCGGGTCGGCGCGGCGCTTGCCGCTGAGGCGATGACGGCCAGGGTCGCCTGGCTGGCCGGCGATGTCAGCCTCGATCTCGCCGATCTCAAGCCGGCCGAGCTGGTCACCTGCGCCTATGTGCTGGACGAGATCGGACCGGTGTCGCTGCCAAAACTGATCGACCGGCTCTGGCACCTGACCGACGACACGCTGCTGGTCGTCGAGCCGGGCACGCCGGCCGGATGGCAGCGCATCCTTGCCGTGCGCCGGCAGCTGATCGAGGCGGGTGCGCACGTGCTTGCGCCTTGCCCGCATAAGTCACCCTGCCCGGTCGCGCCGCCCGACTGGTGCCATTTTTCGCGCCGTGTCGCGCGTTCGCGCCTGCACCGGCTGGCCAAGGACGCCGACGTGCCATGGGAGGACGAGAAATTCATCTATGTCGCTGCCTCCCGCCACGCTGCTGCCCCACCGCAGGCGCGTGTGATCGCACCGCCGAAATCAGGCTCGGGCAAGGTCCTGCTGAAACTTTGCGAGAAGGACGGCAGCGCCGACGAGAGACTGTTCACCAAACGCGACGGCGATGTGTTCAAGGCCGCGCGGCGACTCGACTGGGGCGACGCACTGCCTGAGTGATTGGCAGCTATTTTCCTGTTTTGTTCTCGCCCGAGAACGGCTAGGCTCGCCGTCTTGATTCGAGTCAATCGAGATTCTTTCCACCGAAAAATCTTGGCTGTGAATCGCGGGCACCGAAGCTGATTGAATGAAGACTGATGCAGATAAGTCATCACCGACCTATCCCGTTACTGATATCGAGAGACCGGCATCGAAATCGGGGACGTAATGGCAGAGGCAGCACGAAAATTCGGCGTGGCGGAAACACCGCTCTATCGCGAGGCACCGAACAACATCGAGGCCGAGCAGGCGCTGCTCGGCGCCATCCTCGTCAACAACGACGCCTTCTACCGCGTCTCGGATTTCCTGAAATCCGGCCATTTTTACGAGCCGCTGCACAGAAAGATCTTTGAGGTCGCCGCCGAGCTCATTCGTATGGGCAAGATAGCGACGCCGATCACGCTGAAGACCTTTCTGCCGGCCGACGAGAGGGTCGGCGACATGACGGTTGCGCAATATGTGGTACGGCTGGCCGTCGAGGCGGTCACCGTCGTCAATGCCGCCGACTACGGCCGCGCCATCTATGATCTCGCCACGCGACGCGCCCTGATCACCGTCGGCGAAGACATGGTCAACATCGCCTACGACGCGCCGGTCGACATGTCGCCATCCGAGCAGATCGAGGATGCCGAGCGGCGCCTGTTCGAACTGGCCGAGACCGGCCGCTACGATGGCGGCTTCGAGAGCTTCACCGACGCGGTCAAGACCGCCGTCGACATGGCCAACGCCGCCTATATGCGCGACGGGCACCTGTCGGGCGTCGCCACGGGCCTGCGGGATCTCGACCGCCGCATGGGCGGCCTGCAGCCGTCCGATCTGATCATCATCGCCGGCCGCCCGGGCATGGGCAAGACCTCGCTTGCCACCAACATGGCCTTCAACATCGCCGAAGCCTATGTGCCGGCACAACAGGCCGACGGTTCGTTCAAGGCGGCAAATGGCGGCGTCGTCGGCTTCTTCTCGCTCGAAATGTCGTCGGAACAGCTCGCCACCCGCATCATTTCCGAACAGACCGAAATCCCGTCTTCGAAAATCCGCCGCGGCGAGATCAGCGAGATGGATTTCGAAAAGCTGGTCGCCTGTTCGCAGACCATGCAGAAGATCCCGCTGTTCATCGACCAGACCGGCGGCATCTCGATCGCCCAGCTGTCGGCGCGGGCGCGGCGGCTGAAGCGCCAGCGCGGCCTCGACGTCATCGTCATCGACTATATCCAGCTGATGCAAGGGTCGAGCGCCAAATCCTCGCAGAACCGCGTGCAGGAGATCACCGAGATCACCACCGGCCTGAAGGCGCTGGCCAAGGAGCTTGCTGTGCCGATCATCGCGCTGTCGCAGCTGTCGCGTCAGGTGGAAAGCCGCGACGACAAGCGCCCGCAGCTGTCGGATCTGCGTGAATCGGGTTCGATCGAGCAGGACGCCGACGTGGTGATGTTCGTCTATCGCGAGGAATATTATCTGAAGAACCGCGAGCCGAAGCCGGGCACCGACGAATACATCAAATGGGAACACGAGATGAACGAGATGCGCGGCAAGGCCGAGGTCATCGTCGCCAAGCAGCGCCATGGACCGACCGGCTCGGTCAGCCTCGCCTTCCAGGGCGAGTTCACCCGCTTCTCCGACCTCGCCGAGGAGCATCATATTGCGGAGAGGTTTGAGTAGGCATGGGTAAGCGTTTCAGGTTTTCTGTCCGCCTGACTCTCGTGCTCGTCAGCGCGGCTGTCCTGCCTGACGTCGCTTCAGCTTGTTCAATGCCTGCAAATTGGACGCCACAACGAGCATTTGCTGAGGCGGCCCTGGTGTTCCGAGGCTTGGTGACAGCCACAGAGCTTAGTCCGACAAAGCTTGGAATTGTCGCAGCCGATGAGGGTGATGGTCGGATACTGGTTAACGTTCGCTACGAGACAATGGAGGTGTTCAAGGGTAACCCGGAACCGAATGGTGTGATCTCCACGACCACTCTGATCATGGGAGGATGCGGCGTGCCTGTTCTGGCTGGGCAAAATTTCTTGTTTTACGTCGACGCGATTGATGAGGAGGCGCGAAAAACGCAGCCTGAGTTTGCAGGCCAAACTCAAGGCATGATCTCCATTTACGACACCCAGATGCTGTCGCCCAATCCGCAGTTGCTCGATGAGTCGCTTGCCGAAGTACGCGCTCTCGCCAAGAAACACTGAATTGTATCCGCGCTCGCCAAATCCCGGCCGAAAATGCGGACGTTCTCGATCCGCCTCCTTTCCAAGGTATGCGAGATTTCATGGCTAAATCGCGCGTCCAGTTCATCTGCCAGAATTGCGGTTCGGTGCATCAGCGCTGGGCTGGCAAATGTGATGCCTGCGGCGAGTGGAACACGCTGGTCGAGGAGGGCACGTCCGGCGGCATCGGCTCGGGCCCGGCCAATACCCGCAATGCGCGCAAGGGCCGCGCCGTGGTGCTCACGACCTTGTCCGGCGACATCGAGGACGCGCCGCGCATCGTTTCCGGCATCGGCGAGCTCGACCGCGCCACCGGCGGCGGTTTCGTGCGCGGCTCGGCCCTTCTGGTCGGCGGCGATCCCGGCATCGGCAAGTCGACGCTGTTGACCCAGGCTGCCGCAGCACTGGCGTCTAAGGGCCACCGCATCGTCTATGTCTCGGGCGAAGAGGCGGTTGCCCAGATCAGGCTGCGCGCGCAGCGGCTTGGCGTCGCCGATACTCCGGTGGAGCTTGCCGCCGAAACCAATGTCGAGGACATCCTCGCCACCATCGCCGACGGCAAGCGGCCGGACCTGGTGATCCTCGATTCGATCCAGACCTTGTGGACCGACATGGCCGATTCGGCGCCCGGCACCGTCACCCAGGTGCGTGCCGCCGCCCAGGCGATGATCCGCTATGCCAAATCCACAGGCGCGGCGATCGTGCTCGTCGGCCACGTCACCAAGGAAGGCCAGATCGCCGGGCCGCGCGTCGTCGAGCATATGGTCGACGCGGTGCTTTATTTCGAGGGCGAAGGCGGCCACCACTACCGCATCCTGCGCACGGTCAAGAACCGCTTCGGACCGACCGACGAGATCGGCGTGTTCGAAATGTCTGACATGGGCCTGCGCGAGGTCGCCAATCCATCCGAGCTTTTTCTCGGCGAACGCCATGCGAAAGCGCCGGGCGCCGCGGTTTTCGCCGGCATGGAAGGTACCAGGCCGGTGCTGGTCGAGATCCAGGCGCTGGTGGCGCCGTCGTCGCTGGGCACGCCGCGTCGAGCCGTCGTCGGCTGGGACGGTGCCCGGCTGTCGATGATCCTCGCCGTTCTCGAAGCCCATTGCGGAGTCCGCTTTGGCACGCATGACGTCTATCTCAACGTCGCCGGCGGCTACCGTATCTCGGAGCCTGCCGCCGATCTGGCGGTGGCGGCCGCACTGGTTTCCTCGCTCACCGGTCTTGCCCTTCCCGCCGATTGCGTCTATTTCGGCGAAATCAGCCTTTCGGGCGCCGTGAGGCCGGTTGCGCACGCGCAGCAGCGCCTGAAGGAAGCCGAAAAGCTGGGTTTTGGAAGCGCGGTTCTGCCCTTGGGCAGCGAGGAACTTGCCGGGGGGATAGGGGCCGGCGCTTTCCAGCCCACCGAGCTTGCCGATCTCGTGGCGCGCATAGCCGGCTCACGGCGCAGCCGCGCCGACGAGCAAGAATGACGCGGCTCATGAAGTGGGGCAAAAGACATGCCGATTACGCTGCTTGACGGAATTCTCGTCGGCTTCACCTTGGTCTCGGCGATGCTCGCCATGGTTCGCGGCTTTTCGCGCGAGGTCCTATCCGTCATCTCCTGGATAGCGGCGGCCGCGGCAGCGTTCTTTTTCTATCAACCGGTCCTGCCTTACGTTCAGCCCTATGTCGACAATGAGAAGATTGCCATGGTGGTGGCCGCCGGCATCGTCTTCATCGTCGCACTGATCGTCGTCTCCATTATCACCATGAAGCTCGCCGACTGGATCATCGATTCCAGGGTCGGCGCGCTCGACCGCACGCTTGGTTTCCTCTATGGCGCGGCGCGCGGCATCCTGGTCGTCGCGGTGGCCCTGCTGTTCTTCAACTGGCTGGCCGGCCCCAAGGCTCCGGGCTGGGTCGCCGATGCCAAGTCGCGGCCGCTGCTCGAATCGATCGGCGCCAAGCTCGAAAGCCTGCTGCCCGAGGATCCGGAAAACGCGATCCTCAACAGGCTCAATCCGAATCAGCCGGCACCCGAGACCGGCACCGAGACACCTCCGGCAGCGGATGCACCCGCGGCGGACGCACCGGCGACCGGCGACGATGCTCCGGCGCCCGACGGCAGCGAGACCGACGCGCCACCGGCCGACAATGCACCGGCCAATCCGGCGCCGGCAAACTGACGATCATGTGAAGGCCGCAAACTCTACGTTGCTCTCGAGCCGTCATCACACTATATAGCGACTTTAGCGGAGCTGAAGATGGCAGACGCAGACGACGTGCTTTCCGCCGAGGCTGACGATCATTTCCATGACGAATGCGGCGTGTTCGGTATTTTTGGCCGGCAGGACGCTGCGGCTATCGTCACGCTCGGCCTGCATGCGTTGCAGCACCGCGGCCAGGAAGCGGCCGGTATCGTTTCCTATGACGGCACCCAGTTCCATGTCGAACATCATGTCGGCCTGATCGGCGATACGTTCACCAAACAGCGCGTCATCGACAGCCTGCAAGGCAACCGCGCCATCGGCCACACGCGCTACGCCACCACCGGCGGCGCCGGCCAGCGCAACATCCAGCCGTTTTTCGCCGAGCTCGCCGATGGCGGCTTCGCCGTCGCCCACAACGGCAACCTCACCAACGCCATGACGGTGCAGCGCGCGCTTCAGAAACAGGGCGCGATCTTCTCGTCGACCTCCGACACCGAGACACTGCTGCATCTGGTCGCCACCAGCAGGGAACGCGATCTCAACTCGCGCTTCATCGATGCGGTGCGCCAGGTCGAAGGTGCCTTCTCGCTGGTGGCGATGACTTCAAAGAAGATGATCGGCTGCCGCGATCCGCTCGGCATCCGGCCGCTGGTGCTCGGCGATCTCGACGGCGCCTGGATCCTGGCTTCCGAAACCTGCGCGCTCGACATCATCGGCGCGCGTTTCGTGCGCGACCTGAAGCCCGGCGAGATGGTCGTCGTCACCGCCAAGGGCATAGAGAGTCTGTTTCCGTTCGAGCCGCAGAAAACCCGCTTCTGCATCTTCGAATATGTTTATTTCGCGCGTCCGGATTCGTCGGTCGAGGGCCGCAACGTCTACGAGGTGCGCAAGCGCATCGGCGCCGAGCTGGCGCTCGAAAGCCCGGTCGAGGCCGACATCGTCGTGCCGGTGCCGGACAGCGGCACTCCGGCGGCGATCGGCTTTTCGCAAGCCGCGGGCATCCCGTTCGAGCTCGGCATTATCCGCAATCACTATGTCGGCCGCACCTTCATCCAGCCCGGCGATTCGATCCGCCACATGGGCGTCAAGCTCAAGCATAACGCCAACCGCCGCATGATCGAAGGCAAGCGCGTGGTGCTGGTCGACGATTCGATCGTGCGCGGCACCACCAGCCAGAAGATCGTGCAGATGGTGCGCGATGCCGGCGCCAAGGAAGTGCACATGCGCATCGCCTCGCCGCCGACGCGCGCTTCCTGTTTCTACGGCGTCGATACGCCGGAGAAGTCGAAGCTGCTGGCGTCGCGCATGTCGGTGGAAGAGATGGCCGAGTTCATCCGCGTCGATTCGCTCGGCTTCCTGTCGATCGACGGGCTCTACCGCGCCGTCGGCGAGGCCGGCCGCGACAATGAGCAGCCGCAATTCTGCGACGCCTGCTTCACCGGGCAATATCCGACCCGGCTTGCCGATTTCGAAGGTTCGGACAATGTGCGCACGCTGTCGCTGCTGGCGGCGGGCGGGGCGTAGGATTGCCGGAACACCAATTGCCTTCCCGAGTTTCACGCCTACTCACGGAGGCCCTCGCATGATCCCCACCCCTGGCCTCGACCTTTCCGGCCGCGTCGCAGTCGTCACCGGCGCCTCGCGCGGCATCGGCTACTTCATCGCCCTGGAACTTGCCGCCGCTGGAGCCCACGTCATCGCGGTTGCCCGCACCGTCGGCGGACTGGAGGAACTCGACGACCAGATCAAGGCAACGGGCGGACAGGCGACGCTGGTGCCGCTCGACCTCGCCGACATGGCCGGCATCGACCGGCTGGGCGGCGCCATCCATGAGCGATGGGGCAAGCTCGACATCCTGGTCGCCAATGCGGCGGTGCTCGGCGTCATCTCCCCGATCGGCCATGTCGAGGCCAAGACTTTCGAGAAAGTTATGACCATCAACGTTACCTCGACATGGCGGCTGATCCGCTCGGTCGACCCGTTGCTCAGGCTCTCGGACGCCGGCCGTGCCATCGTGCTTTCCTCCAATGCCGCCCATTCGGCGCGGGCCTTCTGGGCGCCCTATGCGGCGTCGAAGGCGGCCGTCGAGACGATGATGCGTTCCTGGGCGCATGAGACGGAAAACCTGGCCCTCAGGGTCAATGCCGCCGATCCCGGCGCCACCCGCACCGCCATGCGGGCGCAGGCGGTGCCCGGCGAGGATCCGGAGACGCTGCCGCATCCCCAGGAGATCGCCAAACGCATCGTGCCGCTGGCCAGCCCCGCGCTTACGGAGACCGGGCTGATCTTCCAGGCCAAGCACAACCGCTTTATTGCCTACCGGCAGCCGGAGTAGACGCATCGCGCATTTCGACGGAAGAATTGCGCCGCCGCCGACGTTATTGGAATGCCAGATTTTCCGAAACGGAGGACCACTATGCGCAAACTGCTTCTCGTCACCGCCGCTGCATCGCTGGCAGCCATCGGCGTCGCATCCTCGCAGGATGCGACGATGAGCTTCTTCGTCACCAGCGTCGGCTCGGGCAAGGGCGCCGATCTCGGCGGCCTCGCGGGCGCCGATGCGCATTGCGCCTCGCTGGCTGAAGCCGCGGGAGTTGCGGGCAAGACATGGCGCGCCTATCTCTCGACCAGCGACACCGATGCGCGCGATCGCATTGGCACGGGACCGTGGTTCAACGCCAAGGGCGTCAAGATCGCCGACGATGTCGCTTCGCTGCATAGCGATGCCAACGCCATCACCAAGCAGACGGCGCTCGACGAAAAGGGCGAAGTGGTCAACGGCCGCGGCGACAAGCCCAACCGCCACGACGTGCTGACCGGCTCCAAGCCCGACGGCACGAAAATTGCCGACCAGACCTGCGGCGACTGGACGCTCAGCGGAGCGGAAGGCGCGGCAATGACGGGCCATCACGACCGCACCGGTCTCGACGATTCGGCCGCCGCCAAATCGTGGAATTCCTCGCACGCTTCACGCGGCGGCTGCAGTCAGGAGGCACTGAGGAGCACCGGCGGCGACGGCCTGTTCTACTGCTTTGCCGCAAACTGAGCCGGCCCAACAAATGCAGGACATCACGCGGCTGTGGCGACCCACCGCGCCCGGCCGAGCTTTCGTCGGTTGCCCGGAGTTGATAGGATCGCCCGACTCCCACAACAAGCGAGGAAATTTCCATGGCTTCGAGCGTAGCGCTGGTCTGGTATCTGGTGATTGCCGGCCCGCAAGGCGGCATGGTGGTGCTGCCCAGCACGTTCGACACTCGCGAACAGTGCGCCTTCGCCGTCACCGAATATCAGAAGCAGCCAACGCCGGCCGGCTGGTCGGTGCAGTGCGTGCCGAGCGCCTCGCCGTTCGCCGACGAGGGCGAAAGCGAGTAGCCGGCGGCGCGCGTTCAGCGCTGAGCGCTGACCGTCAGTTCCGGCCTCGTATTGATGGTTTGAAACACCACGCAATAGCGTTCGGTCAGCTTGAGCAGTGTGTCGACGCGCTCTTGTGGCTCTTCGCTGTCGAGGTTGAAATTCAGCCGGATGGCGCGGAAGCCGACCGGCGCATCTTTTGCCACGCCTAAGGTGCCGCGAAAATCGAGATCGCCTTCGGCCTCCACGGTGGCGGCGCCGAGTTTGAACTCCAGCGCCGTCGCCACTGCCTTCAGCGTTACGCCAGCGCAAGCGACCAGCGCCTCCAGCAGCATGTCGCCCGAGCACAGTTCGAGCCCGGAACCGCCGGTAGCCGGATGCAGACCGGCAACGGCGAGCGCCCTGCCGGTCTCGACCTTGCAGGCGATCGACTGGTCGTCGACCGAGCCCTTGGCCCGAAGCGTGATCAGCGCGCGCGATGCGTCGTCGCGATACGCCTCCTTGAGCGGCGCCTGCATGGCCTTCAGTCCGGTGGTGTCCATGTCCAACCCTTTTCGGCAGTCATTTTCATCGCTCGTCACGATACTCGAATAGAACCGGTACGGCCTAAACCTTGATTTCACGACATTTGGATCGGAGTGACAAGCTGTCCAGACATTGCTGCGTCGTTAGACTTGATGCCTTTCATGCGGCCTGGGGCCGCCACGCGATGACGCCGTCCGTCCGCGCCCGCACCTCGGGTGAGGCCAGGCAGGTGGCGACGGCCTCGTAGCCGGGAGTGCCGGGGTACCGGGCGACGTACGTTGGCGGGCTGTGATTGGCGGGGCAGAGGATGATCGCTTCGTCGGTGCCGACAGCCGCCAGGTCGAGTATCGCGCAGGAGCGCGTGAGCAGAAAAAGCGGTCGACCGCCGGGGCCGCGGCGACGCAAATGGGCAATCAGAGCTTCTTGCGAGGCTTGATCCAGCCCCTGTTCGATCATGTCGACGACCAGGATGGCCGGACCTTCGGCTTCCAATCCGACGAGTAGAGCGATCATTGCGTCGGACAGCGCGGCACCGTCCTCGACGAGCCAGGCCAGCGTCTGATCGACCCGCGACCTGAGAGCTGGGTCGGCGTCCACACGAGCCAGAGCCGCCGCACAGCCATTCGCCAGTCGATCCAGGCCAAGGAAGGCGGCGTCAGGCAATGTCTCGGCCAGGCGCTGAGCCAGCCGGGTCTTGCCACTGCCCAGCGGGCCGATGATGTAGTTCAGCGGTCGGATCTGTCCCAGTTCGAACCGCTCGCCTCCCCAAGGCCAGGGAAGGTCGAAAGCGACGCTGAGCGTAGCCTCTGGCGCCAGCAGGCGCGCCAGTTCCCCGGCGCTTGGCGCTTCGCCTCGAGCGAGGTCGTCCCGCAGGCTACCGATCTTCTCTATTACGCCGACAAGCTGGCGCAGCCGGCTCTCGAGTACTGCCTGGTGTGCGGCCAAGGCCGGCTCCATGCCCCGGGAGTCACGCTCCATCACCCGCGCCACCTGGGCTAGGCTGAAGCCAAGCGCGCGCAGGGCCGCGATCTCGGCGGCGCGGCTCATTTCGACAGGACCGTAGGCGCGCCATCCGGCCGCAGTGCGGATCGGAGCGATCAGGCCGCGCTGCTCATAAAGCCGCAGGGCCTTGGCCGACACCCCGAGCCGGCCGGCGGCTTCGGAAGCGTTCAGGAACTGGGCGGAAGAGTTCATGAATCACCTTGTTGCTGTTGACCGCCTTTCTATCGGGGCTGACCCTGGGGCCGAGTCAACAGGGATGTTCGCGGTCCGCAGGAGCCGTGGGAGAGACAAGATCACTTCGTGTCGAACTGACACATCGGCTTTGATGAGATGAATCGACTTGCAAAAGGGCATTTCCGCAGCGGCTGCAGGATACGGCAACCCCTGCTGACAGTACGATGTCAGGACAGGGCAGCATAGTCTGGTGACATGACCGGATTCCCAACCATGCCTGACACCGCCGCCGAGCGCACCCTTGGCATCATCCTGGTTTCGGCGTCGGCAGCCGTCTTCGGCCTCACCGGCGTGCTAACCAAGTCGATCCATGCCGATTCGCTGACCATCACCTGCTGGCGGGGCTTCGTTGGGTCGATCCTGATCACCCTCTATGTGCTTTGGCGGCGCCGTCAATCCGGTGGGCGTGAAAGCCTGCGCCTCGGCTGGCGCGGCTGGCTGTTGGCGAGCGAGGGCGCGCTAGCCAGCATCGCCTTCATCTCGGCGTTCAAGTTCACCTTCGTCGCCAATGTTGCGATCATCTACGCCACTGCGCCCTTCGTCACCGCGCTGCTTGCCTTCATTCTGGTTCGTGAGCGCTTTCGGCTGCAGACGCTTGCCGCCGCCGCCGTGTCGCTCAGCGGCGTGGCGATCATGGTCTGGTCCGGCTTCGGCACCGGCCATCTGTTCGGCGACGGGCTGGCGCTGCTTATGACAATCGGCAGCGCGCTCTACATGATCATGGTGCGCGCTTTCCGCGACACGCCGGTAGTGTGGGCCGGGGCGGTGTCGGCATTCCTTTTGTTCGTGCTCGGTTGGTTCGTCACCGATCCATTGGCCGTCTCGGCCAGGGACGCAGTGTTGCTCGTCGCCTTCGGCACGTCGTTCGCGCTGGCCTCTATTCTGTGGACGGAGGGCGTGCGGCTCATTCCGGCTGCCGAATCCGGCCTGCTGGGCTCGGCTGAAGTACCGTTCGCGATCCTGTTCGCCTTCCTGTTCCTGGCCGAGGTCCCGCCAGCCGCCAGCATGATCGGCGGCGCCATCGTGCTCTGCGCGGTGTTCGCCCATGGCGGGCGCGACTGGCAAGCGGCCAGGCAGCGCTCTGCCTGAGAAAAAATCTGCCCCCGAAAATAAAATTGCGGGTGCAAATAAATTAGCAAGGTCATGGAACCATCAACAGGTTCAGGCATTGTTGGCTTTGACGGGTCATCCAAGTCCCCCCAAACCCCTCGGCCCGTCTAAACTATAGCCGATCGCAAGGTCGGCTTTTTCTTTTGCGAAATCAGCTCGGTGCGCCTGGCAAGGCAAGGTTGCCGCTGAACAGCGCAGCCAGATCCTGGGCCGGGGGCTCGGCATCCTGGCGCAGCCGGATGGCGAACTCGGCGATGGGAACCTGCGGCAGGCCAAACTCGCGCGGTGCCTCGACGATGCCGGAATGGGCAAACCGCGCCGTCCGCAGCGTCAGAGCAATGCCGGCATGCACCGCCGTGCGCAGCCCGGCCAGGCTGGCACTGCCGGCGGCGATGCGGTAGCGACGGCCTTCCCTGTCGAGTGCCGCGATCGCCGCTTCGCGAAAGCCGCAATGCGGATCGAGCAGCGCCAGCGGCAGTTCGTCCTGGTGTGTGGCCAAGCCTCTTTGCGAACAGAGCCACATCATCGGCTCGCGGAGCACGCCGATCTCGTCCGGCGCCGGAGCCTGTCGCATGGCGATCATCAGATCGAGGATGCCGGTTTGCAGCGCCTCGGCCAATTCGGCGGAGCGGCCGACGCGAAGTTCGATCCTGACGCGCGGATAGCTCGCGGCAAAGGCCCTGAGCAAATCCGGGAGGCCGCTGTCGGCGAAATCTTGTGTCGTGCCGATGGCCACGCGCCCATCGGCTCGCACGCCCTTGAGGGCCAGCCACGCTTCGCGATGCACAGCAAGGATGCGCCGCGCATGACCGGCCAGATCTTCGCCCGCCGGCGTCAGGACGCGCCCTCTTCCCTGTGGCAGCAGAAGTGGTTCGCCGACAATATCCTCAAGCCGCTGCATCTGCGTGGTCACCGCCGACGCCGAGCGCCCGACAAATGACGCCGCCTGCGCCAGCGAGCCGCGGTCGACGAAGGCGAGAAAGGTTTTGAGGAGGTCGGGATCGAGCATAATTCGATAATATCAAAGTTTTTCCTGAAAACAATTCGATTTTCATAACGCAAGAGCGATGGCAAAGATTTCTGACGGCGAAGAGACGCCGCGTAACCCAAGGAGAGAAATTATGCCGATCATCAATGTCAGCGTCACAGGCAAGCCCGATGCCGCTTTGTCCGCCGCTATCGCCAGGCAGGTGACCGAACTGACCGCCACGCATTTGCGCAAGGATGCGACGATCACAGCGGTGGCCATTTCCTACCATGACCCCGAGCACTGGTTCGCCGGCGGCAAGTCGTTGGCCGAGCATGACGCCAACAGTTTCTGGCTCGACATCAAGGTGGTCGACGGCACCAACACCAAGCTCGAGCTGGAGGCCTATCTCAAGGCGCTCTTCCTTGGCTTTGGCAGCCTGCTGGGCAAGCTGCATGAGGAGAGCTATGCCTTCGTGCATGAAGTCCCGGCCGCCGCCTATGGCTATGGTGGCAAGACACAGGAATTCCGCTTCATCAGCGGGAGGCTGAAGGCGGCGTGAGCCGCCCCCATCAATCCAGGCTCATGCCGCAGGCGCTTTCTCTGCCGCAAGGAAACATAGACACGCACTTTTCATGGCCGGCCAGGCCAGTAATGCGAAGGTACCGCACCTCCGCATTGACGTTGGGCCCACTTCGTCTAGGTTCTCATCGAAGCGGTCGCGAAGAGCCGCGAGGTCAAAATCTGTTGGGAGAGACGCGGCATGATCCTGACACTGGCGCTGCTTGCGGGTCTCGTCGCGGCCTGGCTGCTGATCGGCGTGGTGGAAAAATTCCGCCTCGGCCTGCGCTTCACGCAGGCGCTGCTCTATGTGCCGTTCAAGCTCGCCTACCGGATTGCCGATGATCATATCAAGATCGCCCGCAGAACAGCCGCCCCGGTCATTTACGTCATTTCGCACCAGTCGCGCCTCGAACCGGCGCTGATGCTGTCACTGCTGCCGGAAGACACGCTGCACATCCTCGACGAGGTCTCGGCGCGATCGCCCTGGCTCGAACCATGGCGCGAGCTTGGCCGCACTATCGCTTTCAACGCCGAGCATGTCTTCGTCAGCCGCCGGCTGGTGCGGGTGCTGAAGGGCAAGGGCCGCCTTGCCGTCTATCTGCCGGATGCGGTCGAGCCTGACATCAAGACATTTCGCCTGTTTCGCGCCGTCACCCGCATCGCCATGCAGGCCGACGCCCGCATCGTGCCGATCTTCGTCGCCGGCGCGCGCACTCTGCCGGTATCGCTGACTGCGGCGGACAAGGCGCCCCGGCGCTGGTTTCCGCTCCTGTCGATCAACGTGCTGGAGCCGATGACCATCGCCGAGCTGGTAGCGCGAAACCCTGATCAATCCTCGAACACCAATGCGCTGTTCGACCGTTTCGCCGAAGCCCGGCTTTTCGGCAGCGATCTTGACCGCGGCCTGTTCCTCGCCATACGCGACGCCGCCGACCGAGTCGGCGCCTCGCATCCTATCGTCGAAGACGTGATCAGCGGCACGCTGAATTACAGAAAGCTGTTCATCGGCGCGCGGGTGCTGGGCCGCCGCTTCGAGGCGGTGACGGCGCCGAATGAAGCGGTTGGAGTGCTGCTGCCCAACGCCAACGGTGTCGTGCTGTCGCTCGTTGGCCTGTTGTCAGCGAGCCGGGTGGCGGCGATGATCAACTACACCGCAGGCCCGGCCAGCGTCACCGCCGCCGTGCGCACGGCGGAGATCCGCACCGTGGTCTCGTCGCGCGCCTTTGTCGACAAGGCCAGCCTCGCTGACATCGTCGCGGCGGTAGAAGAAGGCGGCGCCAGGCTGTTGTGGCTGGAGGATGTGCGGGCCAGCGTAACCGTGCTGGACAAGCTCGCCGCCGCCTTGCTGTGGCGCTGGCCGCTGCAGCCGCAGAATGCGGCCAAACCAGCGGTGATCCTGTTCACCTCAGGCTCGGAAGGCACGCCGAAGGCGGTGGTCCTGTCGCACAGAAATCTTCTCGCCAACGCCATGCAGGCTGAGGCCCGCATCACCATCTCGCCGGCCGACATCCTGCTCAACGTGCTGCCGGTGTTCCACTCGTTCGGGCTCACCGGCGGCACCATCCTGCCGCTGGTCACCGGCGTGAAACTGTTCCTCTATCCCTCGCCGCTGCACTACAAGCTGATCCCCGAGGTCGCACGCAAGGCAAGGCCGACGGTCATGTTCGGCACCGACACGTTCCTCGCCAACTATGCGCGCACCGCCAAGGACGGCGATTTCTCCAGCCTGCGCTTCATCGTCGCCGGCGCCGAAGCGGTGAAACCGGAGACGCGCCGCGTCTACCGGGAGCGCTTCCAGGCCGAGATCATCGAAGGTTTCGGGCTGACCGAGGCAGCGCCCGTCGTTGCCGTCAACACCGCCATCCACGGCCGCGACGGCACGGTCGGGCGACTGTTGCCGGCCATGCGCATGAAGCTCGAGCCGGTCGAGGGCATCAGCGGCGCCGGACGGTTATTGCTCAAGGGGCCGAATTTGATGATGGGCTACATGACCTCAGATCGGCCCGGGGAATTGCAGCCGCTCGACGGCTGGCACGATACCGGCGACATCGTTTCTGTTGACCGCGAGGGCTTCATTACCATTCGCGGTCGGGCCAAGCGCTTCGCCAAGATCGCCGGCGAGATGGTGTCGCTGGGCGCGGTCGAGATGCTGGTGCAGTCGCTGTGGCCGGAAGAGCACCACGCTGTGGTGGCGGTGCCGGACAAGCGCCGCGGCGAGCGTATCGTGCTGGTCACCACCGCCGATGACGCCGACCCCGATGAATTGCGCAAATTCGGCAGACAAGCCGGCGCCGCCGATCTGATGGTGCCGAACGACATCATCAAGGTCGAGGAAATCCCGGTGCTGGGCTCTGGCAAGACCGACTACGTCTCGACCCGCAAACTGGCGATTGACCGACTGGGACTCAGCGCGGCGGCCTAGCGCCTAAAGCGCGTCGCGTCTGGAGGGATTTATGCGACGCGCTTTAAGTTCTTGCTTGAATGCATCTCGTTGTCCCAAAATCGCTGCGCAGGTTCGGGTCAGGCCCGAGGGCATGCTTTTGGGCGACATGCATTACATTAGAGGACCACCACCGACAACAGCAGGATGAACCCGACCGCCATCATCAGCAGGCCCGGCCAGTTCTGCGACAGGCCGAGGAAACCGAGGCCGCGCCGCCGCGGCTCAAGTGTCGGGCCTGGCGTTGCAAGATTTGGCGTCGAGCGGTCCGGCGCCGCGCGAGCAGGCGCCGGATCGCTGAGCCGCCCACGCCAAAGGGCTGCGCCGGCCATATACACAACGCCAGCGACAATGAGCAACGCGCCAATGAGGACGACAGCCATTTCTCCTCACTCTTCTTTAAGCTCCTGCGCCTGGGACAGCAGCTTCAAGGGCTGATAGCGAGGCGTTCGCGACGTCGCTCGCCTCGCCCGCTGAGACAGAACGGTCAAGACGCCGGCAGGTTCCCGCTAGAGCGGGATGCGTCCGACTTGAACTAAACTAATTGAACTATCAGCGAATTGGCGACAGATCTGTCAGCCGAAGTCCGAAGGCGGCACCTTCTCGCCTTCGCGCTTGGCGCGCCTGGAATAGGCGCGGATGCTGAGCGGCAGGAAGAGCAGATAGCCGGCAACCGACGCCGTCAGCGTGTACCAGGGATAGGTCATCAACAGCAGGATGTAGAGGACGACACCGAGGATGATCGGCAGCACCTTGTCGCCCGGGACTTTCAGGCTTTTTCCGGAATAGACCGGCAGCCGGCTGACCAGCAGGAAGGCTATCAGAACGGTGAAACCGGCGGCGATGAATGCGGCTGGGCGGGACGGCTCCACACCAAGCCGCAGGAAGTACAGGTAAAGCGGCAGCATCACCAGCACGGCGCCCGCCGGCGCCGGCACGCCGACGAAATACTCGGTCTGCCACTGCGGGCGATCAGTTTCTTCGTCGAGCACGTTGTAGCGAGCGAGTCTCAGCCCGCAGGCGATGGTGAACAGCAGCGCGGCAATCCAGCCCGGCGAGCCGGCCTGGTCGAGCAGGAAGGCATAGAGCACCAGCGCGGGTGCTACGCCGAAATTGACGATGTCGGCCAGCGAATCCATCTGCGCGCCGAATTTGGACGTCGCCTTCAGCATGCGTGCCAGACGGCCGTCGATGCCGTCGAGGAAGGCGGCCAGCAGCACCATCACCACTGCCGGCTCGAAACGGCCTTCGAAGCCGAAGCGGATGCCCGAGAGGCCGGCGCAGATGGCGAGCACTGTGACAAGATTGGGCAGCACCATGCGCATCGGAATTTCACGGATGCGCGGGCCGCCGCTGCCATGCGCCTCGAATTTTTTGAACGGCGCGCCCACGGCTCAGGACACCCGCACGAGCGGCGTTGCGGCAACGCCGCCGAATTCGGCCAGTATGGTTTCACCGCCGACCGCAGTCTGGCCGACGGCGACACGCGGCGTTGCGGTCGACGGCAGGAACACATCGACGCGCGAGCCGAAGCGGATCAGCCCGAAGCGCTCGCCGATGCCGATCGTGCCGCCGGTCTCGGCCCAGCAGACGATGCGCCGCGCCACCAGGCCGGCGATCTGCACCGCGGCCACCGTGCCGTTCGGGCTGTCGATGACCAGGCCATTGCGCTCGTTGTCGGCACTCGCCTTGTCAAGTGCGGCGTTGAGGAACTGGCCGGGCCGATGCTCTATCCTTGTGATGCGGCCGCGCACCGGAGCCCGGTTCACGTGGCAGGAGAAGACGTCCATGAACACCGAGATGCGGGTCATCTCGCCGCCCCCGAGGCCAAGTTCGCGCGGTGGCACTGCCGGACCGACCGCCGTGATGATGCCGTCGGCCGGGCTCACCACCAGCCGGTCGTCGACCGGCGTGACGCGCTCGGGATCGCGGAAGAAATAGACGCACCAGGCCGTCGCGATGAGGCAGACCCAGAACAGGATCGAAGAGAAATAGCCGAGGAAAAGCGTCACCGCTGCGAAGGCGGCGATAAACGGATAGCCTTCGCGATGGATCGGAACCAACGTTTTCTTGATCGTGTCGACGAGGTCCATGGAATGGAAACAGCCTAGTTTCAGGTCCGGCCTCAATAGCGGAAACACCCTGTGGCCGCAACGCGACAATGAGGGAACGCCGGATCCAGCGTTCTCGTCCGCATTAGCCGATCGCGGGCGTGGAAGGGTTCCAATGCGCCTGTCCAAAAAAGCATGACTGGTGTCGGGGCGAACCGGCCTCACGCGTCCTTGGAGATACGGGCCTTGTCAAAGCGCCCGCCGAACGAAAGCTGGAGGCAACAAAATGCTGTCACGGAAATCAGCAGCAAAGGAAGCGCGGGTCGTGATGAACGGTCTGGCGTTCGGCGAATCGCCGCGCTGGCATGATGGCAGGCTTTGGTTCTGCAACTGGGGAACCGGCCAGATCATCGCCGTCGATGCCGACGGCAACAGTGAGATCATGCTCACCGTGCCGGCCACCCTGCCCTATTCGGTCGACTGGCTGCCGGACGGTCGCCTGGTCGTCGTCTGCGGGCGTGAGGGGTTGGTGCTGCGGCAGGAAGCAGACGGGACGCTGGTCACCCACGCCGATCTGCGACACCTCTCAGGGAACCCCTGGAACGAGATCGTCGTCGACGGGCGCGGCAACATCTACGTCAATGGCGGTGGGCCAGCGCCGGTTCCCGGCAAGCATTTCGGCCCCGGCACCATCGTGCTGATTGCACCGGACGGGTCCGTGCGGCAGGTGGCGGACAAGATCGCCTTCGCCAATGGGATGGCGGTGTCGCCTGACAACAAGACGTTGATCGTCGCCGAGTCCCACGCCAACAGGCTGACCGCCTTCGACATCGCCGCCGATGGCGGCCTTGCCAACCGGCGGCGATGGGCCGACCTCGGCAACGGCTTTCCCGACGGCATCTGCCTCGATGCCGAAGGCGCCATCTGGTATGCCGACGTCCCCAACCGGCACTGCGTGCGGGTGCGCGAGGGCGGGGCGATGCTCGACAGCGTCGATGCCGATCGCGGCTGCTTTGCCTGCATGCTCGGCGGCGCCGACGGCAAGACGCTGTTCATCGTCGCCGCCGAATGGCGCGGCTTCGAGCACATGATCAGCGATGCGCGCACAGGCCAGGTGCTCAGCATCGAGGCTTCCGCGCCGGGCGCTGGCTGGCCGTAAGGGCTACGACACCTCGGAGGGGCGGCGGCGGACGACAACGCCGAACTCGTCGCGCTCGCGAGCAATGCGCAACCGCTCCTCGGCCTCGGTTGCCTCACGCTGGCGGTCCCACATCGACGCGTACAGGCCGGCCTTGCGCATCAAGGCGGCATGCGTGCCGCGCTCGGCAATCTGGCCGTCCTGCAGCACGATGATCTCGTCGGCCGAAATCACCGTCGACAGCCGGTGGGCGATGACGATGGTGGTGCGACCCTTGCTGACGAGGTCGAGTGCCGCCTGGATCTCCTGTTCGGTATGGCTGTCGAGAGCCGAGGTCGCCTCGTCGAGCATCAGGATCGGCGGCGCCTTCAAAATGGTGCGGGCGATTGCCACGCGCTGCTTCTCACCGCCGGACAGTTTCAGTCCGCGCTCCCCGACCATCGAACGGTAGCCGTCGGGCAGCCGCTCGATGAACGGCCCGATCTGGGCGAGTTCTGCCGCCTTGCGCACATCCTCCTCGCTGGCATCGACGCGGCCGTAGCGGATGTTGTAGGCGATGGTGTCGTTGAACAGCACGGTGTCCTGCGGCACCATGCCGATCGCCGCGCGCAAGCTCTCCTGAGTCACGTCGCGAATGTCCTGGCCGTCGATCAGAATCTTGCCGCCCTGGATGTCGTAAAAACGGAACAGCAGCCGCGAAATGGTCGACTTGCCGGCGCCCGATGGCCCGACAATGGCAACCGTCTTGCCGGCCGGCACTTCGAAGCTGACGCCTTTCAGGATCTTGCGGTTGGGATCGTAGGAAAACTGCACGTCGCGGAACTCGACCTTGCCGGAGCCGACGACCAGCGGCTTGGCCCCCGGCTTGTCGACGATCTCCTGCGGCACATCGAGCAGATCGAACATCTGCTCGATGTCGGTCAGGCCCTGGCGGATTTCGCGATAGATGAAGCCGATGAAGTTGAGTGGCACCGAAAGCTGGATCAGCATGGCGTTGATGAAGACGAAGTCGCCAACCGTCTGCGTGCCGGCCTGCACCTCCAGCGCCGAAAGGCACATGACGATAACCGTGCCGAGACCGAAGATGACGCCCTGGCCGAAGTTCAGCCAGCCGAGCGAGGTCCATATCCGGGTGGCGGCGGTCTCGTAGCGCGCCATCGAACGGTCGAAGCGCTCGGCTTCCATGCCCTCGTTGTTGAAATACTTGACCGTTTCGAAATTGAGCAGCGAGTCGATCGCCTTGGTGCTGGCATCGGTGTCGCTGTCGTTCATGTCGCGGCGAATGACGATGCGCCAGTCGCTCGCCCTGATGGTGAACCAGATATAGAGGCAGACCGTCACCGCCACCACAGCCACGTACTTCCAGCCATAGGTGACCGCGAATATGCCGGCTGTCAGCGCGAATTCGAGGATGGTCGGCAATGTGTTGAGCACGGTGAAGCGGACGATCGTCTCGATGCCCTTGGTGCCGCGCTCGATGATGCGCGACAGGCCGCCGGTGCGGCGCTCGAGATGGAAGCGCAGCGACAATTGATGCATGTGGACGAACGTGCGGAAGGCGAGCTGGCGCACCGCATATTGGCCGACGCGGGCAAACAGCGCGTCGCGCAGCTGGTTGAAACCGAGCTGCACCAGCCGCACGACATTGTAGGCGATGACCAGCATGACTGGCGCCAGCATGAAGGCCGGCAGCGGCGGCGCCGACTTGGCGTCACCAGCCAGCGCATCGGTCGCCCATTTGAAGAAGTAGGGACCCGCAACCAGCGTCAGCTTGGCGACGACCAGAAGCACGGTCGCCCACGCCACCCGCGCCCGCAGGTCGGCACGGTCGGCCGGCCACATATAGGGCCAAAGATTGCGCAATGTCTTGAAGGTCGAGCCAGAATCGGCGGAGACGGTTTTTTCGGCCATTTTATCGCCTTTTCGTATTTCTTATTGCTTGACCATGATCTTTACCGAAAACCGGCTTCCACTTTTCGCTGACGCGGCCTTCGTTCGGGATGATGGCCTAGCGGCGGGAGCAGCACGAATTGACCAGCGCGGCCAGCGATGCAGAAACATCTTCGAGCGCATCGCTGTCGACTTCATAGCGCGAGCGTTGCCGATCCGGCTGGTAGCGGACGAGCCCGGCATCGACCAGTATCTTCAGGTGCTGCGAAACGGTGGACTGCGCCAGGTCGAGATGGTCGACGACCTCGCGGCAGCAGCAGGAGCGGCTGGCCGAAAGGTGCCGGAGAATTTCGATCCGGGTCGGATGCGAAAGCGCGGCGAGCTTCGCGGCGACGATCTGGCTGTCGGCGAAGCCGCAGGTCTTCTCGGTCAAGGGAGCGTTCATCGTCTATCGGCGATAGACGATGAATGAACTTTCCGCAAGAGCCCGCTAGAGAAGAAAAGGATTTCTAGTTGGCCTTTGTCGGCGCCGTCGTCATCTGGTCGCCCATCGCCTTGAGGTTGGCGGCTTCGCCTTCCTGCGATTTTCCGGGGACCTTGAACACCTGCCCCGGCCAGATGCGGTCGGGATTCCTGATCTGATCCTGATTGGCGAGGTAGATGGTCGAGTAGCGAACGCCTTGGCCGTAGACGCGCCGCGAAATCCGCCACAGCGTATCGCGCCGGCGGATGATAACGGCGCTGTCGGCGTGTTCGAGCTTCGGCGCCGCGGTCTCGGGCACTCCGGTCGGGGGCGTCGCAGCCGCCATATCGGCTGGCGCCTCGGCCGCGGGCGCCGCAGGCGTGGTTGTCGGCGCGGCCGGCTTTGCCTCGGCAGGCGCCACGGCGGCGATCGACTCGCCCGGCTCGCGCTCGAACGGCACGGCGGCACGGGCCACCACCTTGACCCCGTCGGAATCGAGCGCGTCGACGTGGATCGTGTAGGTGCCGACCGGAATGTTGCGCGTCGCCTCGACCAGGAAATGGCCGTCGGGCGAAGTCTTCGCGTCGCCGAGCAAGATATCGTTGGCATAGGCGCGCACCTTGCGGCCGGGGTCGGCGAGGCCGGCGACGAAGATCTTGTTGCCGTCGATCTCGATCGCTTCGACGACGACCTTTGGCCCTGCAGCTGGTGTCGCCGGTGCGGCCGGCCCGCCCGGAGCGGGCGCGGGGACGGCTTCGACGGTGGCCGGCGCCGTGGCAGCCGGTGCGGCTGGGGCTGGTGCTGCGGCAGCGGGGTCCTCGGCAGCGGAGTCCTCGGAAGCCGGGGCGGCCGCCTTGTCGCCGGCAGGCGGCGATTCCGGCTTTGTCTCGGGTGTAGGAACGGTGAGCAATTCGGAGGCCTTGCCCGGCTCCTCGATCATCGCCAGCACCTGGCCAGCAGGACTCTTGGGAATCGAGACGATAGCCGTCTGCGCCGAGGGGGTCACGACATTGCCGGTCATCGAGCGCAGCGCGATCGTGTAATCGCCGGGTTTCAGCGCATCGTCGAGAACGATGGCAAAAGCGCCATCGGCACCGGCGACCGTCGAGCCGAGAACCGTCGAACCGTTGAGAATCTCGACCTTGGCGTTGGGTGCGGCTTTGCCGGCGACGACAATAGAGCCCTTGATCTCGACCCGAACGATGTCGAAAGTCGGCGCAATCGCATCGGCCGTGGCCGGCGCTGCCGGTGCCATCGCACCAGCGGCAGGCGCCGGCGGCGGCGGTGCATCGGTCACTGGTTCGGCCGGCGTCTCCACCGGCGGCGTCAGCGATGCCACTTCCGCCGGCGGCGTGCGAGTGAGATACGGATCGAGCGCGCCCGACACATAGGCGGTTCCCGCCGCGGCGACGGAGCCGCCGACGACGAACAAAAACGCCTTCAAAGGATTAATTGCCATATTTCCCTGCCCTTAGCCACCTAATGCGGTCTAGCCTGTTTTGCCCAAGGCGACAAGAACAAGGGAGACCGACAGGAAAAAGGGCCGACACGAATAAACGGGGCCGACAAGAAAAAACCCGCCCGGGCTTGACCGCGAATAAAGACCCAATCACCAATCACCTCATGAACACGATTCGATCCATCTGCGTCTATTGCGGCTCGTCTCCGGGCCGCGATGTAACCTATGCCAAGGCCGGACACCTGCTTGGGCGTTCGATCGCCAAGTCCGGCCTGCGTCTGATCTATGGCGGCGGCACCAGGGGCATCATGGGAGCCGTCGCCGAGGGCGCAATGCGCGCCGGCGGCAAGGTGACGGGGATCATTCCGCGCTTCCTGATCAACAGGGAGGCCACCGAAACCGCGCTTGACCGGCTTGACGAGCTCGTCATCACCGAAAACATGCACGAGCGCAAACATACGATGTTCGAGAAATCCGACGCGTTTGTGGCGCTTCCGGGCGGCATCGGCACTGTCGAGGAAATCATCGAGATCATGACCTGGGGCCAGCTCGGCCATCATCGCAAGCCGATCGTCTTCGGCAACGTTGGAGGATTCTGGGACCCGATGCTGGCGCTGCTCGACCATATGATGGCCGAAGGCTTCATCCACACCGCGCAGCGAGTCAGGCCGCTGGTGGTCGACGATCCAGAAGCGATCGTCGCTGCCATCATGGTCGCGGGATCGTCGGTCGACGCACCAACCGAAGGCGTGCAGTCGGTGATCGACAAGCTTTAGGGTATAGGGGAGTATGTAGTGCATGCCGCGCTCATGAGGCGCTGCCCTACTGCCCTACTGCCCTACTGCCCTACTGCCCTACTGCCCTACTGCCCTACTGCCCTACTGCCCTACTGACCCGCCAGATGACATTGCCGACATCGTCGGCGACGAGCAGTGCGCCGCTCTGATCGATAGCAACGCCGACCGGACGGCCCATCGCCCTGCCGTCACGCCCGACGAAGCCAGCGAGCACATCTTTCGGGGGACCGCTCGGTTTACCACCGCGGAACGGCACGAAGATCACCTTGTAACCGCTGAGCACACTTCTGTTCCACGAGCCGTGCTGACCAACGAACGCGCCGTTGCCGTAGGCTGGGCCGAGCGACGCCCCTTTGGAGAAGGTCAGTCCCAGCGAGGCGGTATGGGAACCCAGCGCGTAGTCGGGCTTGACCGCCCTAGCCACGAGACCGGGGCGCTGCGGCTTGACGCGTTCGTCGACGTTCTGTCCGAAATAGCTGTAGGGCCAGCCGTAAAAAGCGCCGTCACGAACCGAGGTCATATAGTCCGGCACAAGATCGTCGCCGATCTCGTCACGCTCGTTCACGGCGACCCAAAGCTTGCCGGTTTCAGGGTTCCAGGAGAGCCCGTTTGGGTTGCGCAGCCCTGACGCGAAGACCCGGGTACGGCGGGTCGACCGGTCCACTTCAAGGACGGCGGCGCGGTTCTTCTCCGCGGCCATGCCGTTTTCTCCAACGTTACTGTTGGAGCCGACGGTGACATAGAGCTTGCGTCCATCCGGACTTGCGATCACATCCTTGGTCCAATGATGGTTGAGATCTCCGGCCGGTAAGTCGACGATCTTTTCCGGCGGCGTTGTGGCTCGGGTCTGGCCATTGGAGTAGGGGAAAGCGACAAGCGCGTCGGTGTTCGCTACATAGAGAATGCCTTTGGACAGCGTCATACCAAAGGGAGAATTGAGGCCTTCTGCGAACGTCCTGCGCACATCCGCAATGCCGTCGCCATTGGTGTCGCGCAGGAGCGTGATGCGGTTGGCGCTTTTGGTCGCGGCCCCGGCGCGCTTCATAGCCAGGTCCATAAAGACCTTTCTAAGGCTGAAGCCTTCGTCATGCTTGGCAGGGGCATTGGTTTCGGCAACCAGCACGTCCCCGTTCGGAAGCACGTGCAGCCAGCGCGGATGGTCGAGGCCGGTGGCGTAGGGGTTCACCGTCAGCCCGTTCGCCGGGGTCGGCATATCAC
Organism: Mesorhizobium sp. WSM4820; assembly: GCF_055811075.1. Taxonomy (NCBI): domain Bacteria; kingdom Pseudomonadati; phylum Pseudomonadota; class Alphaproteobacteria; order Hyphomicrobiales; family Phyllobacteriaceae; genus Mesorhizobium; species Mesorhizobium sp. WSM4820. The sequence continues at coordinate 201,558 of NZ_JBVVQN010000008.1, read as the reverse complement.
CTTTCTGCCAGCCTTTCGCCTCGGCGATGTTGACGGTCGGGATCAGCGTCGGTCTTGGTTTCGGTAAGGTTGGGTTGGGGCCATAGCCGGTTATTGCCCCCGTTTTCTGCGCCGAAAAGCCAGCGCAGCCCGCAATGACGGCTCCCAATACCGCTATGAGTAGGCTTCGTGGGAAGCCGGCATGCATCGGACGTCCTCCGCATGGATTGCGTCGTGCCCTTTACGCAAACGCGAGACAACGACGTATTATTCCAAACTGGCTCCAAACAACGGCGTTGGTACGCCGCCTCGGATGACCGTCAAAACAGTCACACGAAAACGGTTCGCCCGTGCTAATAATCACAGTCTAGGTCGCCACCACGCGGCGTATTCGAGAGACTGGCGACGCGATCATGAACATCCCTCTCAATCCAGACGGCAGCGATCTGTCGCCTTACCTGCCGGACGAGCACGGGCTGTTCTTCGTCTATCACTTCACCGCCGAAGGCACGAGAACCAAAGACGCGACCACCACACACTGGACATGGCGCAGCTACCAGGTTTCCGACATGCGCGCCCGCCACGAGATCGCCACCGAGCCGGCTTTGCCGCCGCCGGTGCGCGATGCCTTCCTGTCGGCCGGCCATGGCTGCCATATCGACCTCGAGGGCGACTGGCTGTACGGCGATTTGCCGGACCTGCGCCACGACTATTCGGCGGAGGCGCGCGGGCTTGGCCATTTCCGCTTCGCCTTCAACGACACGATGCTGATCGGCGGCCGCAAGCAACCGCTGCAATCGGTCGACAAGATCCGCAAGGCGATCGACAACGGATCGCGAAAGTTCCGCTCTCCGGCCGAACTGATCGAGGCTGTCATGGGCCAGTCGCTCGACGGCATGACGACGGAACTCGCTGGCCTTGGCGACACGCTCGATGGCATCGAGGACCGCATCGTCTGCGATGCATGGCACAATGAGCGGCAGGCGCTGGTCGATGCGCGCCGGCAACTGGTGGTGATCCATCGGCAGATGGCGACGCTGACCAGCCTGTTCCGCCATCTCGACCATTCGCATCGCAATGACCTGCCTGACGCGATCAACGACATGGCGGCACGGCTTTCGCACCGCGCCCATACGTTGCATCATGACGGCGAGCAATTGCAGGCCCGCGCCCGGCTCTTGCAGGACGAGCTGATGGCCAAGCTGACGACGCAGTCGAACCAGTTGCTTTACATGCTGTCGGTGATGACCGCGGTGCTGTTGCCAATGACGATCATCTCAGGCCTGTTCGGCATGAATGTCGGCGGGCTGCCGCTGGTCGATACGCCGGTGGGCTTTTGGGTGGCGTCGGCGATATCGCTCGCCGTCGCGGTGGTCGTCTATCTGTTCGTTAGGCGGCTGGGGCGCGGGATGTAGCGGCAACCGTTACAAGGTCGCGCGAAAATCCTCGATGACAGTGCCGGCAGCGCGCGCCTCCGCTTCGTGGTTCGGCTCGCGCCACTCCTCTGCAAGGGCTGCCGTGTACCATTCGCGCATCGCCGGCAGAGCCAGCAATCGCGCCGGATAGGCGGCAGCTGCGCCCTCGAAGGACAGTCCGTAGGACGGAACCCTAAACGCCACCGGGGCAAAGAAGGCGTCAACGGCAGTGAAGTGATCGCCAGCCAGGAACGGTCCGCCGAAGTGGCGAAGCCCGTCGTCCCAGAGATCGCCGAGGCGAAAGAGGTCGTGCTTCAGCGCATCCGACATCGGCACCGGCGCGACGCGGACACCGCAGTTCATCGGACAGGAGCCGCGCAAGGCGGTGAAGCTCGAATGCATTTCGGCCGCTGCCGACCGCGCCCAGGCTCGCGCCTTCGGCTCGGCAGGCCAGACGCCAGCGTGGCGCTCGGCCAGGTATTCGGTGATGGCGAGCGAATCCCAGACTGCCCAGCCGTCGTCAATCAGGCACGGTACGAGGCCACTGGGCGAGAACGGCCGGTAGAGGCTCCAACTCGATCCGGTCGGAAACGGTGTCAGCCGCTCCTCGAAGGCGACGTCCAATGTCCGCATCAGCACCCATGGCCGCAGCGACCACGAGGAATAGTTCTTGTTTGCTATGTGCAGAACGTACATCGAAAATCCTCGCTCTAACGCATTGCCGGCCGGATCTCGCGGCCGCGGAACATCGACCAGGAATAGACCGCCAGCGCCGCCCAGATCAGGCCGAAGGCGATGGCCTGGGTGCTGCCGAAGGGTTCGCCGAAAATCAGCACGGCGATCAGGAACACAATGGTCGGCGCGATATACTGCATGATGCCGATGGTGGAGAGACGCAGCAGCTTGGCCCCGAAGCCAAACAGCAGCAGCGGTATGGCGGTGACCGGGCCGCAGCCGATCAGCAGTGCGGTATCGTTTAGGGAACTGGAGACGAAATGGTCCTGCCCGGTGACGATGAGGAAGATGATGTAGCCGAGCGCCGGCACCGACAGCAAAAGCACTTCAAGCAAGAAACCCTGGCTGGGACCGATCGGCAGCGTCTTGCGGAAGAAGGCGTAGGCGGCGAAGGAAAACGCCAGCACCAGCGACACCCAGGGCAGCTTGCCGGCGTCGATCGTCAGCACCGCGACCGCGATGGCCGCCAGCACCACCGCCGTGATTTGCAGCCGGTCGAGCCGTTCGCTGAGCAGCAGCGCGCCGACGACGACGCTGACAAGCGGGTTGATGTAGTAGCCAAGCGCGGTCTCGATAGTACGGTCGACCGCGATGGCCCAGACATAGATGCCCCAGTTGACCGAAATCAGCGCCGCCGTCAGCGCCGCCATGGAAATGATGCGCGGCGAACGCAACGCCGCTTTGAAATCCGCCGTGCGGCCGGCCCAGATCAAAACGGCCGCCGCGATGGGCACCGACCAGACGATGCGGTGCGCGATGACTTCGGCCAGCGGCAGATGTGCGACCGCCTTCATATAAAAGGGCAGCAACCCCCACAGGAGATAGGCGCCCAGCGCCAGCAGGAATCCACGCCGGGCCCTTGAGTCTGCTTCGAGCTGAATCGCATCCATGGCCATGGCCCGACGCTATGCGCCAGCCGCCGGGCCAAGACCATCGCAAAGTTCTGATGGATCAATGGACTTTCGCTGATGGTTCAATCCTACTCCGCCGCGACCAGCCCGGCCATCTCGCGGTTCTTCATCAGCTTGTAGACGATCGAATCCATCAGCGCCTGGAATGAAGCGTCGATGATGTTTTCTGAGACGCCGACCGTCCACCAGCGGGCGCCGGTTGCATCGTGCGATTCGATCAGCACACGCGTGATCGCCTCGGTGCCGCCATTGAGGATACGCACCTTGAAGTCGGCAAGCTCGAGGTCGGCGATCTCGTTCTGGAATTTTCCAAGATCCTTGCGCAGCGCGATGTCGAGTGCGTTGACCGGACCGTGCCCTTCCGCCACCGACATCTTCTCCTCGCCATCGACCAGCACCTTGACGATCGCCTCTGAGACCGTCTTCAGCTGGCCATTGGCGTCGAAGCGGCGCTCGACCATGCAGCGGAACGAGGTGACGCTGAAGAATTCCGGCAGGCCGTGCAGCATCTTGCGCGCCAGCAGCTCGAAGCTGGCATCGGCGCCTTCATAGGCATAGCCCTCGGCCTCGCGCTCCTTGACCACTGATATCAGCGCGTCCAGCCGGTGATCGTCTTTCGGCATTTCGATGCCGCGCCGTTTCAACTCGGCGAGGAAATTGGCCTTGCCGCCTTGGTCCGAGACCATGACCCGGCGGCGGTTGCCGACCGCTTCCGGCGGCACATGCTCGTAAGTGGCCGGCTCCTTGGCCAGCGCCGAGGCATGGATGCCGGCCTTGGTGGCGAAGGCGGAAGCGCCGACATAGGGCGCCTGCGCTTCCGGCGCGCGGTTCAGCAATTCGTCGAAGGCGCGGGACAGGCGCGATATGCCGGCCAATGCTTCGGCCGAGATGCCTGTCTCGAAGCGGTTGGAAAAGGCCGACTTCAGCGCCAGCGTCGGCACGATCGAGATCAGATTGGCGTTGCCGCAGCGCTCGCCGATGCCGTTCAGCGTGCCCTGGATCTGGCGCACGCCGGCCTCAACGGCGGCCAGCGAATTTGCCACCGCCTGGCCGGTGTCGTCATGGGCATGGATGCCGAGATGGTCCCCCGGTATGCCTGCCTCGATGATCTTCTCGACGATGGCGCGCACTTCCGACGGCTGCGTGCCGCCATTGGTGTCGCACAGCACCACCCAGCGCGCGCCGGCGTCGTAAGCGGTCCTGGCGCAAGCCAGCGCATAATCGGGATTGGCCTTGAAGCCGTCGAAGAAATGCTCGCAGTCGACCAGTGCTTCCTTCCCGGCAGCAACCGCCGCCTCGACCGACGCCTTGATCGCCTCTAGGTTTTCTTCGTTGGTGCAGCCCAGCGCGACGCGGACATGGTAGTCCCAGCTCTTGGCGACAAAGCAGATGGCGTCCGACTTCGACTGGACCAGTGCGGCAAGGCCTGGATCGTTCGAGGTCGACACCCCTGCCCGCTTGGTCATGCCGAAGGCGACGAATTTGGCGGTTGCCGTGCGGTGCTTGGCAAAGAAGGCGGTGTCGGTCGGGTTGGCACCGGGATAGCCGCCTTCGATATAGTCGACGCCGAACGCGTCAAGCAGCCCGGCAATGGCGATCTTGTCCTCGACCGAAAAGTCGATGCCTGGCGTCTGCTGGCCATCGCGCAGTGTGGTGTCGAAGAGATGGAGGCGCTCGCGGCCCATGATCATTTCCCCGCAAACTTGTCCGTCGCCCGGATCAGCCGGTCGAGGATGCCCGGCTCCGAATAGGCATGGCCGGCACCCTCGACCAAGTGGAAGTCCGCCTTCGGCCACGCCTTGTGCAGCGCCCAGGCGTAGCGCGCCGGGCACGGCATGTCGTAGCGGCCATGGACGATGGTGCCGGGGATGTCCTTCAACTTGAAGGCATCACGCAGCAGTTGCCCTTCCTCAAGCCAGCCAGCATGGACGAAATAATGGTTCTCGATGCGGGCGAAGGCCACGGCGTAATCGTCTTCGCCAAACCGGCTGCTGGTTTCCGGATCGGGCAACAGCGTGATCGTCTCGCCTTCCCACAGGCTCCAGGCGCGGGCGGCCTCGACCTGCGCCTTGCGGTCGCTGCCGACCAGCCGCTTGCGATAGGCGGCCATCATGTCGCCGCGCTCGCCCTCGGGGATCGGCGCCAGGAAGCGCTCCCATTTGTCGGGGAACATTTCCGAGACGCCGAACTGGTAATACCATTCGAGCTCCGCGCGCGTCAGCGTGTAGATGCCGCGCACGACCAGTTCGCTGACCCGCTCGGGATGCGTCTCGGCATAGGCCAGCGCCAGCGTCGACCCCCACGAGCCGCCGAACACCAGCCATTTGTCGAAGCCGCACATGTCGCGCAGGCGCTCGATGTCGGCGACCAGATGCCAGGTGGTGTTGGCCTCGAGCGAGGCGTTGGGCGTCGACTTCCCGCAGCCGCGCTGGTCAAACAGGATGACATCGTAAAGCTTCGGATCGAACAGCCGTCGGTGCTTTGGGGAAATGGTGCCGCCCGGTCCGCCATGCAGGAACACGGCCGGCTTGGCGCCCCTGGTGCCGGAACGCTCCCAATAGACCTGATGGCCATCGCCGACATCGAGCATGCCTGAGTCGAAGGCCTCGATCTCCGGATAGAGGCTGCGCAGGTCATTGCTCATAATTTCAGGCCCTGCTGCGGCCAATTGGCCGTCTCGTGATCCGGATGCTGGAAGGAGATGATCGATTCCTGCCTTGTGTAGTAGTCAGGATCGTCATGGACCGGCGCGTCGAAGATCTTCTCCACCCAAGGCAGCCGGGCGGCGTAGTTGACCTGGATCTGCGGTGAGAGGTCGGAGCGATCGTCAAATGCGCCGATGGCGATCTCGAGCCCGCCAGGCTGCCTGTAGGTCAACGGCGTGCCGCAGCGGCTGCAAAAGCCGCGATCGATGTTGACCGACGACTGGAAATAGCTCGGCTCCTCGCGCACCCATTCGACACCGTCCTTCGGCACCGTCACCAGCGCGCCGAAGAAGGAACCGAACTGTTTCTGGCACATGCGGCAATGGCAGATGGAAGGGCGTCCAAGCGCCCCACGAATGCGGAAACGCACGGCGCCGCACTGGCAGCCGCCGGTTCGAAAGGTTTCGGTCATGATCTTTCCTCCGGCGGCCATTGTTCGGTGTCGTGGTCGGGGTGCTGGTAAGAAACGAGATCGGCGAGATAGGAGGACGACGAAACATCGGCCATCGTCTCCTCGCCAGGCAATTCGTGGATGTGATCGACATAGGGGAGTTTTGCTTCGGTGCCCCACTGGATGGTCGGCGCGATCTCCTCCGCATGGTCGAAGGCCGCGATGGCGAGTGCGATGCCGTCGGGCGCCTCGAAAGTCAGCGGCGTGCCGCAATCGGCGCAAAAACCGCGCCAGGCGGCGTTGGAGGAACGAAAGCGTTTGGGCACGCCGCGCGTCCAGTCGAGTTTTGCGCCACGCACCGACACCAGCGGCAGGTAGAAATTGCCGCTTGCTTTCTGGCACATGCGACAATGACAGACGGAGGCGTCGCCCAGCGCGCCTTCGACACGGAAACGCACGGCGCCGCACTGGCAGCCGCCTGTGTAGACCGGTCTGTTATCCAGGCTCATCACTTCACTCCGGGGCATGGCAGACGGCTTCGACATTGTTGCCGTCGGGGTCGAAGACAAAGGCGCCATAGTAGTTCGCGTGATAGTGCGGACGAAGGCCCGGCCCACCATTATCCTTGCCGCCGGCGGCGATGGCGGCGGCGTGGAAGGCATCGACTTCAGCGCGGCTGCGCGCGGTGAAGGCGACATGCTGGCGGTCCTTCGGCTTGTCCTTGCCTTGATGCAGCCAGAAGACCGGCCGGTCGCGGCCATAGCCGCCGACCTTGGCGCCACCGGTGTATTCCTGCGGCACCATGTAGAGCAGCGAGGCACCGAGCGGCGCCATCGCCCTGTCGTAGAAAGCTTTCGACACGTCGAAATCGGAAACGGTGATGCCAAGATGGTCGATCATGGAACTACGTCCCTTGCTGGTTCGCCGGCCGCCCTCATCGCTTTACCTCCCACGTCGTCACGCGCTCGCCGGTGACCGGATCCTTGCCGTCCTTCAGTTGCACGCCTTGCGCCAGAAGCTCGTCGCGAATGCGGTCGGCCTGGGCCCAGTTCTTGGCGGCGATCAGTTCCAGGCGCCTGGCGATGGCCCTGGCGATGGCATCTTCATCAACCTTGGCCGGCGCAACGTCGAAGCCGAGGAACGACAGTGCCGCCTTCAGCGAAGCGGCAGCATCGTTGCCCGCGGCGGCAGCGTTGCCGCCACAGGCAGCAATGGAATCCACAGCCTCGCCGGCCAGTTGCGTCAGCACCTGGAACGCAGGATAGGTTGCGAGATCGTCCGACAAGGCTTCCACCACTTCGACCGGCAATTGCTTGGCCGCCGCCGGTGCCAGGTCCGCCGCCCGCTTCCATTTGCGCAGCGTATTTTCCGCCTCTTCCAGCTTGCGCACGGAAAAGTCGATCGGCTCGCGATAATGCGTCATCAGCATCGCCAGCCTGAGCACCTCGCCCGGCCACTTGCGGCCGCCAAAGGTCTCCGTCTCCAGCAACTCGTTGATCGAGTAGAAGTTGCCCAGGCTCTTGGACATCTTCTGCCCCTCGACCTGCAGGAAGCCGTTGTGCATCCACACTTTTGCCATCACATCGGTGCCGTGGGCGCAGCGCGACTGTGCAATTTCATTCTCGTGGTGCGGGAAGATCAGGTCGAGCCCGCCGCCATGAATGTCGAAGACCTCGCCGAGATAGGCGGCCGACATCGCCGAGCACTCGATGTGCCAGCCCGGCCGGCCCCTGCCCCACGGGCTGTCCCAGCCCGGCTCTTCCGGCGAGGACAGCTTCCACAGCACGAAATCGCCAGGGCTCTTCTTGTGCGCATCGACGGCAACGCGAGCGCCGGCCTGCTGCTCGTCGAGTTTGCGTTTCGACAATTGGCCGTAGTCCGGCATCGAAGCTGTGTCGAACAGAACTTCGCCTGCCGCAACATAGGCATGGCCGCGTTCGATCAAGCGTTGAATCAAGGAGATCATGTCGACTTTGCCATCTGCGCGCGGCTCGACGAATTCAGTGGCCCGCGGCTCGACCGTAGGTTGCAGGCAGCCGAGCGTCGCCACATCCTTGTGGAACTGGTCAGCGGTCTTTTCGGTGACCCGCCGGATCGCCTCGTTCAGCGACAGCTTTCCCGAGGCAATCTCGGCGCCGAAATCGCGCAGTGCGCGGTCGTTGATCTTGTCGTCGACATCCGTGATGTTGCGCACATAGGTGACGTGCGCTTGCCCGTAGAGATGGCGCAGCAGACGAAACAGCACGTCGAAGACGATCACCGGCCGCGCGTTGCCGATATGGGCAAAGTCGTAGACCGTCGGGCCGCAGACATACATGCGCACATTGCGCGGATCGATCGGGAAGAAATCCTCCTTGGTCCGCGTCAGCGTGTTGTAGAGGCGCAGGCCCTTCGATGCGTCAGACATTCGTGCCTTCCCGGTGCGTTACTTTTTGGTTGGGGCCACTTGCGCCGAGACGCAAATCAGCCACCAGCCTGCTGGCCGGGGCGTTTGTCCACTCTAGAACGAAGATAGGCGAAAACGTCCGGACCAGCGCGAAGCTAGCCAATAATGCAGATGCCACAAATGGCGAAAGACGTTCTCATGAGCGGCTTTATCGCCTCAGCCAGTGTTGCCGTCAAGTCGCAACTTTCGGCAAAAGAGCCGCTGGATCACAGGTAATGACGCGGTGAAACATTTTATTAAACATCTCGGCACAGTCATGAAACATTCACCGGCTAGATCAGCAGATGTCACGATTTGGTCGGATTCGACCAGCAAACGCGGACACGAAGACGTTACCAGGGAAGAGAAAAATGCCTCGAGCCAAGCAGGACTCCAGCAGCGCCAAGCAACCGGCGCTCGCCAGCCAATACCGGGCGATCGGCCCGGCCGCGATCGTCGCCGCCCTTCTCCACACAGCGAAGAAGAAGAAGCCGGTGCAGAAGATCACCTCGCCGCGCGCTGCCTGATGTGACGTGCGGCCGGCGGGTTCGCCCGGAAATAGCAGCGCCGGCAATGAAGGCGCTGAAGCGCTCCAGAAAATAGCAGCTACTGCTGAAACAAGCTCATCTGACTGTCGTCGGCGCCCGGCTTCCGGCGCCTGGCCTTCTTGAATTCCGGCCACCTTTCCTGAATCTCCGGTCCGGTGTTGGCGACCTTGTTGACGAGGTCGGAAACCGGGACGGCCTCGAAGAAATCGAGTTGTGCCGGTCTGAGCAGGTCGGCCACGTCGCGCGGCTCGCGCGCGCGGCAATCCAGCCAGCGGGCGAAATCCTGCGGATCTATCACCACCGGCATGCGGTCGTGGATATGGGCAATGTCGCCATTGGCGCTGACGGTCAGGATGGCGCCGGTGTCCATCTCCGAACCGCCCGGCTCGGCATAGGTCTCGATCAGTCCGGCGAAGGCGACAAGCCCGCCATGCTTCGGCCGCACCCAATAGGGCTGTCCCCTCTTGCCGCCTGATTGACGCCATTCGTAGAAGCCGGAAGCCGGCACCAAAGCGCGGCGATGGCGCATGGCGGCGCGAAACGAGGCCTTTTGCGCGGCTCCCTCCGAGCGCGCGTTGAACAGCAAAGGAAACTCACGCGTGTCCTTCACCCACGCCGGGATCAGCCCCCAGCGCACCAGCATCGGCTGCCGGTCTGGAAGGTTCGAGCCTGGCGCCCGCGGCACGCCTGCAATCGCCATCAGCACCGGCTGCGTCGGTGCGATGTTGTAGCGGGGCGGGAAATCCTCCAGTTCTGGCAGACCGAGAAAAGCGGCGGCCCGGTCCGGCGTGGCGGTCAAGGCGAAGCGTCCGCACATAAGCTAAAAACTCGTTGGATTTGGTCGGATGTGAAGGTGGCGATGGAACCGGCGCGGCGCAACCGCTAATGCTTGCTCTCGCCGACCGGTCCACAACCGGCTGCGGCAAATGGCGATCGGAGATCCATGGACGAGATGCGCAAAATACTCCCAGCTGTATCGGTCGCCATTGTCCGCGGCAACACGGTGCTGCTGGTCAAGCGGGCGCGGCAGCCTTCGCAAGGATTCTACGCGTTTCCAGGCGGCAAGGTCGAGGCCGGCGAAACGCTGGAACAAGCCGCGCAGCGCGAATTGCTGGAGGAAACCGGGTTGCATGCGCACAACTACCGCCGCCTTCGGGAAATCCACATCGACGGCGGCAGCGACGGGCACCCGGTCGACTATCTGCTGACGGTATTCGGCGCCACCTATGCCGGCGGCGAGCCCGTGGCCAGCGACGACGCCGAGACCGCCGCCTTCTATACACTCAGCGAAATGACGGCGCTGCCGATTGCCGCTTCAGTGTTTGCCGTTGCCGACGAATTGCTCAGGAATACAGGCGCGTAACCTCCAAAATCGCCTTGCAGGCGACAAATTGTTTGGCCACATAGATTTATGATCCGCACATCGGTTTTCCTTGCAGCTTGCCTCGCCGCCAGTACGGCAATCGGGGCGCGGCCGGCCATGGCCGCCGAGTCGCCGTTCGAGCCGGGGCTGATGCGGCTGGCCGAGGTGCTTGGGTCGCTGCATTTCCTGCGTAATCTGTGCGGCGAGAAGGGCGACCAATGGCGGGTCGAGATGGAGAAGCTGATTGCTTCGGAAAACCCGAACCCGGAGCGGCGCGCCAGCTTCATCGCCAGCTTCAACCGCGGCTACCGCTCCTTTGGCGGCACCTATACACAGTGTACCGCCTCGGCGACCGAAGCCATCAGCCGCTACATGAAGGAAGGCGAGACGCTGTCGCGCGACATCGCCTCGCGCTACGGCAACTGAGCCTGGCTCCCCCTGCTTGTGTCCCGGCCCGCTTGTGTCCCGGCCCGCTTGTGTCTGGTGCGTCTTGGTGCAATTGTTGTGTTGCACTTCTGCAACGGTGTTAACAAAACGTTACGGCGCGGATGTGGAATTAACTCAAACTGAAGGTTTTAATCCCGCTCGCCGGCCTAATCGGCTAAGTTTTGAATCGGATCGAACGCAGGTTTGCAAAACGTGACGAACCCTTGTCGAAACGACCCCAGAAATGTCGTATTTACAAGTACTTACTTAACCTGCGAGTAAAAGGGACAGCCCAAGCCTGATCCGCATCCGCCGGATCGCCGCTTGAAAAGGGTGGACATCGCAATGGAACATGGCGTCAACGACATCGACGCGCTGGTCAGGGAAGAAAAGCGCCTGACTGCAGTGGAAAGCCACAGCGAGGCCTGGGCGGAAGGGCTTTCGGCCGGAATCGAGACGGAAATCATTGCCGAGGCGGCCCTCGAAACCGCGTTCGGCGAGATGCTGCGCGCCAATGGCGAGACCTCAGCCCTTGCCTTGCTCGACCGCATGCGTGAAAAGGTGATAGCTGGGGCCTTCGAGCCGGGACGGCTGAGGCACTGATTGGCATCAGGCTCTTCGATGACGGCGTGCCGCTTGGGCGTCATGCCCCGGGCACCTGGGCGGGCCTGGGCAGCTGGACGGAATCATGGAGAGGCAGGCGGTGAATTCTTCGACGTCAGGCCAGCCGCGTGGCTTGGCCCTCAGCATCCGGCTTGCCGCTTTTTGCGCCGCGTTTCCGCTGGCGCTTTGCCTCGCAATCAGCCCCGCCTATGCTTTGAGTGAAATCAAGCGCGAGGACCTGCCCTCGCCAGTCACGCCGCCCGCCGACGACGGCATGTCGCCGCCCGGAACCGCGGTGCCGACGCCCGGCCCGCTCGGCGCGACGCCGCCTGCGGCGAGCCAACCGACGCCACCCGACGAACGGGAACAGGTCGAACCGGGCGGGCCAACAGACGATGGTGGCATAGCCAATCCGCAAGTCGACCCGGATGAACCCTTGCCCGAGGTCGTCTACGATCTCGGCAAGCTGCCGGAGCCGGTCAGGCGCATGCACGATTTGATTATCGGGGCCTGCAAGAGCGGCGACATCGAAAAACTCCGGCCGCTGATCGGCCAGGGCGATGCGATGACACAATTGTCGCTGGCCGAGATCGAAGGCGATCCGATCACCTTCCTGAAAGGGCTTTCGGGCGACGCGGAAGGCCAGGAAATCCTCGCCATCCTGGAAGAGGTGCTCAGTGCCGGCTATGTCCATGTCGATGTCGGCACGCCGCAGGAGCTCTATGTCTGGCCATATTTCTTCGCACTGCCGCTGGACAAGCTCGACGCCAGGCAGCGGGTCGAGCTGTTTAAGATCGTCACCGCAGGCGACTATGACAGCATGAAGCAGTTCGGCGCCTACATCTTCTACCGCGTCGGCATCACCCCGGATGGACAGTGGACGTTTTTCGTCGCCGGAGACTGAGCGGCATAGCCTCTCCTACCCTCAAGCCCGCCCAGAGCATAGGAGTGGATACCGGTTTTGGGAAAATCCGATGCTCAAACAGAAGATAAGCGGCGGGACGATGCGATTTGAAAGTCCGCCGCTCTATACCGCCAGCGCCTCGGAAAACTCCACCGCCCGACCCTGTCCTGGGGTGACGATCTCGCCTTCCCACATTACGCGCCGGCCGCGCACGATCGTGCCGACCGGCCAGCCGGTGACTTGCCGGCCGTCGTAGGGCGTCCAGCCGGCCTTCGAGCCTGCCTGCGCATTGGTGATGGTCTCGCGGCGCTTCAGATCGACGATCGTGAAATCGGCGTCGTAGCCGGCGGCGATGCGGCCTTTCCTGGCCATGCCGAAGATACGCTGCGGGCCGTGGCTGGACAGGTCGACGAAACGCTGCAACGTCAGCCGGCCGGCATTGACGTGATCGAGCATGATCGGCACCAGCGTCTGCACGCCGGTCATGCCCGACGGCGAGGCCGGGTAGGGTTTCGCCTTCTCGGCCAGCGTGTGCGGGGCGTGGTCGGAACCCAGCACATCGACAATGCCTTGCGCAATGCCGCGCCAGATGCCGTCGCGGTGGCGCGATGCGCGCACCGGCGGGTTCATCTGGATCAGCGTGCCAAGCTGCGCATAATCGTCCGCGCTCAGCGTCAGATGATGCGGCGTCGCCTCGCAGGTCGCGACGTCCTTGTGCTGTTCGAGGAAAACAATCTCCTCGGCGGTCGAGATGTGCAGCACGTGGATGCGGGCGCGAACCTGGCGCGCAATGCGCACCAGGCGCTCGGTGCAGCGTAAGGCGGCGATCTCGTCGCGCCACACAGGATGCGAGGCCGGGTCGCCCTCGATGCGTTCGCCGAGCCGCTCGCGCAGCCGGAATTCGTCCTCGGAATGGAAGGCCGCACGGCGGCGCGTATTCCTCAGGATCGAGGCGACGCTTTCATCGTCCTCGACCAAAAGGTCACCGGTCGACGAGCCCATGAACACTTTTATGCCGGCAGCACCGGGTAGCCGCTCAAGGTCGCCGGCGTCCTTTGCGTTTTCGCGGGTGCCACCGACCCAGAAGGCAAAGTCGCAATGCATGCGGCCGGTGGCACGCCGAACCTTGTCGGCAAGCGCTGCTTCGCTCGTGGTCAGCGGGTTGGTGTTGGGCATCTCGAAGACGGCGGTGACGCCGCCCAGCGCCGCTGCCCGCGAACCTGTCTCCAGATCTTCCTTGTGCTCCAGCCCCGGCTCGCGGAAATGCACCTGGCTGTCGACGACGCCCGGCAGGATGTGCAGGCCGCGACAGTCGACCGTTTCGCCAGCGGAAGCCTGGCCGAGATCGCCGATAGCGGCGATGCGCCCGCCGTTGATGCCGATGTCGCGCCGGCCTTCGCCGTCGTGGTTGACCACCGTGCCGCCTGTCAGGATGAGGTCGTAGGTCGTGGCCATGCTGATCCGGTCTCTTGCGGGGGGAGTGCCAGCGGCTTACGTAATGGCCGACCGTTTTGCAAGATCAGGTTCTTTTCCGCCCATGCCTTTTGCCCAGTTGAAAGACCGCGCGCTCGTTTCCGTGTCAGGCCCGGATGCCGAGAGTTTTTTGCAGAACATTCTGACCACCGACCTCGACGCGCTGGCTGCCGGCGAGGCAAAGCCGGGCGCTTTGCTGACGCCGCAAGGCAAGATTCTGTTCGACTTCCTGATCTCCCGCGCTGGCGAGAATTTGTTCCGGCTTGAATGCCGATCCGATATATCAGACGATTTCATGCGCCGGCTGATGCTCTACAAATTGCGGGCCAAGGTCGAGATCGCCAAGGCAGATCAGGGACTTGTCGCTGTTGTTTGGGGGAATGATTCAACTGCTTCGCAGTTTGATTCAACGCCGGTTGCCGATGCACGGTTCCGCGACGCAGTCGTCAATCGCTTTTATGACGCCGCTGCCGCCGGCGGCGACCCGGCCGCATGGCAAGCTCTGCGCATCGCCCATGGGATTGCCGAAAGTGGCAGCGACTATCAGCTCGGCGACGCCTTCCCGCATGATGTGCTGCTCGACGAGATCGGCGGCGTCGGCTTCAGGAAGGGTTGCTATGTCGGCCAGGAGGTGGTTTCGCGGATGCAGCATCGCGGCACCGCCAGACGGCGGGTGCTGATCGTTTCGGCCGAACGGCCCCTGCCCGCTCCTGGCACAGAGTTGACAGTTGCAGGGCGACCGGTCGGCACGCTTGGCACGGCCGCCGGCACGGCGGGCCTCGCCATAGCCCGCATCGACCGCGTCAAGGCAGCGCTCGACGCCGGCCAGCCGATCATGGCGGATGACGTCCCGGTGTCGCTCACCATCCCGGCCTGGGCGAAATTCATCTTCCCGCAGGAACCCGTCGGCGCGGAGGAGGCCTGATGGCGGCCGACCGTCCCGGCGCGCCGCCGCGCGCCTGGCAGCGCATGCTGTCGGGCCGGCGGCTCGATCTGCTCGACCCCTCGCCGCTCGACATCGAGATTTCGGACATCGCCCATGGGCTTGCCCGCGTCGCCCGCTGGAATGGCCAGACCATCGGCGATCACGCCTTTTCCGTCGCCCAGCATTCGCTGCTGGTCGAGGCGCTTTTCGGCGAGCTGGTGCCGGACGCCCCAGCCGATGCGCGGCTGGCGGCTTTGCTGCACGACGCGCCGGAATATGTCATCGGCGACATGATCTCACCGTTCAAATCGGTGATGGGCGGCAGCTACAAGGAGTGCGAGCTGAGGCTGCAGCGTGCCATCCATCTGCGCTTTTCGCTGCCGGTCGAACCTGTTGCGGGCCTGCGCAACGAGATCAAGCGCGCCGACCAGATCGCCGCCTATTTCGAGGCGACGCTGCTTGCCGGCTTTTCGACCGCCGAGGCGACCGAATTCTTCGGCCGGCCGCGCGGCTTCAATGCCGACCGCTTCGATTTCACCCCGCGTTCGGTGACCTGGGCGCAAAACGCGTTTCTCAAACGGTATGCGGCAATCGAGAAATCGCGGCGCCAAACAGTGCAGCCGGCCGACTGAAAAACGCTGAGGGGATACAGCGCCGTGTTCGGGCGGGGAGCCGAAGGTGTGAGCCTGCCGCGACGGATTGAAGGCCGGGGCGTCGATCGGATAGAATCCCTGCTACCGTCCCTGTCGGTCGAGCCGCTCCAGGAACCACTGCGTCAGCCGCACCCATACCTCGTCTTTTTCGCCAGAGTCCTCCCAGCCATGATCGAGGTTGGGATTATCGTTGACCTCTATGACGAAGACACCGTCCTTGGTCTCTTTGAGGTCGACGCCGTAGAGGCCATCGCCGATGCAGCGCGCCGCCCTCACCGCCGTCTCGACGACATGGGCCGGCGCCTCCTTCAAGGTGAAGGTCTTGATGCCGCCCTGGTCGGGCTTGCCGTTGGCCTTGTGGTTGACGATCTGCCAGTGCTTCTTGGCCATCAGGTAGTGCACGGCAAACAGAGGCTGGCCGCCGAGCACGCCGACGCGCCAGTCATATTGGGTCGGAATGAATTTCTGTGCGATCAGGAGATCGGAATCCTCCAGCCATTCGGTGGCAAGCGTCTTCAGCTCCTCAAAGGTGGCGCATTTCTTGACGCCGCGTGAAAACGACGAGTCCGGGATTTTCAGCACCAGCGGAAAGCCCAGCGTCTGCGCCGCCACTTCAAGGTCCGAGATGCCGGCGATCATCACCGTCGGCGGCACCGGCACCTTGTTGTAGGTCATCAGCTCGTTGAGATAGACCTTGTTGGTGCAGCGGATCATCGACAGCGGATCGTCGATGACCGGCATGCCTTCCTGCTGGGCGCGGCGCGCGAAGCGGTAGGTGTGATTGGAGATCGAAGTCGTCTCGCGGATGAACAGCGCGTCGTAGTTGGCGAGCTTGGCCAGATCCTTTTTGGTGATCGGCTCGATTTCGACGCCCATCTTCTCGGCGATCTTGGCCCAATAGCGCAGCGACGAGATCTCCGATGGCGGCAACTCCTCATGCGGATCGACCAGCGTGGCGAAGGTGTAGCGCGCCGGCGTGCGGCCCTTGGTGTCACGCCACTCGCGGCTGGTGTAGGTCTCAAGGCACTGAAGAAAGCGCTTTTCTTCCTCCTCGGTCATCCTGGCCAGCGGATGGAAGCCGATCTTGCGGATCGAGGCCCATTCAGCGCTGTCCGTGATGTGGACTTCCAACGCCGGCGCCCGGAACCAGTCGAACAAAAGCTTGGCGAATCGATCCCATATCTTCGACGAGCCGATGCCGAAGAAGATGCAGACTTTTTGCGGAAAGGCTCCGCCCAGATCCTTGCGGCATTTGTTGAGTGCGAGTTCCAGCTCCGGCAGCGCATGCTCGTAGAGCTTGCGCTCGGACAGGTCGATCATCGTCTCGACCGTCGGAATGACCTTGTGACCGCGCGAACCGGCGAGCAGCGAGGCATAGTAGCCGCGGCTTTGGTAGCCGTAATTGTTCGACAGGTTGATGACTTTCGGCCGTTGGCCGCGAAACAGCGCCGGATGCGCAAGATAGTCGCGATTGGTGATGATCTTGTGCGGTGTCGCCACCTGATCGAGATCGTTCTGCCGGCCGGTAAGGATGACCCAGGTCATTGTCTTCAGCGCTTTCCGAGGATTATGGCGGCACGCAATCCATCGCGGCCGAATTGCGCCATGTTCATGAAGATGCCGTAAGGCACCGGAATGTTGGCGGCATCAAGGATGGTCTCCTGTCTCTCGTCTTCGACCCAGGGATCGTGGATCAGGATATGGTCGCCATCGTCGCCGATGGCCAGCACCCAGTGCGGAACCTTCTTGCCGAACATAAGGAAGCCGCTGATCAGGACCAACACCAGTTTTCCTTCTGCGATTGCGGTGCGGATATCGTCGATGGCGAATGGACGGTAATTCACCGGGATGCCGTAACGTTCCGCGCGCCGGCGAAAGTCGACCTGCGCCAGTTCCATCACGCGGCGCTTGTCTTGGCTGCGCACCGACTGCAGGAACAGCGCACCATGGAAGGAGACATATATCTCGGCAGACAGCCCGCTTTCGTGGCCGGCAACGGCGAGGCCGAACGGCTCGCAGCCGCCCGGCCCCGACATCATGAAAACGGTGGTCGACTCGCGCCACAAACGGATTTCCATCACCGGGTCGGGCACGAAGCCGGCATCGAAATTGGCCATCGCCATCATCAGGCAGCACGGGCCGCAGGTGAATTCGCAGGTCTGCTGGTAGAACGGCACCCTGGTGGCGACCGGAATGTCGCCGCGCAGGGTCTTTTCGTAGCGCAGCGCCGTGGCGCCGTCCTCGTAATAGCCCGGTTCGCGGCCGATCTTGCGGTAGCCGCTCTGCTCGTAAATGCGGATGGCTCGGCTGTTGTCCTCGCGCACCTCGAGACGCAGCATCATGCGGTTGTGCTCGAAGGCGGCTTCCTCGGCCCGTTTCAACAGCATGCGGCCAATGCCGAGCCCGCCGAAAAGCGGACCGGTGGCAATGGAATAGAGCCGCGCGACTCCGCTGCCCTTGCGAAACAGCACGACCGCATAGCCGGCGATGCGGCCGTCGTTTTCGGCAACCAGCATCTCGGCGGTCTCGCGTTCGATCAACTGACGAAAGGAACGGCGGGAAATGCGGTCGCCAGAGAAAGCAGCTTTTTCGATCGCCGCGAGGTCATCGACGTCGGACGCGCGGGCCGTGCGGATCTCGGCAGGCATGCGGGCTTGGAAAACCTCGATTGGATTCTTGGAAAGGCCTGGTCAGAAGTGTCGACAACACAGCCGAAGCGCCAGCATCCGTCAAGCGCTATCGCACCTCGGTTCGGGCTGAAATTTCTACAGTTTCGGCGGCGCATGACCCCCAAAAAAATCGAAATCGATTTTCGGAAAGGATGATGCGCAAATTAAAGTGCTACAGCGTCCTTTGCGTGTCCAAAGACGCGGCGCTGTAGACGCAAGCTTTGAAAAACAGCGCAGCTCAGCTGGCAAGCCCGGCGACAAGCTGGCTGTAGGCGCTCTTCGCCACTGCAGTCAGCTGCGCGCGCGGCAGCGAGCCGACGACGGCGCAGCCATAGCCCTTGTCCAACCAGTAGATCGCCTCGGGGCCGTCTTCTTCCGCTCCATAAGTGCCCTTGGTCTTCTCGGCCGATTCCGCTGTGACGAACAGCGAGATGCGCTCGCCCTTGGCGTCCTCATAAAGCAACATCGCGGCCTTGCTCTCGCCAGCGGGCAGCAACCGACCGCCGACGAGCTGGAATCCTTGCGCCGCCAGATCCGGTGCGACCAGCTTCAGGCCGACTCTGTTGGACAGCCAGGTCTGCAGATGATCCTTGTCGCTGGCCGGCACTTCCACCGCGTGCCGCTGCTCGGCGGCATAGAGGACATGGGCTGCGATCGCCTGCTCGGCGAGTTGGTCCTCGGCCGGGTCTTCCACACCGAGATGGTCGATGCCGGCGACATAACCGCCGACACCGCCGATGGCCAACATCGCCGCTGCGGCAGCCGCCCGCCACCAGCGCGAGCTCGATGCCGCGGTCTTGACCGGCGCCTCACCGAACACGATATTTTGCAACCGCGCCGGCACTGGCTCGTCGAGCACGCCGGCGAAGGCGGCGCGCAGCGCTGCGCGGTCGGCGACATAGCGGACGCTCCTCGCCTTCATTTCAGGATTGGCCTCGAGCCAGGCATCATAAGCCACGCGCTCGTCAACCGGCAGCTCGTCATCGAGGGCCATATGGATGTCGCGTTCGGAAAAGTCGCGCCGGGTCATTTCTCGACGATCCTTATCGCCCGGCGACGCGCGGCATCATCCAGCAACCCGCGCAACTCGTCACGCCCGCGCGCGATGCGGGACATCAGCGTGCCGGCCGGGACGCCGAGGATATTGGCGGCCTCGGCATAGGAAAAGCCTTCGATGGCGACCATGACCAGTGCTGCGCGCCGATCGGGGCTGATCGCCTGCAACGCGTCGATGATCTCGCGCGAGGCGATGCTCTCCACCTGCTCAGCGGGCGCTGCCTGCGCCTCGCGCGCTTCCAGCGGCAGGATCGCTGCTTCGCCGCGCCGGTTCACCTTGCGCATCTGGTCGATGAACAAATGATGCATGATCGTAAACAGCCACCTCCTGGGGCTTTCTCCAGTCTGCCAATTGTCGAGCCGCACAAGCGCCCGTTCGAGACAGTCCTGGACGAGATCGTCGGCGGAATCGCGATCGCGCAGCAGCGAGCGCGCATAACGGCGCAGGCGTGGTATCTCGCCCAGGATTGCTGCCTTCTTGTCGTCCATGACCGCTGGTTCTGAGGTCGCCCTTGTTCATCCGATTGAACGCGCCTTCACGGCGCGGCGCAAGCGGCCAACGCGAAGCGGTCCGCCGCCCGGCCACCCAAGCAACAAGATAACGCTGGCGGCGGGGGATTTATTCCCGGGTGGGATTGAGAGGCGAAGCAGAGTCCTCCCATCGCGGGCGACGCGACAAAGGCCCGATAACCCGCCGCGGCATGTGCCGGAAGGCCAGCGATCTGGAATAGAGCCGTCGAGTTCCTTCGCACCCCCCTCTGGCCTGCCGGCCATCTCCCCCGCAAGAGGGGAGATCGGCAGTTTCGGCGCTCCGCGCAATTCGCAACGGTGGAGATTTGAGTAAAGCACCCGTGCGCGCGTAATCTCCCCCCTTGCGGGGGAGATGCCCGGCAGGGCAGAGGGGGGTGCTGTCCCTCCAGCGCTGCGGAACATCCCGCGCCGTATTGGGGCTCACAGTTGAACCGCCCGGATCGGGCTCGCCAACGTCAGTCTTCCCATGCCTCGTCGGTGAATGCCTTCATGTCGAAGTTGGGGTCGGATGGCCCCAACGCGGCACACTTCTCCTGCCACACCGCAATCCTGTCACGCCAAGGCTTGCGGGCGTGGTTACGCTCAAGTTCATGCAAAAGTGCAATCCGCACTGCTTCCGTTTTACTGGCAGCGTTGATCTCACACTGCAATTTTGCGGCCAGCGCATCCACTTCTTTGTCGCGAATATAAAGAGGCACTTTTGAATATCTCCTGCTGAACCTTCAACTATTCCATTTTATTGGACATTCAAACAGACGATCCCTTAGGTTCCTCTCGCCGCTCTTGTCAGCAGTCGCTGGTAGAACAGGCCGATGCCGATCAGCACTGCGCCAAGGCCGATGAAGGACAGCGCCCTCAGCACGCCTTCCAGTTCCGACATGTCGAAGAGAAACACCTTCAAGACAGCGACCGAGATCAGCGCGGCCGACGCAACGCGCAGCACCTGCGACTTCAGCCAGACGCCGGCGGTTAGCAGCGCCACGCCGATGATCAGCCACAGCGCGGAATAGGTGTAGGTCTCGAGCTGGCCGAGGCCGCTCCACAGGCCGATGAACTCGCCCTTGAACAGCCGCCGCACCGATAGCGTCGCATAGACGAAGGCGAGCAGCGCCGCCACCAGCGCCAGCATCGCGGCATACCATTTCGGCCGCTTGTCACGTGCGTAAAGCGCGAGCCCCCCGGCAGCGAGGGCCGGCAAGAGATAGGCGAGGAACAGCAGGTTGAACACCGGGATCCGGCCAGTCGATTCGTCGGTAAACAGCGGGTTCAGCGCCACAAAATGCTGGATGACGATGAAGGCGACCGAGACGATGCCCGCGGCAAGCGAACCATAGCGCAGCACCAAGCTTGGCGAGCGCATGTCGATGGCGACCAGGATTGCGCCGGCGCCGATGGCGATCAGCGTGTAGATCGCCTGCTCGGCGAGCGTCGCAGCACCCATGTCGATGACGCCGCCATGCATGGCATGGCGCACCAATATGGCAACCGTGAGCACTGCAAACAGTGCTGCGCCCGCTTCCATGGCGAGGCGTGGCCGGCCATTTGTGGTGCGGGCGAGTTGCCAGGCGGCGAAGCCGAAGGCAAGCGCCGGCACGCCGTAGCCCGGCAGCAGCCAGTTGAACACCGGCGTCCTCGACAGGAATTCAGCGCCGACGATTGTCGGATCGAAGGCGATGCGGCCGAGCACGGCGATGACCGCAGCGACCGAAATCCAGCCGAGCACCGGGTAGGCACGCCAGCGGGTGGCCAGCGCCGGCACGATGGCCGCGGCACCCAGAAGCATGGTCGTCCAGCCGGACCCAAAGGCCATGTAGAGCATCAGCAAGGCAGCGACTGCTGCCCCGCCAAGCGCGAACGAGACGGCCGCACCGCCCTGCAGCGGCGGCTGTTCACCGCGCGCAATCCACTCGCCGCCGGTGGCGAAGACCCCCACCAGAATGGCTGCAACCGCCGCGTAGACAAGATCGCGGTCGAGATTGCCGAAGGTGAACCAGAGCGCCAACAGAATGACCAGCGGTGCGACAACGCCCCATGCCGCCCATGAGGCGGCGCGGATGTGAGCCGATGCAGCAAATTTGCGCGCTGCCCAGAAGCCGGCTGCGATGAACACAAGTCCGAGAACGATGCCGATCCTGAGCATCAGCGTATCGGCAACTGCCGCCGGCAGGCCATCGAC
Organism: Mesorhizobium sp. WSM4820; assembly: GCF_055811075.1. Taxonomy (NCBI): domain Bacteria; kingdom Pseudomonadati; phylum Pseudomonadota; class Alphaproteobacteria; order Hyphomicrobiales; family Phyllobacteriaceae; genus Mesorhizobium; species Mesorhizobium sp. WSM4820. The sequence goes on along the minus strand of NZ_JBVVQN010000008.1, from coordinate 179,670 downwards.
GCCGAGAGCGCCGCCCGAAAAGTCTGAAACGACAGAGGTTGGCGGAATGATGCCGAGATAGACCAGAACCGTCGCCAGCCCTGCGGCGTGCAGAAGCGCCAGCGCCAGCGGCCGGTAGAGCGCTACCGCGACCAGGGCTGCGATAAGGGCTGCACCCGGCAGAGCATCGCCGGCAGCGTATGCGGGGTCGACGAACAGCGCCATCGCCGAAAGGCCGACGAAGAAGCCAGGCGCGACCGATGGCCAGTCGAAGCCCCTGGCGGGTCCTGCTTCGCCACCGCGACGGCCGAGCCAGACGAGGGCGAGCACCGCCAGGGTCACCGCATTGATAAAGAGGACGACAGGCAGGTTGGTGCCCGGCGCATCGGTCATGTAAAGAATGGTCCAGAGGCCGGTGCCGACGAACGCTGCCGCCATCAGCAATTTCCAGTCGCGCAGGCGGGCGATCACGCCGGTAGCGGTGAGCACAATCGCCAAATAGCCGAACAGCGCCCAAGGATTCGGCGCCTGCGAGGCGACCAGCATGGGCGTCACCACCGCGCCGAGCAGGCCGACACCGGCCAGCGCCTGGCCATGGACGAGGGCTGCTGCGATCGTCGCCACACCGATGGCGCCGAGCAGCGTGAAGGCGAGCGCCGGCCCGATGAAGCCGTAGACGCCATGCGCGGCATAAACCGTGCCGAACAGGATGAAAGCACCGGCCGCCGTCAGGATCGCCGGAATATAGGCGCCGGCGACTCCCTGCACCGGCACCTTGAAGCCGGTACGGCGGATGAACTCGCCGACGGCGACCAGCACGAGCCCGAGCATTGCTGCCATGCTCAGCCGCACGCCGGGACCGAAAATGCCGGCCTCGATGGTGTAGCGGATCAGAAACAGCCCGCCCAGCGCCAGCGCGATGCCGCCGACCCAGACCGCCCAGCGGGTGCCGAGCGCCGTTTCAATATCGGGTTTTTGGGCCGGTTTCGCCGTCGCGGCCACCGGTTGCGCAGGTGCAGGCCCAGCCGGCGCCGCTTCACCCGCAGCCCACGGTCCGGATGCAGCCTTCCCGGCTTCAACCTGCGTGGGCGGCTTTTCCTCAGCAGCAGCTTCGCCCGCCGATGGCGGGGCAATGTCGGTGACGGCCGCAACTGCCGCGTCTGCTGGCATGCTGTCGTTTGCGGGCTGTTCTACCGGCTTGGCCTGCGGCGGGCCAACATGGACGCCCGAAAGCACGAGGCTGCGCAGCGCACCAAGTTCGCGCTCGATCAGGCCGATGCGGCTCTGCTGGCGCGAGATAATGACGAACAGCGCGATGATCGCGACCAGGCCGATCAGGCTTTCGAACATGGCGGTTCCCCCAAACCAAGCCAGTAGTGACCGACAAATACGGCGGCCAGACGGCCAGCCGAGTCAGCCCGCCGCCAGATTGGCGGCCGGAAAGATCGAGCACGTTTCGGTGCCGAAAGCCAGCGGCGGAGCCTTGTGTTTGTTGTCGATAATGCGCTGGAGCAATTCCAGGCCGGTATATTCAGCGATGCCGAGGCGGAGCGGCGACACCCGGCCGGGATAGAGTTCCGCTTCGCTCATGTAACGGTCTCTCTCCCGATCACCTTATGCAGCGCATGGTGCTTGCGCAGGGCGGCGAGGAAGCCGGTGCGGGCGCCGGGCGCCTCGATACCGCGCGGCTCGTAGACATGGCGGGCAAAAAAGAAGCCGGTCAGCCGGAAGGCGTCCTCGATCGCCGCCGGATCGGCGCGCAGCCCGGAGCCGCGCTGCAGGAATGCGGGGAGCACCAGCATCTTGTCGCGCCATGGCGCGCCGGCCTGGCGCGACACGGCGCGCCCGGACTTCGGTGAGACATAGGCAAGGTCCTGCCTGGCGCCGGTCGCGGCACACTGGCTGAGATCGAGGCCAAAGCCGAGTTCGTCGAGAATCAGCAATTCGAAGCGCGCCACCAGCTCGCCAGCGGCGTCCGCATCGTCGAGATGGGCGATCATCACGGCCAGCGTCTCGTAGAGGCCGTCATGCGCGTCGCGCTCGGGCAGCAGGCGCAGATGCGCCGCCATGGTCTGCAGCCCATAGATGGCGACGGCGCTGTCCATCAGCCGGGCGGCGTTCATCTCGATCGCCTCGGCCTGGAAGGTGCCCAGATGCTCGTCGAGTCGCGCCCGCCACAACAGGTCGACGCGGTTGCCGGGCTGCAGAACCGGCTGCTGCTTGCGCGAGCGGCCGCCGCGCACAAGGCCGAGGTGGCGGCCGTGCGCACGCGTCATGACCTCAAGAATGGCGCTGGTTTCGCCATGCTTGCGGGTGCCGAGAATAATTCCCTCGTCGCGCCATTCCATGAACGCAGCTTGTCACCGCTTCGGTGGCGAAATCAAGTTTTTCAGGCGCTGTGTCGGTGCCCTCCGCGGCGGTCCGCGCGGAGGTGATCGGCAAGCACTTCATCGATCACGCGTCGCGACTTTTCAACCTCGATTGGATTGATGTCTATATGGCCGGCGACCGTAATCAGCGCTTTCCATAGCGTCCAGCCACGGCCTCGCGCCCAGGTTGCCTCGTCGGCCTGAAGACCGGCGCGAAACACCTCTCGGCTTTTCCCTTCGAAGAGCGTCCACGCAATCGCCAAGTCGCACGAGGGATCGCCCACGCCTGAAGTTCCGAAGTCGATCACGGCGCTCAAAGCACCTTGCCTGACCAACAGGTTTCCCCAACTGACGTCACCGTGGAACCAGACGGGCGCACCGTGCCATGTCGCGGCAAGCGCTGCTTCCCACACCGCACTCGCGGCGACCGTATCGATCCTGCCGTCGAGGGCTGCAATTGCTTGCCGGGTCTCACCGTCGTAGACGCTCAGTGGTCCGCCGCGAAAAAAGTTGTGCTGCCCTGGCGCCGGTCCACCGGCGGGATCGACCCGTTGCAGGGCGACCAGCAATTGGGCCAGGCCGGCCGCGAATTGCGGCAGGCTGGCAATACGCTCCAGCGTAGCCGTCTCGCCTTCGATCCAGCGGTAGACGGACCAATGCCAGGGATAGTCGTCGGCCGGGGCTCCCATCGCCAGCGGGACAGGGACAGGCAGCGGCAGCAGAGGCGCAAGCCTTGGCAGCCAGCGATGTTCCTTTTCGACCTGCAAGGCATAGGCGGCCGCACTCGGCAGCCTCACCAGCATATGGTCTCCGAGATGAAAGGTCCTGTTGTCCCATCCGCCTGATGCAACCGGCCGGACAGCAAGATCCTTCCATCGAGGAAATTGCGTGGCGACCAACCGGCTCACGAGGGCTGTGTCGATAGTGACTTCTTGTTCAAGCATGATCTTTTCCGAAAACCGGCTCCCACTTTTCGGGACCATGCTCTAATGCGGAAACTCCAGCCCCATCTCGCGATAGCGCTCGGGGTCGTCGCCCCAGTTCTCGCGCACCTTGACGAACAGGAAAAGATGCACCTTCTGTTCGAGGATACCGGATATCTCCATGCGTGCCGCCTGGCCGATGGCACGGATCGTCTCGCCCTTGTGGCCGAGCACGATCTTCTTCTGGCTGTCACGCTCGACATAGATGGTCTGGTCGATGCGCACCGAGCCGTCCTTCTTCTCTTCCCATTTCTCGGTCTCGATATGGGAGGAATAGGGCAGTTCCTGATGCAGCCTGAGATAGAGCTTTTCGCGGGTGATCTCGGCCGCCAGCTGACGCATCGGCAGGTCGGAGATCTGGTCTTCCGGGTAATACCAGGGGCCGGCAGGCAGGGTTTCCGAGAGATAGTCGAGCACGTCCTTGCAGCCCGACCCGGTTAGCGCCGAGACCATGAAGGTGCGCTTGAACGGCACTCTTTCATTCGCTGCCGCGGACAGGGCCAGCAGCGCCTCGGGCTTGACCCGGTCGACCTTGTTGAGGATCAGCACCATCGGCTGGCGGACATCCTTCAGCCGTTCGAGGATCGCGTCGGCGTCGCCCCTGATGCCGCGCTCGGCGTCGATCAGCAGCAGCACGATGTCGGCGTCCTTGGCGCCGCCCCAGGCGGTCGTCACCATCGCCGTGTCCAACCGCCGCTTCGGTCTGAAAATGCCCGGCGTGTCGACGAAGACGATCTGTGCGTTGTTGTGGATGGCGATGCCGCGCACGATGGCGCGCGTCGTCTGCACCTTGTGGGTGACGATCGACACCTTGGCGCCGACCAGTTGGTTGACCAGCGTCGATTTCCCCGCATTGGGCGCGCCGATCAACGCGACGAAGCCGGAATGCGTGGTGGCGGCTTCTGTTGCCGGCGGCGGGACGTCTTCGGTTGCGGTCATACCGCGCTCCCCTTGTTCAGCCAGACGCCTTCGCGCAACAGCAGCACAGTCGCGGCGGCTTGCTCGGCCTCGCGCTTGGAGCGCCCGCTGCCGGTCGCCGGCGGATAGGCGCCGACCTTGACGGTGACGGTGAACAGCGGATCGTGGTCCGGTCCCTCGCGGCTGTCAATTATGTAGACCGGCACGGCGCCTGCCGCCTGATGCGCCCATTCCTGCAACTCGGTCTTGGCATCGCGGCGGGCGGCGCCGATGGCCTGCGAGCGCGGCCGCCAGTATTTGTGGATGAAGGCGCGGGCCGCCTCCAGCCCGCCGTCGAGATAGAGCACGGCGATCAGCGATTCCAGCGCATCAGCCCGCAGATTGACGCGTTTGCGCCCGTCCAGGCCGCGTACGTCCGAGCCGGCACGGATCAACTCCGGCAGGCCGATCTCCTCGGCGATGTCCGCCAGCACCTCGGCATTGACCAGCGCGTTGAGCCGGAGCGACAGCTCACCTTCGGCAGCATCAGGATACGCCGCCAGCAGCATGTCGGCGACGACCAGGCCGAGGACGCGGTCGCCCAGGAATTCGAAACGCTCATAGTCTATGCCGGCATGGCTGCTGCGGGCGCTGGCATGGGTCAGCGCGCGCTGCAAGCGCTGTCGGTCGGCAAAGGCGTGGCCGGTGCGCTCCATGAGCGCTTCGGCGAGCGCGTCGACGGTCAGCCGTTTTGTCGCCACCATGACCTATCTGACGAAATGGAGCAGGCGCGACGCGCGCATCTGCGACGGCCATTTCCAGATTTCGAGCGGGCTGGCGCTGCCACCGATCGAGAAGAAGATGAGGTTGGCGCGACCGACCAGGTTCTCGTCGGGCACGAAACCGACGGTGAAGCGGCTGTCCGAGGAATTGTCTCTGTTGTCGCCCATCATGAAATAGTGGCCGGGCGGCACGTCGAACTCCTGGGTGTTGTCACCGATCGAGTTGGGTATCAGGTCGAGCGTGTCATAGCTGACGCCATTCGGCAATGTCTCGCGATAGACGTCGACCGGCCCGCTCTCCTCGGTGATGTCGCGATTGTCGATCTGCCCGACCTTCTGGCGCTGCACGCCGACGCCGTTGATGAAGAGCTGGCCATCCTTGACCTGGATCTTGTCGCCCGGCAGGCCGACGACGCGCTTGATGTAGTCGACGGAGGGATCCGGCGGGAACTTGAACACCGCCACGTCGCCGCGCTTCGGCTCGGCGCCCCAGATGCGGCCCGAAAACAGGTCCGGCCCGAACGGCAGCGAATAGCGCGAGAAGCCATAGGACCATTTGGTGACGAAGAGATAGTCGCCTTCGAGCAAGGTCGGCCGCATCGACCCGGACGGTATAGAAAATGGCTGGAAAAGAAGCGTGCGGATGACCAGAGCGAGCAACAGCGCCTGGACGATGACGCTGACGGTTTCGCCAAGCCCGCCGGATTTCTTCTGGGATTTTTCAGCCACGCTCATGTCGTCCTCGATTATGCGTTGGTTGGTATAGAGTCTCGGCGCGCGCTGGGCAACGTCATGCCGGTGGTCAGATGCGATCAATATGGCGCTTATTCGACGGGCATCGCCTCGATTATCACAAAGGCTTGAGCAAGCGGAAAATCATCGGTGATGGTGAGGTGGATCGCCGCCCTGTGCCCTTCAGGCAGGATCTTGTCCAACTGCGCCGCCGCCCCGCCGGTCAACGCCATCGTCGGCTTGCCGCTGGCCAGATTGACGACGCCCATGTCGCGCCAGAACACCCCTTGCGCCATACCGGTGCCCAGCGCCTTGGCGCACGCCTCCTTGGCAGCAAAACGCTTGGCATAAGAGGCGGCGCGGGCGCCGCGGTTTTCGGAGCGGGCCTGTTCGACCTCGGTGTAGATACGCTGGATGAAGCGCTGGCCATGGCGCTCCAACGATTTTTCGATGCGTCTGATATCGATCAGGTCGCTGCCGATGCCAATGATCATTGAGCGGGAACTTCCCGTCCGGCCGTTCCAGCTCTGTTCGTCAGGCGCATGGAGCGCGAGAAAGAGCGGCGTGGCCATACGTAGGTGCGCACCCGCTCAGGAAGACCATCAGACTTGCGGCGTCGAAAAAGCACTCTGTCCCTGTCCTGATCCAATACGCCGGCCCGGCCACCCGGTTGCACGCCGGAAGGCAATCGAGGCTTCGATATAGCGACACCCAAGCCCCAAGACAACGAATCGCTGCCGCGATGGTCTGCCACAGGAGGTAATGCGACGGGCTCGCCTTGCCCCGAAGCAGCAAGTTGCATGGACGTCAGCTTGCGAGCAGCAAAGCTTCAGCCGCACTCCTATAGTGCACGGCCGGCGTTGCCGGTCTCGAAAACCCAACCGTGGGGGTAATCCTCGGCAAAGCCAGCCTCGGGAATGAGCAGCGTGGCACGGTATGGCACTGTGGGAGCCTCGTAGATGTACTCGGTCTCACTCACACGATGGTAGCTTTGCGGCAGAACAACCAAACTCGACACGCCAGCCACCAGCCAGGCCACCGGAAAATCCGCCTTGTCGCCGACCTTCAGGTTCATTCTGCGAATTTGTTGCAGGTTCGTCGCCGGCGTAAAGCTGTAGTCCAGGTCCACCATCGACTGAACCGCCGGCTGCCGCTGCCCATTGACAGTCCAGCCGGTCTCGTTGCGGATTATTGTGAGATCAACTGACAGGGAACCGATGAACCCGCGAACGCTGCCGGATTTGGTCGTCCAATCGTCGGCCAGTTGCACAGTGTAGTCCAAACGTGCCGGGCCCGCGTCCGACAGGTATACAGCGGCTCCATTGAGGAGCCAGCCGAAATCTGTCTGGGTTAGCTGCACGACATCGTGCCCTGGTTCGTCCGTCCTGCGCCAGATAGCCAGTAGAGACATGCCCTCACCTCTCGATGCGTTGTTCATCACCACGATCAATTTTTCGGCCGAGGTCGGATACGAGTTGCTGAAGGCTGCTCCCCAATATGACCAGGCTCACTCCGAGCAAGGCGACATCCTTGATCAGAAAGGCACCTAACCCGTTGAGGAAGGGAAACCCTCCGGAGCCCGTTTCCCAGATCGGCAGGGTGAGCATTGTCGAGGATGTCAGCGCGAAGATGACTGAGCCGATGGCACCCCCCGCGAGGCCGGCCCAAACGCTGCGGACAGATGCTATCAGCAGAAGCGCTGTGACCAGTTCGACCACGCCCAGGAAGTAGGAGGCTCCCGCAGATCCGAACGCGGGATAGAGCCATGCCAGCCAAGGCGTATTCTCGATGAATGGCCTAAGCGCCTCGATCTCGATTGCAGTAAATTTCAAAATGCCGATCAACAGCAGAGGGAGCACCACCCCCAGAAGGGTTACCGCGCGACCGACGGCAGCAAGGTGGTAGCCAGCTTGATTGATGCGCGCCACGAACGGAGCGTTGGCGGTTGCAGAGGTAAACATGGCCTTCTCCTTTCGATTTGTATGCTCAAAGCATATAATAATTCGACCTTGATGTATATGCTCCGAGCATATATTTTTTGGCGATGACCGATTCCAGGATTGAAAATGTGATTGGCGCTCTAGCGCTCGCCTTTGCGGACATTTTGCAGCGGGACGCTCAGGCCAAAGCACCGGAGCCCGGCCCAGCGGCTTCCGCGATCACCCTCATTGGCCACGTACCGGGCCTGTCGATCGAGAGGCTGCGCCGCGCATTGTCACTGTCCCATTCGGGCACCGTCAGACTGGTCGATCGACTGGTCGCGGAGGGATTGGCGGCTCGGTTCTCGGCGCCTGACGACCATCGCGCGGTAGCGCTAAGGCTCACTCCTCTGGGCGAGACGACATGCAGTGCTATTCTTTCCGCTCGCCAGAAAGGGCTCGCGTCAGCGCTCTCTGTTCTAAGTCAGGAGGAGCTGCAGGAATTCGGTAACCTTGCCGCCAAGCTGTTGCGTGGGCTCGTCAGCACCGAGGACCATGCATACCGTATTTGCCGGCTCTGCAACTATACCGCTTGCCTTGACTGCCCTGTGGAAGCGGAACTGGCCTGAGCTGTGGCTTTGGCAAAACTAAAGCGCGTCGCACCTCGATGATGGCTGCGGCGGGCGTGAACACGGTTGCCCGCAAGCCGACTTGCCGATGCGCTCGTTCGCGCCGAAATTTCCGGTTACCTGTTGTACCAGCTGATCTCGACGAGATTGCCGTCCGGATCGCGGAAATAGACCGACATCATCGGGCCACGGGCTCCGATCCGCTCGACCGGCCCGACTTCTATCGCCACGCCATTGGCAGCCAGGCTGGCGCATACCTCTGCGAGCGGGCGCGCGGCGACCAGGCAAAAATCCGCGGAGCCCGGCGTCGGCGCCTTGGCCTTCGGCTCGAAAGTGTGGCCTGCCTCATGCACATTGATCTTTTGCGTTCCAAACAGCAGCGCCGTCGGCCGGTCCGGCTCGTCGAGGCGCTTGAAGCCGAGCACGCGCTGATAGAAGGCGCAGGTGTCCTCGACGGAGCTAACCGTCAGCACGAAATGATCGATACCGGCAATCAACGAAGCGCCTCAGTTAATGTTTGTTTTGGCAGGTCGTGTCCCCAAACCGCTGCGCACCTCGGTTCAAGCCCCGGTTCAAGCCCAAGGAGGGCATGCTTTTGGGCGACATGCCTTAAATGTTGCGGCTGCCCGGCTTGACCGGCGGTATGGCGGCAAGCTCGGGCGGCAGCCTGTCGGCCGGGTAGGCCGGAACCTCATATTCGGCGAGCGCGATCAGCGGCACGCCGACATCGGTCTTGCCGGCCGAGCGGTCGATGATGCAGGCAGCGGCAACCACCTCGGCGCCAAGCGCGCGCAGGCAGTCGATGGTCTCGCGGATCGACAGGCCAGTGGTGACGATGTCCTCGACGATGACGACGCGCGCCCCCCTGGCGATCTCGAAGCGGCGGAGCCTGAACTCGCCCGCTTCCCGCTCGACCCAGATCGCCGGTGCGCCAAGATGGCGCGAGGTCTCGTAAGCCGGGATCAGCCCGCCGATCGCCGGGCCGACGACGTAATCGATCCCGCCGGACACAGCAGCGCGGATTTTTTGGGCCAGCGCCTTGCACAGGCGCTCGGTCTTGTCGGCATGCATGAAGACCCGCGCCTTCTGCAGGAAGACCGGGCTACGCAAACCCGAAGTCAGGATGAAATGCCCCTCGAGAACGGCACCGGCCTCACGGAAAACGCCCAGCACTTCGTCGGTGTTCATTGTTCGCTCCGTGTGGATGGTGGTGAATGGTGAATAGTGAATGGTGAATGGTCAGTAGTCAGTAGTCAGTAGTTGGCGGTCGGCAGTGAGAGCACCTTTCTTTCACTATTCACTATTCACTATTCACTATTCACTATTCACCCATTCACGCGCCGTGCATCGCTGACGCTCGAATTGTCCTTGAGCTGCGACAGCAGCCGGTTCAGGTGCTTCAGGTCCCAGACTTCGAGATCGATCAGCATTTCGGTGAAATCAGGCGCGGTGCGCACCATCGACAATGTATGGATGTTGGCATCGTTGGATGCAACGACCTGCGCAATGTCGGCCAGTGAGCCCGGCGCGTTGATGGCGGTGACCGAGACGCGCGCCGGAAACCGCTCCTTGGTGCGCTCGTCTATGTCCCAGCGCACGTCGATCCAGCGTTCTGGCTGGTCGTCGAAGGCCTGCAGCGCCGGCGACTGGATCGGATAGATGGTGATGCCGGTCCCCGGCTGCACGATGCCGACGATGCGGTCGCCGGGCACAGCACCTTCCGGCGCGAAGCGCACCGGCAGGTCGCCGCGCACGCCGCGGATCGGCACGGCGCCGTCCCTTGGCTGGTCCTTGTCCTTGCGTGCGGCGCGGCCCGGAATCTGGAACAGCATGCCGGCGGCGTTGCGGATCTTCGACCAGCCCTCCTCGCGCTGCTTGGGCGCCGCCAGCGTGATGCGCTCGTCCTTGTAGTCGGGAAACACCGCCTTGATGACATCGGTGGAGGCAAGTTCGCCGCGGCCGACAGAGGCCAGCACATCCTCGATGTCCTTTCGTGCCAGCCGATGCAGCACCGATTTCAAGCTTTCCTTGGTAAAAATCTTGCCTGACCGTTCGAAAGCGCGTTCCAGTATGCGGATGCCGAGACCCGAATACTGCTTGCGGATGGCATTCTTGGTGGCGCGGCGGATCGCCGAGCGCGCCTTGCCGGTGACGACGACCGATTCCCATGCTGCCGGCGGCACCTGCGCCTTGGAGCGGATGATCTCGACCTCGTCGCCATTCTTCAGCTCGGTCATCAGCGGCATGATGCGGCCGTTGACCTTGGCGCCGACGCAGGTGTCACCGACATCGGTGTGCACCGCATAGGCGAAGTCGATCGGCGTGGCGCCGCGCGGCAGCGCGATCAGCATTCCCTTGGGTGTGAAGCAGAACACCTGGTCCTGGAACAGTTCCAGCTTGGTGTTTTCGAGGAAGTCCTCGGGATTGTCGCCTTCGGCAAGCTGCTCGATGGTGCGTCGCAGCCAGGCATAGGCGTTGGTCTCCTTCGAGATCGCATGGGCAGTGCCGTTCACCTTGCCGCCGCTGTCCTTGTAGATCGAATGCGCGGCAACGCCATATTCGGCGATCTTGTTCATCTGATAGGTGCGGATCTGCAGCTCGACGCGCTGCCGCGACGGTCCGACGATGGTGGTGTGGATCGAACGGTAGTCGTTCTGCTTCGGCGTCGAGATGTAGTCCTTGAAGCGGCCGGGCACCATCGACCACGTGGTGTGGATGGCGCCGAGCGCCCGGTAGCAGTCCTCGACGGTATCGACGACGACGCGAAAGCCGAAAATGTCGGACAGCTGCTCGAAGGACAGCGCCTTGGCCTCCATCTTGCGGAACACCGACCACGGCTTCTTCTGACGGCTCTTGACCTCGGCCTTGATCGCATATTTGTCGAACAGCGTGGACAGCGCCTTCTCGATCTCGGACAGCACATCCTTGTTGCGCTCGAAGATTTCGGCGAGCCGCGCGGTGACGGCGCGGTAGGCTTCGGGATTGATGAAGCGAAAGGCGATCTCCTCGAGCTCCTCGCGCATGCCTTGCATGCCCATGCGCCCGGCCAGCGGCGCATAGATATCCATCGTTTCCTCGGCGATGCGCAGACGCTTGGCTTCGGGGACATGGTCGAGGGTGCGCATGTTGTGCAAGCGGTCGGCAAGCTTGACCAGCAGCACGCGAACGTCTTCCGATATCGCCAGCAACAGCTTGCGCAGGTTTTCCGCCTGCTCGGCCTTCTTGGAGACGAGGTCGAGTTTCTTCAGCTTGGTCAGGCCTTCGACCAGCTTGCCCATTTCCGGACCGAACAGCTCGTCGATCTCGGCCCTGGTCGCCGTGGTGTCCTCGATCGTGTCGTGCAGCAAGGCAACCGCGATGGTCGCCTCATCCATGTGCATTTCGGTGAGGATGGCGGCGACTTCGAGCGGATGCGAGAAATAGGGATCGCCGGAGGCGCGCTTCTGGTGACCATGCTTCTGCATGGCGTAGACATAGGCCTTGTTGAGCAGCGCCTCGTTGACGTCAGGCTTGTAGCGCTGGACGCGCTCGACAAGCTCATACTGACGCATCATGGGCGGGATCTCGCAGTGCTGAAATGAATCATGCGCCGCACTGGCGTACGGCGCATGTCATAGATAACCACGAAACCGCCGGCGCGAAAGTGTCGGCGGCCGGTGGGAAGATCAATAATCGTCGCTTTTTTCCGGCGGCACCAGACCTTCGATGCCGGCCAGGAGGTCTTCCTCGGTCATGCGGTCGAAGGTGATATTGTCCTCGGTGTCGTCGGCGTCGGTTGCCGCAGCGGCGGTGCCGGTCTGGTCGGCGATCGCCTCGCCGTCGGCTTCCGGCTCATCGACCTCGACATGCTTCTGCAGCGAGTGGATCAGGTCTTCCTTGAGGTCGTCGGGCGACAATGTCTCCTCGGCGATCTCGCGCAGCGCGATGACCGGATTCTTGTCGTTGTCACGAGGAACGGTGATCTGCGCGCCCTGGCTGATCTGACGGGCGCGGTGGCCGGCCAGAAGCACGAGCTCGAAGCGGTTGTTGACCTTGTCGATGCAATCTTCAACGGTTACGCGGGCCATGAGCTGCCCCTTTCATGCCTGGATTTGATGGAAAACAGGCGCGGTCCATAACCCGAACGCCGCCAAAATACAAGCTTTTTGGCAGTGCCGGACAATGCCGGGCCTGGGGGCATGGTCCCGGGGTCTGGCCAAGGCCAGTCTGGGCGCGCGCCGCCTGCGACATGCGGCACCGATCACAATTGCTTGCTATGCAGCATCATACCCTTGGATTGCCGTAAAACCGGCGTTATCTCGAATGACGAAGGTCAGCCGGTTATTTCAAGCCGACCGATAGTCACGCGCATTTAGACGGCCGCTTATTTTCGAAAAGGAATATTTCCATGTTCGACCCTCGTGAGAAAATCGCTCTTTTCATCGACGGTGCCAATCTTTACGCCACCTCGCGCGCGCTCGGCTTCGACATCGACTACCGCAGGCTTTTGTCGAACTTCCAGAAGCGCGGCTACCTGCTGCGTGCCTACTACTACACCGCGCTGGTCGAGGATCAGGAATATTCCTCGATCCGGCCGCTGATCGATTGGCTCGACTATAACGGCTTCAAGGTGGTGACCAAGCCGGCCAAGGAGTTCACCGACTCGACCGGCCGCCGCAAGATCAAGGGCAATATGGACATCGAGCTGACCGTCGATGCACTGGAACTCGCCGATGTCGTCGACCACTATGTCATCTTTTCCGGCGACGGCGATTTCCGCACGCTGGTCGAGGCGCTGCAGCGGCGCGGGCGCAAGGTCTCGATCGTCTCGACCATGGCTTCGCAGCCGCCGATGATTTCCGACGATCTGCGCCGCCAGGCCGATCATTTCATCGACCTGATTACCTTGAAGAGCGATGTCGGCCGCGATCCGTCCGAGCGGCCGGTGCGCCGGCCCGAACCGGCCGAAGTCGACGAGGACGAGTATTGACGGCGGCGGTCTTGACCGCTCCCCTGGTCGCGTCCTCGGAGCCCGACCGCGATTGCCCGCTCTGCCCGCGGCTGCATGATTTTATCGCGCAATGGCGGCAGCGCGAGCCGTCCTGGTTCAATGCACCAGTGCCGACCTTTCTGCCACCCGAGGGCGAGGATGCGGTGCGGCTGCTGATCGTCGGACTGGCGCCGGGCCTGCGCGGCGCAAACCGCACCGGACGCCCCTTCACCGGCGATTTTGCCGGCGACCTGCTCTACAACACGCTGATCGCACACGGCTTTGCCCGCGGCCAATTCAAGGCGCGGCCCGATGACGGGCTGGAGCTTGTCGGCACGGCGATCACCAATGCAGTTCGCTGCGTGCCGCCGGACAACAAGCCGGCCGGCGCCGAGATCGCCACCTGCCGGACGTTCCTGGTGCCGACGATCGCGCGGTTCAAGAACCTGCGCGCCGTGCTGGCGCTGGGCTCGATCGCGCACCAGTCGACCGTGCGGGCGCTCGGCCAGCGTGTCGCCGCTTATCCGTTCAAGCATGGCGGGCAGCAGCAAACCAATGGCGTGACGCTGTTTTCCAGCTATCATTGCTCGCGCTACAACACCAACACCGGCGTGCTGACGGAAGCAATGTTCGTCAACGTCTTCAGGGAGATAGCGGCGTTTCTGGAGAGATAGATTCGGGCGGTGACGCAAACAGCTCGGCCAATTTCTCCGGCCCGCCCTGAAGCACATTCAGATCGACATCGCCGGTGATGCCGTCGACGCGACCGCTGTCGTGGTACTGCCAATAGATCCAGTCGTCATGACCTGGCTGCAGCGCCAGCGAACGAACCCAGCGCGGGCGGCCGACGATCTGGCTGGTATAGGCCCGTGCCGCGTCGTCGGTCACGTAAAGGATCGCCGTCTTGCCGAAAGCAGCCTCGACAGGGCCGAGGAAAGCCGAGAGTTCAACGCTCAATTCTTCGGGCGATGGCCGTCGCGGGCAATTGCCGACGAATTCGATATCAACCACCGGGGGCAGCAGCGTTTGATCGCGCGGCACGACGGAGATGAAATTCTTCGCCTGATCGGCGCCAGGCCTGCAGAAGGTGAAGAAATGATAGGCGCCGACCGCCAGACCAGCCGCACGCGCCTCGCGCAGATTGGCGGCGAAGGCATCGTCGACATGGTCGCCGCCCTCAGTTGCCTTGATGATGGCGAAGGCGACATCGTCGGCGGCAACACGCCGCCAGTCGATCTGTCGCTGGTGATGCGAAACGTCGATGCCCCTGACCGGATATTTGCCGCGGTCCGGAGAAAACGGTCGGGAGTAAAAATAGCCGGCGGCCGTGACAAGGCACGCCAGGATCAGGCTGGCTGCACCCCAAAAGACAATCCGGTTCCTCATCCGGTTCTTCAAAAGAGGCCTATCCCTGTTGAACCGCCCTGCCCTCCGCTATGGCTCCGGGCGTTCGTCGCTCGAAAAGCCAAATCGTTGGCTTTTCGTCCGCTTCGCGGACCGCTCCTCACCCACGCTCCTTCAGCAGCCGGCCCTTTTCGCGCGACCAGTCGCGCTGCTTTTCGGTCTCGCGCTTGTCGTGCAGTTTCTTGCCGCGGCCGACGGCGAGCAAAAGCTTCGCCCTGCCTTTTTCATTGAAATAGATTTTTAGCGGCACCAGCGTCATGCCTTCGCGATCGACGCTCTGCGACAGCTTGGCCATCTCGCGCTTGTTGAGCAGGAGTTTGCGGCGCCGGCGTGGCTCGTGGTTGAAGCGGTTGGCCTGCAGATATTCCGGCAGATAGGAGTTGATCAGCCAGATCTCGCCGCCCTCGACCGAGGCGTAGCTGTCCTGGATGTTGGCCTGGCCCTGGCGCAGCGACTTCACCTCGGTGCCGGTCAGCACCAGGCCGGCCTCGATCGTGTCGAGCACCTCGTAGGAAAACCGCGCCTTGCGGTTTTCCGCAACGGTCTTGTTGTTGGGATCGGCTTTTCTGACCTGGTTCATGACGTCTAGAGTCCGTTTCGAAACTCGCTCCTGCGAGTCAGATGATGGTGGCACTAGAGCGCCGCGCGTTTTTCAAACGCGCAAAGGACGCTCTAGAAGCCTGAGCTTGCGCATGGTCCTTTCCGAAAGCGAACGCTTTCGGGGCCATGCGCGAACCGGAGCGGAGCGTACATATAGTACGTGAGCACCGGAAGCGCAGGTGACGCCTTCAGATGGCCGCAGGAGTAGAGTTTCCAAACGGGCTCGCTAGTTAATCAAGCCGGCGTGCTTCATGGCCGCATCGATCTTCTCGGCGGTCGACTGCTCGACGGTGACCAGCGGCGAACGCAGCACGTTCTCGACCTTGCCGAGCTTCGACAGCGCATATTTCGCGCCGGACACGCCGGGTTCCAGGAAAATCGCCTTGTGCAGCGGCAGCAGGCGGTCCTGCAAGTCCAGCGCCTTGGCGCTGTCGCCGGAAAGCGTCGCCTCCTGGAATTCGGCGCACAGCCGCGGCGCGACATTCGCCGTCACCGAGATGCAGCCGACGCCGCCATGGGCGTTGAAACCGAGTGCCGAGGCGTCCTCGCCGGAAAGCTGGATGAAATCCTTGCCACAGGTGGCACGCTGCTCGGAAACCCGCTCGACCTTGCCGGTGGCGTCCTTGACGCCGACGATGTTCTTGAAGTCATGTACCAACTGGCCCATCGTCTCGGGCATCATGTCGATCACCGAGCGCGGCGGAATGTTGTAGATGATGATCGGCAGGCTGGTCGCCTTGGCGACGGCAGCGAAATGCGCATAGAGGCCGCGCTGCGTCGGCCGGTTGTAGTAGGGCGTGACGACGAGTGCCGCGTCGGCGCCGGCCTTCTCGGCATATTGCACCAGGCCAACCGCCTCCTCGGTGTTGTTGGAGCCGGCGCCGGCGACGACCGGAACGCGGCCCTTTGCCATCTCGACGCACACTTTGACGACGTGGCGGTGCTCGTCATGCGACAGCGTCGGCGACTCGCCGGTGGTGCCGACCGGAACCACGCCGGTCGTGCCTTCAGCGATCTGCCAGGCGATGAAGGCGCGAAACGCTTTCTCGTCGAAACGGCCGCTCTTTTCGAACGGTGTCACGAGCGCGGTAAGCGAGCCTCTCAGCATGTCGTCCAACTCCTTGGGACTGGCGCACGAGCCCGAAAATCGGAGCCGATTCACGGAAAGATCATGCGCCAAAATATAAAGTGCCACAGCGTCCTTTGCGCGTCCGAGACGACGCGCGGCGCTGCAGGTGTTTTGTCGTGCGCGCCTTCTAGCCGAAAGCGAAGCGGCGCACCATAGTCTCGACATTGTTGCGCGGCAAGCATGACAAGAATGCCAGCAAGCGCAATTTGAACGACTTCGATAGCCCCGTTTACAGGCTCTTCACCACAGCCAACTAGGGTTCAGTTGATCTGTGCCTGTTGGTGATTGTGCAAGACAGGAAATGATGAAGACGATGCCGACCCGGCAGCCTCATTTTTTCGCGCTGCTTGGCGCAATTCTCCTGTTGACGCCGACCCTTGTGGCCGCCGGCAAGGTCGATGCACAGGTCACGTCGACCATTCCGAAGCCAAACCTGCTGGATACCGGCCTGCAGGGTCCGGAATCCCCTCCCGCCAGCGTCGCCAGGTTGAAGAGCGGCCTCGATGCGCTGGCGGCAAACGACATTGCCGGTGCGCGCCAGGTGCGCGACGCCCTGCCGGTCAATTCGCTCGACCAGCACATCCTTGCCTGGGCGATCGCGTTCTATGGCGGCGACAAGGTGCCAAGCGGCGACATCGCCGATGCTGCGAAAATGCTGCCGAACTGGCCGGGCATGATCGCGTTGCGCAAGAACAGCGAGCGCGCGCTCTACCGCGAGAACCCCTCGCCTGAGATCGTGGTGCAGGCTTTCGGCGGCAGCCAGCCGCAAACAGCCGAGGGCGTGGTGATTCTCGCCCGCTCCTATGTCTCGCAGGGCAACGTCCAGGCGGCGCGCTCGGTGCTGTCGCCTTTCTGGCGCACCGAAAAACTGCAAGCCAGGGACGAGGCGGCGATCATCCAGGAATTCGGCACGCTGATCCCCGCAGCCGACCACCGTTTCCGCATGGAGCGTATGTTTTATGCCGACCGGGTCAGTTCGGCGCTGCGCGTCGCCGGCCTTGCGCGCGCCCGGCAACTGGCCGACGCCTGGGCCGCGGCGGACAAGGGCGACAAGAATGCGGGCGACAAGAACGCGGCCAGGCTGCTGAAGGCGGTGCCCGCCGCGCAGCGTTCGGCCGGCTATCTCTTCGCCCAAGCCCAATATCTGCGCAAGCAGCAGAAGTTTTCCGACGCCGCCGCAATGGTGATGAAGGCGCCGAGCGACCGCAACGCTCTGATCGACCCGGATGTCTGGTGGGCCGAGCGCCGGGTGCTGTCGCGCGAACTGGTCGACCAGGGCGACATGAAGACCGCCTACAGGATAGTCGCCGCACACGCCGGCGAAACTGCTGCCAACGCGGCGGATGCGGAGTTTCATGCCGGCTGGTACGCGCTGCGCGGCCTCAACGATCCTGCCACCGCTGCCAAGCATTTTGAGCGGATCGCCGGTCTCGCCCAGGGGCCGATATCGCTGTCGCGCGCCTACTATTGGCTCGGCCGTGCCGCCGAAGCCGGCGGCCCCGGCAGCGCCAGGGTTTATTTTAGCCGTGCCGCCGCCTACGGCACGACGTTCTACGGCCAGCTCGCCGGTGAGCGCGTCGGCCGGCAGGTCCTCAACATCGCCCATCCGCAGCCGAGCGCCAGCGATCACCGGAATTTTTCCAGCCGCGAGGCGGTCAGCGCCATCAGGCGACTGCAGCAGGCGGGCTATCAGCGCTACGCCGACACGCTTTACCGCGACCTCGCCGGACAGTTGAGCAGTCCCGGAGAGCTGGCGCTGCTGGCCGCGATGGCGGAAAAGCAGGGCAATCACTTTCTGGCACTGAAGGTCGGCAAGATCGCCGGCGCTCGCGGCATCGATGTCGGGGCGCTTTCGCATCCGCTCGGCGCCATTCCCGAGACCGCCAACATTTCCGGCTCCGGCAAGGCGCTGGCCTATGCGATCGCCCGCCAGGAAAGCGAGTTCAACATCGGCGCCGTCTCCAGCGCCGGCGCACGTGGCCTGCTGCAGCTGATGCCGGCGACCGCCAGGCAATTGGCTGACAAGGCCGGAATGACCTTCTCGCAGGCGCGGCTGACCACCGACGCCGGCTACAATGCGACCCTGGGCGCCGCCTTTCTCGGCGAGCAGCTCGGCCGCTTCGACGGCTCCTATGTGCTGACCTTCGCCGGCTACAATGCCGGCCCCGGCCGCGCCGCCCAGTGGGTGGCCAGATACGGCGACCCGCGCGGCAAGGACATCGACGCCGTCATCGACTGGATCGAGCGGATTCCCTATACCGAAACAAGAAGTTACGTCCAGCGCGTGATGGAGAATTACGAAGTCTACAAGATGCGTATTTCCGGCAAGTACGACATTGTCGGGGACCTGGTGAACGGGCGGAGTTGATCTTTCCTTCTCCCCTTGTGGGAGAAGGTGGCCGAGCGAAGCTCGGTCGGATGAGGGGTGTTCCAGCTTGGCTCTACGCCACTCCGTCCAGCACCCCTCAACCGTCTCGGCGCTTCGCGCCGATCCACCTTCTCCCACAAGGGGAGAAGGGGGAGCCTTCCGATTTGACCACCCCCGCCCTCGCCTGTAGCAGTCGAGACGATCCAACAACGGCGAGGAATCGAGTCCCAAAATGTCGAGCGGTTTTTCCGATTTTTTCTACGCCTCGCCGGAGGGGCTTGAACTCCACGCCCGCATCTATGGCGAAGCGAATTCCGGCCACTGGCCGGTCGTCTGCCTGCCTGGCCTGACCCGCAATAGCCGCGATTTTCATGAGCTGGCGCTGCATCTGTCGCGGCGGGCGCAAACGCCGCGAAAAATCGTCGCTTTCGACTATCGCGGGCGCGGGCAATCCGCCTACGACCCCGATATCGGCCACTACAATATCGGCGTCGAAGCCGGTGACATCCTCGCCGGGTTGGCGGCGCTGGGCATCGAGGAAGCGGCGTTCATCGGTACGTCGCGTGGCGGGCTGATCCTCCATGTGCTCGGCGTGATGCGGCCGGCCGTGCTGCGGGCTATCGTGCTCAACGATATCGGCCCGGTGCTCGAGACCGGCGGTCTCGCCCATATCCGCTCCTATCTCGAGCGCGCGCCGAAGCCGAAAACCTACGCCGAGGCCGTCGGCGCCCAGCGCGGCGCGCATGGCAGCGACTTTCCTGGCCTGACCGAGGCGGATTGGGAGCGGATGGCAGCGGCGCTCTACCGAGAGACGGGTGGAGGATTGTTGCCGGATTTCGACCCGAAGCTGGTCGACACGCTGGCGGGACTCGACCTGACCCAGAAGCTGCCAGACATGTGGCCGCAGTTCGAGGCACTGGCGGCAATACCCTTGCTCGCCATCCGCGGCGCCAATTCGAAGCTGCTGTCGGCAGAAACCTTCGAACAGATGCGACACCGTCACCCTTGCATCGAGACGATCACGGTCGAGGGCCAGGGCCATGCGCCTTTCCTCGAAACCGGCGGCCTGCCAGGCGCCATCGCCGCTTTTCTGGACAGGACCGAGCAACGTTTCGCCGGGAGCCGGTTTTTTCAACGATAATGGGTCAGGCTTGTTGATTGTGCCGGCGCTTTTCTTTATCCACCAGCGCAACGGAGAGGTGGCCGAGTGGTCGAAGGCGCTCCCCTGCTAAGGGAGTAGAGGTCAAAAGCTTCTCGTGGGTTCGAATCCCATCCTCTCCGCCATCCCGCTTCGCGCTCGCCGCTTTTCGCCATGCGGCGATTCTGCGGCAATGCCTTGGCCGGCGACTCACAGACATCGCCGCAATTGCGGCAGGCAATTGCCGGAATCGGCCGGATTGCAAGGGCTGGCGCAATGGGTCTCCAACCTGTCTCCGGCAGCCCAATGGTTAACGGGAGCTTTCCGAGTGAGGCCAAATCGTGTCATTTGTGCAACAAGGCAGGGTGATAGCGCCTGCACAGACCTTTCGCCGATGCGATGGTTGTTGAACGCCGCCGCCTCATGGGTAATGTCGGTTTCGAAGGAGCGGCGCGGTGCGCATCTTTTTCGGTAGTGGGGATGGGGCAGGGAACGCTGTCCTTCAGCAAAGAATACCCAGACCCGTTTTTTAACTTTTGACTGGAGGTCAGAAAATGAACATCAAGAGCCTTCTTCTTGGCTCCGCTGCGGCTCTGGTCGCAGTTTCCGGTGCGCGCGCCGCCGACGCCGTCGTCGTCGCCGAGCCGGAACCCGCTGAATACGTCCGCATCTGCGACGTCTACGGCGCTGGCTACTTCTACATCCCCGGCACCGAGACCTGCCTGCGCATCGGCGGCTATGTCCGCTACGACATCGGCGTCGGCGACGTCGGCTCGTTCGACGGTGCTGAGAACTTCGACGTCGAGGACGGCGACATCCAGGACACGTACTACAAGCAGGCCCGCTTTAACCTGAAGACCTGGACCGGCCAGGAAACCGAGCTCGGCACCTTGAAGACCTACACCGAGACCCGCTTCAACTTCGGCAACCGGAACCGGCACGTCAGCAGCACATACGTCCCCGGTCCCGATCCGGACGGCCCCGCCGGTCCGCTGCCTCCGCTGCCAGGTGAGACTATCATTGTCGCTAACCCTGCCGAGAACAAAGGCATTTCGCTGAACTTCGCCTGGATCCAGCTCGGCGGCCTGCGCGTCGGTAAAGACGAATCGGCCTACGATACGTTCATCGGCTACGCCGGCAACGTCATCCAGGATACGCTGGTTCCCTACGGCGGGTTCGACACCAACGTCGTCCAGTACTACTTCGACGCCGGCAATGGCTTCTCGGCCGTGGTCTCGCTCGAACAAGGTTATGGCGACTTCACGATCGACAGCTATGTTCCGCATGTTGTCGGCGGCGTGAAGTGGACGCAGGGCTGGGGCGCCATCACCGGCGTCATTGCTTACGACGCCAACTACGAAGAAGTGGCCGGCAAGGTTCGCCTCGACGTCACCCCAATGGAGAACCTGTCGCTGTTCATCATGGCCGGCTACGGCACTGACGACAACTACGAGGATCCCGGCTTCGCAACACCCGTCGCCGGCGGCCGCGGCATGTACAAGCTGTGGAGCGGCAACTGGGCGGTCTGGGGCGGTGGCACCTACACCATCAACGAGAAGACCTCGTTCAACACCCAGATCTCGTATGACGAAGGCGAAAACCTCGGCATCGCTGCCAACATCGCCTATGACATCGTTCCGGGCCTGACGATCACGGCCGAAGTCGATTACCTGCACGCCGGCGATTTCGACGAGCCCGACTTCTCCAACTGGACCGGTGCGGACGACGAAGACAGCCTCGGCGGCATGCTCCGCTTCCAGCGCTCGTTCTAATCAGCAGCGTTTGACTGAACTCGAACCCGGCGGGCAACCGCCGGGTTTTTTCGTGTCGGCGTGGCTGTCAAGGGCGAATGTTTTCAGCCGAATAATGCAGCTGCCCAGAATGAAAGCAGATGCACAGAATGAAAGCAGCGGCGATCCTTCGCGCCCCCCCTCTGTCCTGCCGGACAGGGCTCTTCCTTCTCCCCCTGTGGGAGAAGGTGGATTGGCGCGCAGCGCCAAGACGGTTGAGGGGTGTTGGACGGAGTGCGGTTGGTGCCAAGCTGGAACACCCCTCATCCGACCGAGCTTTCGCTCGGCCACCTTCTCCCACAAGGGGAGAAGGAGAGAGCCCCGGTCAAATCTCAGCAAGATCGCCCAGCGACTGTATCAGCGGCTGAATTTCGTTTTCATAATTCTTCCAGCGCTTGACCGACGATTTGTAGATCGGTTGGCGAACCTGCCAGCGGCTGGGCGTGTTGACCGAACCATCCCTGTCGAAAAAGCGCAGGCAGGCGTCATCCCAAGGCAGCCCGAGATAATCTATCAGGCGGCGTGACTGGGCTTCCTGGTCGTCGACCAGCGCTTCGTAGCGGTTTTCGAAGATAAGGCCTGGAAAGACCTCGTTCCAGTGCCGCATCAGGCGGTCATATTCGCGATAGTACAGGCCTAGTGTTGTCAGGTCGGTGTTGTAGCTGTGTGCCTCGCTGAAGTTGAGGACGAAGCAGGAGACGCAATTGTCGATGGCATCACGTCGGCAATGAATGATGCGCGCGTTGGGGAAAAGAAGCCCGATAAGGCCGATCAGTTCAAAATTGTGCGGCGTCTTGTCCACGACGCGAAGTGCGGCAGGCGCCCGCTCCCGCAAATAGGACAGATGCTCTTCGGCCAAGGTTCTGGACAGGTCTTCCGTGATCGAGGTGATCGGCTGGTTCAAATCACCAGCCGATGATGTCTTGAGGCCGATCGCATTAGCAACCCGACTCAGTTTGCTAAGCTCCCCTGCGCCATGAACGTCGGGATGGCTGGCGCAGATCTGCTCGGTGAGCGTCGTCCCCGAGCGGGGCATGCCAACTACGAACACAGGCGCGTCGGAAGGATTTCCATAGCCGGCCCTGGCAGCCAAAAAGTCCGGCGTGACGGTTTCAATCATTGAATCGACCCACCGACGATACAGATCGATATCGAACCTTTGGCCGGAGGCCTGTTTCGCCTGGTTGAAATGGTCGAATGCCTCGTCATAGCGCTTGAGATCGTTCAGCACCTTGCCGGCGGCGTGATGGAGTTGCTGCGCGCCTTCCGAACCAAGTTTCGGATTGCCGAGCTCACGAAGGATGGATTGGAGCTCCTCGGGCTCCTCGGTGAAGTTTCGCGTCTGTACAAGGTCGTTGTAGGCAGAAGGCACGCCAATACGACGTGCGATTGCTTCTCTCAGATAGGCGGCGGCTTCATCCATACGCCCCAGGCCGCTGAGCGCGCTGGCCAGCCCGGCTCGCACCTTGGGATGATCGCGGTTGATTTTCAGCGCCTTCTCGTAAAGCGGCAAAGCCATGTCGGGCTTGTCGAACGCCGTGTAAGTACGCCCCAATGCACAAAGTGCTTCGATAAGGCCGGGCTTCAGTTCCAGGGCATACTGCATATGCTTGATTGCTGGCGCATACTCGCTGACCTTCACATAGGCCTCGCCCAGGCTGAGATGGTAGTAGGGGTTTTTAGGTTCCTCGCCGACCGCCCGTGCGAAATATCGCAAGGCCCGCTCATCGTCGTAACCCAGGTATATGGTCCCCAGGATGTATAAGGCGAGCGGATGGTTTGGCGTGCGCTCCAGAACCCGAAGGCATAGGTCCTGAGCCTCGTCGAGCCGCTTCGCCTGCTGAAAGGCATATGCCTGTTTCAGCAATGCGTCGTCGGCCTGCGCACGCGATTGGGCGCTTGCTTTCTGCGGGCTCACCAAAGGCTTCACTATCGGCCCCTTCACTTTTGGCGCGGGTCCGGGCTTGATGTGCTTTGACCAGGCAGGCGGGAGTCGATTGTTCATGATATCTCGCTAGCAAAAAGAAATATCTCGCTAGCAAAAAGTGCGGGGGGAATCCAGCATGCTGCTGCAGCCAAGGCGGGAGCTTGCGCGGCCAACTGTGCCGCGCTAGCAAGAAGGCACTTTTCGAGCGAGCCCCTTTTTTTGCGAGACTTGCCATGCGCCAGCGCCCTCCCCTCACGCCGATCGTCAGCGTGCTTCCTTCGACGGTGCCGTTTGTCGGCCCGGAGGCGCAGGAGCGGGATCGCGGCCGCGCGTTTCGCGCCCGCATCGGCGCCAATGAGAGCAGTTTTGGCCCCTCGCCGCGCGTCATAGCCCGCATGGCCGGCATCGCCGGCGACATGTGGATGTATTGTGATCCAGACAATCACGATTTGAAGGTGACTGTTGCCGGGCATCTTGGCGTTGGCGTCGAAAACGTGGTGATCGGCGAAGGCATAGACGGGTTGCTCAGCCTGGTGGCGCGCATGTATGTGGCATCGGGCGACGCGGTGGTCACCTCGCTCGGCGCCTATCCGACCTTCAATTTCCATATTGCCGGCGTCGGCGGCCGGCTGGTCGCGGTCCCCTACGAGAACGACCGGGAAAGCCTGGACGGCCTGTTGGCTGCGGTCACCAGGGACAAAGCGCCGCTGGTCTACCTGTCCAACCCGGACAATCCGATGGGCAGTTGCTGGGAGGCGGCGGAACTCATCCGCTTCATCGAAGCCCTGCCGGAGACCACCATGCTGGTGCTCGACGAGGCCTATGGCGAATTGGGCCCTGCCTCGGCGCTGCCGCCGATCGACGTGTCACGGCCGAACGTCATCCGCATGCGCACCTTCTCGAAAGCCTACGGGCTGGCCGGCATACGCTGCGGCTATGCGGTGGCCGACGCCCAGGTGATCCGCGATTTCGAGAAGATCCGCAACCACTACGGCGTCAGCCGCATGGCGCAGATCGCCGGCATCGAGGCGCTGGCCGATCAGGACTATCTGCAAAGCGTGGTGGCGCGGGTCGCTGCCGGCCGCCGGCGCATCGCTGAAATAGCCGAGGCGAACGGGCTGAAGCCGCTGCCCTCGGCGACCAATTTCGTCACCATAGACTGCGGCGGCGGCGGCGCCTTCGCGCTGAAGGTGCTGCAGGCGCTTTTGTCGCGCGATGTGTTCATCCGCAAGCCGATGGTGCCGGTGCTCGACCGTTGTATCAGGGTCAGCGTCGGCCTCGACCACGAGCTCGACATTTTTGCCGAGGAATTGCCGGGTGCACTGGCGGCAGCACGGGGGAACTGAAAGGCGCTCTTCCTTCTCCCCTTGTGGGAGAAGGTGGATCGGCGCGTAGCGCCGAGACGGATGAGGGGTGTTGGACGGAGTGCCGGCGGTGCCAAGCTGGAACACCCCTCATCCGACCTCGCTTCGCGAGGCCACCTTCTCCCACAAGGGGAGAAGGGGGAGTCAATCGCGAAGGTCGGCGATTTGCGTGACGATGGTGCTGGACGGAGCGCCAAGGCCGGGTAATCTCGCCCGATGCCGCATCAGCCCGTCGCTCCAACCAAACGTCGCTTCGCCCGCTCGATGCGGCGCAAGCCAACAGAGCGGAGGACCGCCTGTGGCACGAGCTGCGCGGGCGCAGGCTCGACCGCGTCAAATTCCGGCGTCAGGTTCCTATCGGCAGATTCATTGCCGATTTCGTTTGCGCCGAGGCCAGGCTGATCGTCGAAATCGACGGCAGCCAGCATGCGGATTCAAACTATGACCGGGAGCGAGACGCCGAATTGAAGGCGAGCGGCTTTCGTGTGTTGCGCTTTTGGAACAACGACGTGCTGCGCGATTTGAACGCCGTCTGCGACACCATCATCGCTTATGTCGGCGACCAGAGTTTGCAACCGTGGCGGTAATAGCGCGCTTTCCCTTCTCCCCTTGTGGGAGAAGGTGGCCGAGCGAAGCTCGGTCGGATGAGGGGTGTTCCAGTTTGGCACCGACAGCACTCCGTCCAACACCCCTCAACCGTCTCGGCTCTGCGCGCCGATCCACCTTCTCCCACAAGGGGAGAAGGATAAGCGTCGTCGCTCCCTTGAATTAATTGAACGTTCGTTTTATTCTTACCCTCTCAACGAGGCTTGCATGGCGCGCACGACCGGTT
This sequence comes from Mesorhizobium sp. WSM4820, assembly GCF_055811075.1. Classification (NCBI taxonomy): domain Bacteria; kingdom Pseudomonadati; phylum Pseudomonadota; class Alphaproteobacteria; order Hyphomicrobiales; family Phyllobacteriaceae; genus Mesorhizobium; species Mesorhizobium sp. WSM4820. The sequence goes on along the minus strand of NZ_JBVVQN010000008.1, from coordinate 153,859 downwards.
CCGACGGCGAAAAGACCGAAGCAGCGGTCCGCAAGGCGGCGGTCAGCCTGATCGCGCGTCTCGGCTATGAGGCAATGTCGATGCGCCAGCTGGCCGCCGAGGTCGGCGTCCAGGCGGCGGCGCTCTACCGTTATTTTCCGACCAAGCAAGACCTCTTGTTCACGCTGATGCGCGAGCACATGCAAGGGCTGATCGAGGCGTGGGACGCGGCCCGCCCGGCCGCGGCCGATCCGGCGACCCGGCTCGCCGCCTATGTCGAAAACCACATCGCCTTCCATGTCGAGCGCCGCCATTCCACCCATGTCTCGAACATGGAATTGCGCAGCCTGTCGCATGACCGCCTGACGCGGATCCTGCGTATGCGCACCGCCTATGAGAAGGAGCTGCGCGTCATTTTGCGCGACGGCGCGGAAGCCGGCGTGTTCAGCGTCGAAGACACAGGGCTGACAGCCATGGCGCTGATCCAGATGATGACCGGCGTCATCGTCTGGTTCCGGCCGGGCGAGCGGCTATCGATCTCGGAGGTAACCGCCACATATCTTTCAATGACGATGCGCCTGGTTGGAGCAAAGGCCCATGGCGCGACAACGCGCCAGCAGCGCCACAGCCGGCGCGCAAAGGACGCTGTAGCACTTTGATTTTGCGCCCTTCCCGAAATTGAATTCGATTTCGGGCCGTGCGCCGGGAGGAACGGCATGTACACGCACACACTCAACTTCGGGCTTGACGAAGACATCGAGGCGCTGCGCGACCTGGTGCGGCGCTTCGCCCAGGACAAGATCGCCCCGATCGCCGCCGAGATCGACCGCTCGAATGAATTTCCGGCGCATCTGTGGGCCGAGCTCGGTGGGCTCGGCCTGCTCGGCATCACCGCCGATCCGGAATTCGGCGGCACCGGCATGGGTTATCTCGCCCATGTCGTGGCGATGGAGGAGATTTCGCGCGCCTCGGCCTCGGTCGGCCTCTCCTACGGCGCCCATTCCAACCTCTGCGTCAACCAGATCAATCGCTGGGCGACACCGGCGCAGAAGGAAAAATATCTGCCTGCGCTGTGCAGCGGCGAAAAGGTCGGCGCGCTGGCAATGTCGGAATCCGGCGCCGGCTCCGACGTCGTGTCGCTCAAACTGCGCGCGGAAAAGCGCAATGATTGCTATGTGCTGAACGGCACCAAGATGTGGATCACCAACGGCCCGGATGCCGAGACGCTGGTCGTTTACGCCAAGACCGATCCAGAACTCCAGTCGCGCGGCATCACCGCCTTCATCGTCGAAAAGGATTTCGCCGGATTTTCCGTCGCGCAAAAGCTCGACAAGCTCGGCATGCGCGGCTCCAACACCGGCGAGCTGGTTTTTTCGGATGTCGAAGTGCCGTTCGACAACGTGCTGCATGAAGAAGGGCGCGGCGTCGAGGTGCTGATGTCGGGTCTCGACTACGAGCGCACGGTGCTCGCCGGCGGCCCGGTCGGGCTGATGGCGGCGTGCCTCGATGTGGCGGTCCCCTATGTGCACGAACGCAAGCAGTTCGGTCAGCCGATCGGCGAGTTCCAGCTGGTGCAGGGCAAGCTCGCAGACATGTATACGACGATGAACGCCGCGCGCGCCTATGTCTATGCCGTCGCCGCTGCCTGCGACCGCGGCCAGACGAGCCGCAAGGACGCCGCCGCTTGCGTGCTGTTCGCTGCCGAGAAGGCGACGCAGATGGCGCTCGACGCCATCCAGCTGCTGGGCGGCAATGGCTACATCAACGACTATCCGACCGGCCGGCTTTTGCGCGACGCCAAGCTCTACGAGATCGGCGCCGGCACCAGCGAGATCCGCCGCTGGCTGATCGGGCGGGAAATCATGGCGGAAGGAGTTTGATGGCGCCATCTCCTGAATTTGCCATGCTGGACGATTTGCCCCATATTTCTCGTGATATGTCATATTTTCGGAACGAGGCAGACTATGGCGAACGGAACCGAAAAGGCTGGGTTTGACGAGAACCCGCCGACACAATTCGACGCAGGAGCTCAAAAAACTCCGCTCCGGATGCCAGCGAAACGCGAGCGCGTCAGACTTGGCGAGGGCGGACGCTTCGTGATCCCGGCTGCGATGCGCGAGGAAATGGGCGTGAAGCCTGGTGAAGACTTGATCCTTCACGTCGAGAACGGCGAGTTGCGGGTAAGGTCGTGGCTTCGGAATCTGCGGCGCGTCCAGGCCGAATTGTCGGCGTTGAAAAAGCCCGGCGAAAGTGTCGTCGACGAATTCCTGAAGGAGCGGCGGGAAGAACAGCGCCGAAGCGACAAGCGTTTCGAACGGCTTCATGCCCTGGGAATGGCGAGGAAGGGAGCGAAGTGAAAGCTTACGTCATGGACAGCTCGGCGGCGCTTGCGATCCTGCTTAACGAGAAAGGCACCGATGTTGCCTTGGGTTTCGCGCCGGATGCGCAATTCAGCTCCGTCAATGCGGCCGAAATTATCGCCAAGCTGATCGACAAGGGACGCAGCATGGAAGAGGCCGCGGACGACCTCGCCAGTCTCGGCATGCCGGTCGCTGCTTTCGACGAGATGATGGGCATCGCCGCCGGTCAGCTTCGCGAGTTGACGCGGCATCGCGGCTTGTCGCTGGGCGATCGGGCCTGCCTGGCCCTGGCAATTCGCGAGAACGCCATAGCCGTCACCGCCGACCGCGGCTGGGGCGACCTGGATATCGGCTGCAAGATCGAACTGATCCGGTAACGCCAATGGCCCCCCTCACCTCGCAAATCTCGCCAGCCTCCGACACCTTCCGCGCCAATGCCGAGCGCATGCGGGCGCTGGTCGCCGACATTGCGCAAAAGGCGGCAACCGTCGAGCGTGGCGGCTCAGAGGAAGCGCGTGAGCGCCACCAGAGCCGCGGCAAGCTTTTGCCGCGCGAGCGCCTCGCCCAATTGCTCGACACCGGCTCGCCATTCCTCGAGATCGGCCAGTTCGCCGCGTGGTCGATGTATGGTGAGGACATCGCATCGGCCGGCATCATTACCGGCATCGGCCGCGTCGAAGGCACCGAAGTGATGGTCGTCGTCAACGACGCCACGGTGAAGGGCGGCACCTATTATCCAATGACGGTGAAGAAGCATCTGCGCGCGCAGGAGATCGCGCTGCAGAACAGATTGCCTTGCGTCTATCTGGTCGACAGCGGCGGCGCCAACCTGCCCAACCAGGACGAGGTGTTTCCCGACCGCGACCATTTCGGCCGCATCTTCTACAACCAGGCCAACATGTCGGCTGCTGGCATTCCGCAGATCGCCTGCGTCATGGGTTCGTGCACGGCGGGCGGCGCCTATGTGCCGGCGATGTCGGACGAGACGATCATGGTGCGCAACCAGGCGACCATCTTCCTCGGCGGTCCGCCGCTGGTGAAGGCCGCTACCGGCGAGGACGTCAGCGCGGAGGAATTGGGCGGCGCCGAGGTCCACACGCGGCTTTCGGGCGTGGCCGATCATTTTGCGCTGGACGACGAGCATGCGCTGGCGATCGCGCGCCGCATCGTCAAGAACCTCAATCGAAAGAAGCAGATCGGGCTGGCGCTACGCGATCCGATTGCGCCGCTTCATGCGGCCGAAGAACTCTACGGCATCGTGCCGACCGATCTGCGCCAGCCCTACGACGTGCGTGAAGTGATCGCCCGCATCGTCGACGGCTCTGAATTCGACGAGTTCAAGCAGAACTATGGCACCACGCTGGTCACCGGCTTTGCCCATCTCAACGGCATGCCGGTCGGCATCATCGCCAACAACGGCGTGCTGTTTTCCGAAAGTGCGCTGAAGGGCGCGCATTTCATCGAGTTGTGCTGCCAGCGCAAGATTCCGCTGATCTTCCTGCAGAACATCACCGGCTTCATGGTCGGGCGAAAATACGAGGCCGGCGGCATCGCCAAGGACGGCGCCAAGCTGGTGATGGCGGTCGCCACGGCCCGCGTGCCGAAGGTCACCATGATCATCGGCGGCTCGTTCGGCGCTGGCAATTACGGCATGTGCGGACGCGCCTATTCGCCACGCTTCCTGTGGATGTGGCCGAATGCCCGCATTTCGGTGATGGGCGGCGAGCAGGCGGCCACCGTGCTGGCCGTGGTCAAGCGCGAGGGGATCGAACGCAAGGGCGGGGAATGGAGCGCGGAGGAAGAGGCAAAATTCAAGAAGCCGATCCTGATGAAATACGAGCATGAAGGCCACCCGCTGTATTCCTCCGCCCGGCTCTGGGACGACGGCATCATCGATCCGGCCAAGACGCGCGAGGTGCTGGCGCTCAGCCTGTCCGCAACGCTGAACGCCGGGATCGAGGAGACAAGCTTCGGCGTGTTCAGGATGTGACCGATGAGCGAGATCGAGGCAAGGATTCGCGTTCATGTCGGCGATATCACCAGGCTGGCGGTCGACGCCATCGTCAACGCCGCCAACACCTCACTTCTGGGTGGCGGGGGCGTCGACGGCGCCATCCACCGAGCGGCCGGCCCCGAACTTCTGGCCGAATGCCAATCCCTCAATGGCTGCAAGGTGGGCGACGCAAAACTCACCAAGGGCTACAGGCTGCCGGCACGCTATGTCATCCACACGGTCGGGCCGGTCTGGCAAGGCGGCGGCAAGGGCGAAGCCGAGTTGTTGGCCTCCTGCTACCGCCGTTCGCTCGAACTCGCCGCCGGCAAGGATTGCAGGACGGTGGCATTTCCGGCGATCTCGACCGGTGTATACCGGTATCCAAAGGACCAGGCGACGCAGATCGCCGTTGGCACGGTGAGCGCCTTTGTCAGCCACAATGCGGTTCCTGAAACCGTCATCTTCTGCTGCTTCGACCAACAGACGGCGGACCTATACCAACAGGCGTTGCTGCTTGGCGGAGCGTGACCGGCACAGGTAGGAAAATCCCTTCATAGTTTCAGACTTATTTTCATTCACCGATCTGGTCAGACGAAAGAATCGCGGTTATTGCTTATCGCAAATACCGTGGGGATTGGGCGAAGATGAGACTGCAGATTTTTCAAAAAACAACTATGTCAGTACTTTTCGACGTTGCTTATATTAGCGACCCCTGGCGTGGGAGCGGCGGAATCGCTGGCGGGAAACAAAGGCGACCGTCGTTTCGCCGTCAATTTTCCGGCAGGTTCGACCGGAGATTGCCCGAAAGCCTACAAATCCTATGTCGCGGCCAGCGGCCATTCGGCCTATGCGACGACGTTCTATTCGCGCGTCAGCGACCTCTACATCATCTGTGGTTCCACGCTCAACGCCCCCTCGCAACAGGCCGCGGAAGAGAGAGCGTTGCGCAATTGTCAGGCCGGCTTGACGAGGTGGAAACTCAAGACGGCGGCAGGCGGCTGCGCCATCGCCGCCTCCAAGTAGGTTGCTGCAGCAACGGGCGCAAATACCAGCGGGATGGGGCGAAGATGACACTGCAACGTTTTCAGACGTAAGCGGGCCTGGCTTACCGATCCTTTGACAATGGCCGGACTGCAAAGCAGGGTGTTGCCACAGCCCGCGTGAAGGAGCATTCGCGCCGTTGGCGGCAAGCTCTGGCTTTGGAGGTCCCATGTTCGCCAAAATCCTGATCGCCAACCGCGGCGAGATCGCTTGCCGGGTGATCCGCACCGCGCGCAGGATGGGCGTGCGCACGGTCGCCGTCTATTCCGATGCCGACGCCGGCGCCTTGCATGTCGAGATGGCCGACGAAGCGGTGCATATCGGACCCTCGCCGGTCGGCGAAAGTTATCTGCGCGGCGACAAGATCGTCGCGGCGGCTTTGGCCACCGGCGCCGAAGCCATCCATCCCGGCTACGGTTTTCTGTCGGAAAACCCTGATTTCGTCGATCAGGTGACAGCGGCCGGGCTCGTCTTCATCGGCCCGTCGGCCGCCTCGATCCGCGCCATGGGGCTGAAGGACGCGGCCAAGCGGCTGATGGAGAAGGCCGGCGTGCCGGTTGTGCCGGGCTATCACGGCGAGGCGCAGGAGATCGTGCTGCTCGCCTCCAAGGCACGCGAGATCGGCTATCCCGTGCTGATCAAGGCGCGCGCCGGCGGCGGCGGCAAGGGCATGCGGCGCGTCGAACATCCCGACGACTTTTCCGAGGCGCTGTCGGGTGCGCGGCGCGAGGCCAAGGCCGCGTTCGGCGACGACCGCGTGCTGGTCGAGAAATATGTCGACAAGCCGCGCCACATCGAGGTTCAGGTTTTCGGCGATGTCTTCGGCAATGTCGTGCATCTCTACGAGCGCGACTGCTCGGCGCAGCGGCGCCATCAGAAGGTGATCGAGGAAGCCCCCGCCCCCGGGATGACGCCGGCATTGCGCAAGGCGATGACGGAGGCGGCGGTGAAGGCCGCCAAGGCGATCGACTATTCCGGCGCCGGCACGATCGAGTTCATCGTCGACGCCTCGCAAGGGCTGAAGGCCGACCGCTTCTGGTTCATGGAAATGAACACTCGCCTGCAGGTCGAGCATCCCGTCACCGAAATGGTCACCGGCACCGATCTGGTCGAATGGCAGTTGCGGGTGGCGTCCGGCGAAAAGCTGCCGAAGACGCAGAGCGAGATTGCGCTCTCCGGACATGCCTTCGAGGCGCGCATCTATGCCGAAGACGCGGCAAAGGGTTTTTTGCCGGCGACGGGCACGCTGCATCACCTGAAATTTCCGGATACAGCGCCCGAGGGCGCCAGCATGCGGATCGAGACCGGCGTGCGGACTGGCGATGCCATCTCGCCGTTCTACGACCCGATGATCGCCAAGCTCGTCGTCCATGGCAAGAACCGGCAGGCGGCGCTCGAAGCACTGGGCATTTCCCTTTCGCAAACCGAGATCGCCGGCTCGACCGTCAACACCGCCTTTCTCGCGGCTCTCGCCGCTGACGCGGATTTTTCGGCAGGTGACGTCGACACCGGGCTGATCGGCAGGCACCAGCAAGCGCTGACCGCAGTGCCGCCGCCGAGCAGCGAGATCGTCGCCGCGGCCGCACTTGCAGCGTCCGGCGCCGGGGCTCAGGCGCCGACCCGCGAGCCGTGGTCGTCGCTTGCCGGCTATGCGCATTTCCACGCGATGGTGCGGCGCACGCGGCTTCGCTACGGCGAGGACGATATCTTGGCGCTTGTATCGATGCGGCCGGACGGGCGCTTCCAGGTGGCACTGGACGCACCTTATGACAGCGCGCTTGATCTTCGCGCTGCGCCTCGCCTCGCCCGCTGGCCAGGCCATGTCACTGTCTTTTCAGGTGCTGTCGGCTACAGCTTCGCGGTGCCGGACCCGTTGGCAAGACCCGACGAAATCGCCGCCGGTGCCGACAGCCTGCGCGCGCCGATGCCGGGCTTGGTCAAGCTGGTGCGCGCGGCAAAAGGCGAAGCCGTCATCAAGGGCCAGCCGCTGTTGATCCTCGAAGCGATGAAGATGGAGCACACGATTTCCGCCACGCATGACGGGACGATCGCCGAGATCGCAACAGAGGGCGCACAGGTCACCGATGGGACGGTGCTGGTGCGTTTTGCCGAGGAAGCCCACGGCTGACGCTGTTCATCCAAGGAGAGGCGACGACGGAAGACGCGCGCCGCAAACGCATGACCAAATGAAAATGGCCGGATCTGCCCCGGCCATCCCCGATTGTCGCCAGGAACTAAAGCGCGTCGCACGCGACGCGCTTTAGTTCTTGTTTTTGTGCATGTCGTTTTCGCAAAACCGCTGCGCACTTTTGCGCGACATGCAATGGCGATCAAGGCTGGATCGGCGCGTATTTGCCGTCGTGCCACTGGTTGATGTCGTAGCTGACGTTCTTGAGGTCGCCCTTTTCATCGAAAGTGACAGGGCCGACGACGGTGCTGATCGGCTGGCCATTCTTCAGCGCTTCGGCAACCTTGGCCGGGTCGTCGCTGCCGGCGCGCTTGATGCCCTCGGCAAAGGCCTGGATCACGGCATAGGAGAACAGCGTAAACCCCTCGGGCACGAAGCCGCCCGCCTTGATCTTTTCGATGGCCTGCTTGGCTTCGGGCTTCGCCTGCGGATCCGACGGGAAGACGAACATGGTGCCTTCGCCGGCCGGGCCGGCAACCTGCCAGAATTCCGGCGTGGCAATCGAGTCCGGCATGATCAGCTGGAACTTGAAGTCCTGTTCCGCCGACTGGCGCAGGATGAGGCCGGCCTCTGGGTGGTAGCCGCCGAAATAGACCACATCAGCCTTCAGTTCCTTGAGCTTGGTGACAAGCGCCGAATAGTCCTTTTCGCCGGCGTTGATGCCCTCGTAGAGGATCTCGTTGAGGCCATTCTGGTTCATCGTCGCCTTGACGGCATCGGCCACGCCCTGCCCATAGGCGCTCTTGTCATGCATGATGACGACCTTCTTGCCGGCGTATTTCTTGGCGATCCATGGACCGATGAAGGCGCCCTGCGCATCATCGCGCGTATAAAGGCGCATGATCGTCGGCCAGCCGGATTTCGCCGCCGCGTCCGTCAGCTCCGGGTTCGACGAAGCCGGCGACATCATCATCGCACCGGCTTCGGCATAGACGGCCGAGGCGGGGATGCTCGAGCCCGAGCAGGCATGGCCATCGATGAACTTGACGCCGTTGGCGACGATGCGGTTTGCGACCGAAACCGCCTGCTTCGGATCGCACTGGTCATCCTGGACGTCGAGCTTGATCTGGCGGCCGTCGACGCCGCCGGCGGCGTTGATCGCGTCGGCGGCGGCTTGCGCGCCCTGCTTGAACTGGTCGCCGATGGTGGCAAGCTGTCCGGTCATCGGTCCGACCACCGAAAAGGTGATGTCTTCGGCGAAGGCCGGCGCGCTCATCACCAGGCCGACAATGGCCGCGCTCAAAATACCCAACTTTTTCATGGCGATACAACTCCTCCACTCGCGCGCGGCCGCTCCGACCGCGCCTCTTCCAGATTAGGTGGGAGAATTTCACCGTTCGCCAAGCCTGTCTTGGCGCATCGGCGGCACTCGATTGGGCCTGCCGCCTTTCTGTTTGGCCATGATCTTCTTCCAAAAACCGGTTTCCAGTTTTTGGGATCATGGTCCGACTGTTTGACCATGATCCTCTTCCAAAAACCAGTTTCCACTTTTTGGGACCATGGTCCGAAAACGCGAAAAGCCGCGCCTGCCTTGTTCCGGCCGGTCGCGGCTTTTGTCGATCGAACAATCCCGAACGCTCTCACGCGCGCCCCGAAACCGCTCGCCTTCCCTGTCCGTCGCGCAGCTTGGCTGTATCCGGCCTGCGGCGTTCTTGTCATTGTTGGTCCGGCCGTCTTGCGCGGCCTTGTTCTTGCCGGTCCGGCCGTCTTCGCGCGGCCTTGAAGCGTCCCTGTCGGTGATCTCAGTGTCTGATGAGCTCCGGACCTGATGAGCTCAGGTGAGACTTAGTGCATCGTCATCCATTCGCGGGCTTCGCGCAGCGCCCTGGCGATCTCGACTTTCGACATGGCGGCCGACAATTCCGAGCGCAGTTCCGCGGCGCGCACCGAGCCCTTGATCGCAGCGATGTTGAACCATTTGTGGGCGGCGACGACATCGGTCTCGCAATCGCGGCCGGTCGCATACATCATGCCCAGTTCGAAAAGAATGTCGGCCTGGGCAGTTGCCCCCATGGCGCCGAAGCCGGCTTCAGGCATTTCAAAACGTGCCATTTCAATCCCCTGTTCTAGCCCCTGTCAGGCTCCCGAGAGCTGCCTCGTTCTGTCCCTTGGAAACCCTTGGGGCGGCCGCTCTTTCGATGCTTTCGAGAATGAACCGAAGGCTTGAATCCGTCGTTAAACGGCGTGCTTAATTTGAGGAAAACAAAGCTAAAACAAGAGGTAAACGCGGAAATTCATTAACGATGCAAAGCCAGCAATTGCGCCGGTTTGGACTAAAATTGATGAAAATTTGCGAGGCGCAAATCAAGACTCCGCTAACCACGGAAGACAAAGCCAGCATGCCCGGTGTTTCATTTCTCGCCGACCAGACCGCTTCAGGCGGCCGGGAAAAATCCCGAAGTCTTCCGCAGCGGCACCGCTTTTGTTTTGCCGGGAGGTGGATTAGCTTACGTTTGCGTAAGAGGCAGACTGGCGGGGCGGAACGTTCGTCCGGATGCCCACAGGGAGGAGAAACATGTTTCGCAAAATCAGCATGGCCCTCGCGGCCACATTGATCATGGCCGGCACCGCTTGGGCCGACCCGATCGAAGGCAACTGGAAAACGCAGGCCGGTTCGACCGCCGCCATCACGGGCGGTGGCGACGCATTTTCCATCACGCTCAAATCCGGCAAGTTTGCCGGCAAGCGCATCGGTTCGTTCAAGGTGTCCGGCGCCAACAAATATACGGGGACGATAACCGACCCGGAGACCGACAAGACCTATTCGGGCAAGGCCTCGGTCTCAGGCGCTTCGCTCAAGATGAGCGGCTGCGTGCTCGGCGGGCTGATCTGCAGGAGCCAGACCTGGCACAGACTCTGATCGTTTCGACTGCCGCACAATGAAAAACGGGGCCGCAAAGGCCCCGTTTTTGTTCGCGCCTCTGTGTTTGGGAACACCGATCGATCGCGCAGGCTGCGCCTTCTGCGCCCTAACAGTCCAAATTTGAACCGCAGATGAACGCCGGCATCAGAACCGGTTCAGTTGCATCAGGGCATTCTCGTGCGTGTCGAAGGAGACACCACGCCATGTTCGCCCGCCGCTTCACCATCGTCTGCCTGCTGATGAGCCTGTTCGGCATGTCGTTCGCCATCCTCGTTGCCGAGGGGCGCTCGGCCCGCAACTGGGACCAGGCCAATTCCTGCCGGTTCGGTTGCGTGAACCATTTTCGCCCCTGAACCGACAAAGACTTCGAGAGGAGAAAAGCAAAGCCATGAACCGCATCGTCGCCAACGTCCTGAAAACCCTTCGGGTCCTGCCACGGGCGGCGCTCATCCTGACGGTTCTTGCGGCCCCGGTTCTGGCCGTGCCGACGATGCGCGCCGATGCCGGCTCGACAATCGAAGCGCCGGCGCTGAAGAAGACCGGCGTCGGCTTTGTGCTGCTGATCAGCCTGCGGCGCGGCTAGGCAATCGGCCTTCATCGAAACCATGCAAAATAAAAAACGACCCTTCGGCCCCTCCCAACGGCATGGCCAAGCCTCTATATTGGGTCATGGAAAAGCGAATCTACCCCCAAGCCATAGACTCAGTCGTGATGCCGGAGCCGTTTGGCCGGCAGATCTTCAATGATGCAGCAAAGGCCGTTGCGGCCTTGCAGGCCCTCTACGACCGCAACACCAAATTCCTGCGCGATTCGTTTACGGCGCTCGCCGCAGGCGGCGACAACAACAAGCGCTACCGGGCGTTTTATCCGGAGGTCGGTGTCACCACGACTTCGTTCACCCAGATCGACTCGCGGCAGGCTTACGGCCATATGCCGACGCCCGGGCATTTCTCGACCACCATAACCCAGCCCGCCCTTTTCGAACGCTATCTCATCGAACAGCTTCGCCTGATCATGCGCAATCACGGCGTTCCGGTCACGGTCTCGGAATCGACGACGCCCATCCCGCTGCATTTCGCGTTCCTGGAAGGCTCGCATGTCGACGGCGCGGCAGCCGAGCGCATCAGGCGGCCGATCCGTGACCTGTTCGACGTACCGGATCTCGACGGCACCGACGACCAGATCGCCAACGGCACGTTCGAAGTGGCGTTAGGCGAAGCCAGGCCGTTGGCGGCGTTCACGGCGCAACGCATCGACTACTCGCTGCACCGGATGTCGCACTACACGGCGACCAGTCCGCAGCATTTCCAGAATTTCGTGCTGTTCACCAATTACCAGTTCTACATCGACGAATTCGTCGCCCGTGCGCACGATCTGATGGCGAAAGGCGGCGGCGGATACGTCGAATTCGTCGAACCGGGAAACGTCGTCACCAAGGCTGGACAAAGCGCGCCCAGCCATGGCGTGGCGCCGCCGCGCCTGCCGCAGATGCCGGCCTACCATCTGAAGAAGCCGAACCATGGCGGCATAACCATGGTCAATATCGGCGTCGGCCCCTCCAACGCCAAGACGATCACCGACCACATAGCGGTGCTCAGGCCGCATGCCTGGGTGATGCTCGGCCATTGCGCCGGCCTGCGCAACACCCAGGCGCTGGGCGACTATGTGCTGGCGCACGCCTATGTGCGGGAAGACCACGTTCTGGACGACGATCTTCCGGTCTGGGTGCCGATCCCGCCGCTGGCCGAAATCCAGGTGGCGCTGCAGGAGGCGGTCGCCGAAGTCACCGGCCTTTCCGGCTATGACCTCAAGCGTATCATGCGCACCGGCACAGTCGCTACCATCGACAACCGCAACTGGGAGTTGCGCGACCAGCGTGGGCCAGTGCAGCGGCTGTCGCAGTCACGGGCGATCGCGCTCGACATGGAGTCGGCGACGATCGCCGCCAATGGCTTCCGCTTCCGCGTACCCTACGGTACGCTGCTTTGCGTCTCCGACAAACCGCTGCATGGCGAATTGAAGCTGCCCGGCATGGCGACCGAGTTCTACAAGCGGCAAGTGGCACAGCATTTGACCATCGGCATCAGGGCGATGGAAAAGCTGGCCGAGATGCCGATGGAACGGTTGCATTCGCGCAAGCTCAGAAGCTTTTCGGAGACGGCGTTTCAGTAGGAACGGCGGCTTTCATCGATCGGAGTACGGTACAGCGCGGCAGGGCGTTTCACCATCTTGATTGGCTGCATTTCTGCCGATAAGCAAAGTAGATGGCACCCGTTCGAGACATGATGGCTTCGATGGCATTCGTCGCAATGCTCGTCTTCTCGGTCGCGCTGGTGGCCGGGTTTTTCGGAACGCTGCATCCGGCCTTCGATTCCTTCGCTCATTTCCGCGTTCATTTTGCCGTGCTGATGGCGCTTTGCGCGCTGCCGCTGCTGGCGACCTCGTTTCGCCTGCAGGCGGCCACAGGGCTGCTCTTTGCGGTGGCTGCCTTTGCCACCACGTCGAACGCCCTGTCGGTGCCCCGCCTGTGGCCGGTCCAGGCAGCCTACGAGGTCGAGGCCGGCGATCAGGCGGTCTACCCCGGTGATCAGGCGGTCTACCGCCTGCTGCAGATGAACCTGCGGTTCAACAATTCAACGCCTGAAAAAGTCCTGTCGCTGATCGGCCGGACCCAGCCTGATGTGATCACCCTCGACGAGGTGTCCGACATGTGGGAGGCCAAACTTGGCCATCTTGCCAGCGCCTACCCTTACCGGATCCTCTGCCCCTACCCCAATGGCGTTTTCGGCGTTGCGCTGCTGTCCAGACGGCCGTTTGCCGCCGGCACGCAACCGCACTGCGATGGCCGCGGCGCGATGGCCATCGCGACGGTCGATTTCGGCGGAACCGACGTCGACGTCGCCGCCATGCACCTCACCTGGCCATGGCCGCGCAACCAGTCACGACAGATCGGCGGATTGTCGGGGGAGTTCGCCTCGCTCGGCGAGACATCGATCTTGGCATGCGACTGCAATGCAGTGCCGTGGAGCGCCGCCGTCCGGCGCGTCGCAGGTCTTGGCAAGCTGACCGTGGCGCCTTCGCCGGGGCCGACCTGGCTCCCTATCAAGCTGCCGGAATTCCTGCGCTTCGCCGGACTGCCGATCGACCTTGTTTTCAGCAAGGGCGCAGTTCTCATCCATTCGGTGTCGAGGCTGGATAACGCCGGCTCCGACCATCTTCCGCTGATGGTGGAGTTCTCGCTCAGGCCGGAACAGAAGAAGCCGGTCGATGAACACGAAACCGCGACGGCATCGGTGAGACAGAACGGCAGGACCCAAAGCTGAGCTACTGCTTGCGCAACAGCGCCCTGATGAGGTGCTCGACATGGCCGCCGTCGCGATGCTCGCGCGCGTCGAAGGCGTTTTGTTTCGCCTCGTATTCGGCATAGACGGCCTTGATCCGGCGCCTCGCCTCGCGGTGCGTCTTGCTGCAAAACAAGTTGTCGGCGAACTCCAGTCCAGTGATCGATCTTTCGGTCGCCCGCATCATCGCCCTGGCGATCCGGCCATGGTTATGCTCGTGAGCACGAACGCCCGCGAAAAACCGCTTCCAGCGCTTCTGCAATGCCGGCGTCGCGGCCGAGGCCAAACGCGGCAAGGTGTAGGTGAGATCGAGCGTGCCATTGGCCTGCCGCAGACGGCAGACACCACCCTCCCTCGTGACGTCGAGGTCCCAATCTACGGTATAGGCGGCCAGCGCGATGGCGTGCGTCATGAAGCCGTGCCGCTTCGGACCGTTGCGGTCCATGGCCTCGATCAGGGCGGCGCCCGTGGTTCCAGTGATGTCGTAGGTCCGGGTCTTGACCAGCACCTTCGTGTCAGCCAATGCCGACGGTGCGAAGCCGCACAAGCCGCCAATCGCCGCAAGGCACGTCAGAACCGCCAGGCGCATGGTCATCTCCCGGGTCAGAAAGAATGGAACCACAGGCGCCGCCCCGCTTCAACTTCTTTTAGACGCCGCACATATAATAGGCCTTCACGCGCCTTCATTTGATCGGCGGGCGAGACGGCCGCCGGGCCGTTCTGGCTTGCTGGGCTACATGTTTTGGTAGACTGGTCCCTCTCCACCTTGTGGCGGCACCCAGGTAATGTTTCGGTTCGGATCCTTGATGTCGCAGGTCTTGCAGTGGACGCAGTTCTGCGCGTTGATGACGAAGCGCACGTCCTTCGCCTCGGGATCGGTGGCGGCGTTGCCATCCTTGTCGACCCATTCGTAGACACTGGCCGGGCAGTAGCGTGTCGAGGGCCCGGCATAGACATCGTGTTCGGAACGCTGCTGCAGGTCCATATCCGCGACCAGCAGGTGGACAGGCTCGTTTTCCTCGTGGTTGGTATTGGACAGGAACACCGAGGACAGGCGGTCGAAGGTGAGCACGCCATCCGGCTTCGGATAGGCGATCTTCTTATGCCTGGCGGCCGGCTCCAGCGTCGCATGATCGGCCTTGCCGTGCTTCAGCGTGCCAAAGGGCGAGAACCCGAACAGCGAATTCAGCCACATGTCGAGACCGCCGATGCCGACGCCGACGACGGTGCCGAAGCGCGACCACAACGGCTTGACGTTGCGCACCTTCTTCAAATCCTTGCCGATGTCGGTTGCCCGCCATGCCGCCTCGTAAGAAGCCAGTTCGTCATTGGCGCGGCCGGCGCCGATCGCCTCGGCGACATGCTCGGCCGCCAGCATTCCGGAGAGCACGGCATTGTGCGAGCCCTTGATGCGCGGCACGTTGACGAAGCCGGCAGCACAACCGATCAGCGCGCCACCGGGGAAGGACAGTTTCGGCACCGACTGCCAGCCGCCCTCGGTGATGGCACGGGCGCCATAGCCGAGCCGCTTGCCGCCCTCGAATGTGGCCCTGATCGCCGGGTGGGTCTTGAAGCGCTGGAACTCGTCGAACGGCGACAGGTAGGGGTTCTTGTAGTTGAGGTGGACGACGAAGCCGACCGCCACCTGGTTGTCCTCCAGATGGTAGAGGAAGGAGCCGCCGCCGGTCTTCATGTCGAGCGGCCAGCCGAAGGAGTGCTGGACAAGGCCCGGCCGATGGTTCTCCGGCTTGACCTGCCAGAGCTCCTTGAGACCGATGCCGTATTTGCCGGGCTCGCGGCCGTCGGAAAGATGATATTTGGCGATCAACTGCTTGGCCAGCGAGCCGCGCGCGCCCTCGCCGATCAGCACATATTTGCCCATCAGCGCCATGCCCGGCGCGAAGCCCGGGCCATGCGTGCCATCCTTCTCGACGCCCATATCGCCGGTGACAACGCCGGTGACCGCGCCCTCGTCACTGTAAATGAGGTCCACGGCGGCAAAGCCCGGATAGACCTCGACGCCCAGCGCCTCGGCCTTGGTCGCCAACCAGCGGCAGACATTGCCGAGCGAAACGATGTAGTTGCCGTGGTTGTTCATCAGCGGCGGCATCAGGATATTGGGCAGACGGAACGAACCGGCGGGGCCGAGGACCAGGAAATGGTCTGCGGTGACCGGCGTCTTGAACGGATGTCCCTCTTCGTCACGCCAGCCCGGCAGCAGCCGGTCGATGCCGATCGGATCGACGACGGCGCCGGACAGGATGTGAGCGCCGACTTCGCCGCCCTTTTCCAGGACGACGACGGAAAGCTCGGGATTGACCTGCTTGAGACGGATCGCGGCAGCGAGGCCGGCCGGCCCGGCGCCGACGATGACCACGTCGAATTCCATGCTTTCGCGTTCGATCTCGCTCATCAACCCCTCACTGCCCAGAGTGCCGCGCGCCCATTGGACGCGCAAAGGACACTCTGGCAACTTTATTTTCGCATGATCCCAAAAAGTGATTTCACTTTTTGGGATCATGCGAGCGCATTTGCGCATCTTGCTGGCTTATCCGCTGCATAGCGCATCAATTCGCGACGCGAAACCGGCGCTGACGTGACAATGCCGATTTCGTCAAAAAGGCCGCGCATCGTACTACAAAATCGCGATTTGCGGGTCCACCAACATCGATCCGGGTCAAGCCAGTCCAAAGAGAGCCGTTGCCCTGATTTTTTTTAATTGTTCGACGGCTTGCTTATCGGCCATACTTCGCACCATGCGCACATACGGGCCATCCGGCTTTTCATCGACGCGCTTTTTTTCGCCGCCCGGACGGGTTTGCCGGGCGCTCGTTTTGGCCCTTTTGCCGCTGGCGTCCGTTGGCGCCCACGCCGAGCCGCAAAGGGTCTGGGTGGCCGGAGCCTACTCCTTTTCCGACGAGCTGGGCGGCTTCCGCATCACCAGCGCCTCGGGTATCGGGACAAAGGAGGACCCGCTTGTCATCACCGAAGAGTTGAATTCGGCGACACCAGTGACACTGACGATCCGCACGACGAAGCCGATCCACCCCTTCGGCACTGCGGGCCAATTTGCCAACGGCCTCATGTATATGCGCATCGACGTGCTCAACAACAGCGGCCAGGCCTGGGTCGAGTTCCAGTTCGAGCTCCAGGAGATACTCCACCGGCCGAGCGTGTTCGGCGACGGCCTGTCGTTCGACCAGCGTAACAAAACGCCTGACAACATCTGGTCGAGCAGCTTTGCCGATTTCGATCGCGACTTCGAACCCTATGACCGGCTGCTGTTCAAGAGCGGCAAGATCGACCCGTTGAAGACGGCAAAATTCGATTACCTGATCACCGACTACACACCACGCTGGACGTTCTATCTGGTGCAGGATCCGCGTATACCGTCGAGCTGAACCACTTCGTCATCCAGGGCGAAGCAGGAGCGAAGCGACGTCGCTGAGGCCCTGGATGACGAAATCATGAAGCATCGCGCCAATCACGATGTTGCAAATTCCTGCCGCGCGACTGAATGTGAAAGCATGACTGCCGTTTCCCGAGACAACCGATCTGATATTGCCGACCTGCTGGCCTTCTACGCCAGCGCCGGCGTCGATGAAGCGCTCGAAGAGGAGCCGCTGAACAGGTTTGCCGAGGCTGCGTCAAAGCCGCCTGAGCGGGCGCCAGCGACAGTTACGCCGCCAACCGGTGAAAACGCAGCGCTGCCACGCTCGACAAGTCTGTCACGCGCCGGAATGGGCGAAAGGCAAGCTGCGGCGCCGGCGGTGCGCGCGCCGTCCGGTACGGCGACAGTGCCCGACGAGCAGCAAGCGGCATTGGCGCGACACCTGGCGACGACGGCGGCAACCCTGGACGAACTTCGCCAGCACATGGCGGCATTCGACGGCTGCAACCTCAAATTCACCGCCAAGAACCTGGTGTTCGCCGACGGCAATCCGAATGCCGCGGTGATGCTGGTCGGCGAGGCACCCGGGCGCGACGAGGACATCGAGGGATTGCCGTTCGTCGGCCGCTCGGGCCGGCTACTCGACCGGATGCTGGCCGCGATCGGCCTCGACCGGACCTCGGCCTACATCGCCAATGTGATTCCCTGGCGGCCGCCGGGCAACCGCACGCCGACGCCGCACGAGACGGAGATTTGCCGGCCGTTCATCGAACGGCAGATCGAGCTGGTCAATCCGAAGGTGCTGGTCAATTTGGGCGGCCCCTCGGCAAGCACCCTTCTCAACACCACAGAGGGCATCCTGCGGCTGCGCGGCAACTGGCGCGTCCACACGACCGCCGCCGGCATTGCCATCCCCGCCATGCCAACGCTTCATCCGGCGTATCTCTTGCGAACCCCCGCGCACAAGAAGCTGGCGTGGCGGGATTTCCTTGAAGTGAAGGCGAAGCTTCGGGCGCTGGGTTGAGGGTGAAGGGAAGAGCGGCGCTATAACCTCCCCGGTAATTGAAATGCATCTGCGGCCGGCCTAGTCATGCGCCCATGACCGCAACCCAGACTTCCGCCGGCAGCCTCATTCGCGAATGGCGCACGCGCCGGCGCATGAGCCAGCTCGATCTCGCCATGGAAGCCGAAATCTCGCAGCGGCATCTGAGTTTCGTGGAAAGCGGCCGCGCGGCGCCCTCGCGCGACATGGTGCTGCATCTGGCCGAGCAGCTGTCGATCCCGTTGAGGCAGCGCAACCAGCTCCTGCTGGCCGCAGGCTTTGCCCCCAGCTTCAGCGAGCGTCCGCTCACCGATGCCTCGCTAGCGCCGGCGATGGCGGCGGTCGAGATCGTGCTCAAGGGTCACGAACCCTTCCCGGCGCTGGCTGTCGACCGGCACTGGAACCTGGTGTCGGCAAACGCCGCCATCGGCCCGTTCCTCGCCAACGTCGCCGAGCCTTCCTTGCTGAAGCCGCCGGTCAACGTGCTGCGGCTCAGCCTGCACCCGGGTGGCGTCGCGCCGCGCATCGTCAACCTGGCCGAATGGCGCGCGCATCTTCTCGACCGGCTGAAACACCAGAACGACGCCACTGGCGACCCGGTTCTGGTCGAACTGGAGCGCGAGCTTCGGACCTATCCGTCCGGCCTGAACGGCGCACGGCCGGTGCCGGTCGAGCCGAACGCGATCGTGCACCCGCTGCGGCTTGCGCATGGCGATGCCGTGCTGTCGTTCATCAGCACCATCACCGTGTTCGGCACGCCGCTCGACGTGACGCTGTCGGAACTGGCGATCGAATCTTTTTTCCCCGCCGATGAGCAGACAAGGACCGTGCTGGTGCGATTGGCGAACGAGCGGGCCGAGCCGTCCTGATCATCCTTGCGGTGGGGTCGCCTGGCGGGTGCGGGCGCGTTCGAGGCCAAGCTGGCGCTCGCGCCAGATGATGAAGATGCCGGCGGCAACGACGATCACGCCACCGATGAGCATATGAACCGTCGGGACGTCGCCGAAGGCGAGATAGCCGACAACGATGCCAAGCAGCATCGACGTGTATTCGAAAGGCGCCACGACCGAGGCCTCGGCATGGCGATAGGCCGCCGTCATCAGAATCTGGGCGAGCCCGCCGCAAAAGCCTGCAGCAATGAGCAGGCCCGCCTGCGCCGGTGTCAGCGCCTGCCAGCCGAACGGCAGCGACAGCAAGGCCAGAAGGCTCGCCGTCACCGAAAACCACAGCACGATGGTTGCCGTCGGCTCGCTCTGGACGAGGTTGCGCACCAGCAGCATGGCGACGGCCGAGATCGCTGCCGCGAGCAGTGCGGCGATGACGCCAAGCACCTCCTGATCGCCGAGTGCTGCGCCCGAACCCAGCAGCGTCAGTTCCGGCCATGAGATGACCAGCACCCCGACCAGTCCGACCGCAACCGCGCTCCAGCGATAGACGCGGATCGCTTCGCCGAGGAAGATCGAACTGAACACCACCACCAGCAGCGGCTGTGCGTAGTTCAGCGCGATCGCTTCCGGCAGCGGCAGCCGAATCAGCGCGAAGAAGCCGAGCCCCATGGCGCAGACGCCGACAACGCCACGCGCAATGTGGTTGAGCGGGCGCTTGGTCGAAAACGCGGTGCCAAGCTTTCCCTGAAAGGCCAGGAAGACGACGATCGGAAAGATGGCAAAGAACGAGCGGAAGAAGACGATCTGGCCCGCCGGCACCGTGCCCGCCGCCTTGATGCAGGACGACATGGCGACGAAGACCGCCACCGAGACGATCTTGAGCATGATCCCGGTCAGCGTGTTGTGCCCGCCGGGATGGTCCGTCGGGTTCACTTGGCAGCTGCTTCCTGGATCGCCGCCCAGATGCGCGCCGGCGTTGCTGGCATGTCGATGTGCCTGATGCCGTAGGCGCGATAGAGCGCATCCGTCACCGCGTTGAGCGCGGCCGGCGTCGCTCCGATCGTGCCCGCCTCGCCTGCCCCCTTGATGCCGAGCGCATTGGTGGTCGAGGGCACGTTGCGGGTCTCGAAATGGAAGAACGGCAAATCGTCGGCGCGCGGCATGGCATAGTCCATGAAGCTTGCCGTCAACAGCTGCCCGTCCTCGTCATAGACCGTGTTCTCGGTCAGCGCCTGGCCGATGCCCTGGACGACGCCGCCATGCACCTGGCCGGCCAGCAGCACAGGGTTCACGGTGACGCCGAAATCGTCGACGATCGTATAGCGGACAATTTCCGTCACGCCGGTGTCGGGATCGATCTCGACCTCGCAGATGTGGGTGCCGTTCGGATAGGTGCATTCGTCCTGCACGAACTCGCCAAAGCCCTTGAGATCGTCCGGGTTCTTGGCGGCCTTGGCGATGCTCGAAAAATCGATCGTGCGGTCGGTGCCGACGATGCGGGCAACGCCGTTGGACAATTCGATATCGTCGGCCGAGGCTTCCAGCTCATCGGCGGCGATGCGCCTGATCTTGATGGCCAGATCCTCGCCGGCGCGAGAAGCAGATACACCGCCAAGCGGAATGGAGCGCGAGCCGCCGGTGCCACCGCCGGCCTTCAGCTCGTCGGTGTCGCCCTGGCGGACATGAATCTTGCCGATGTCGAGATGAAGCTTTTCCGAGAGGAACTGCGCATAGGCGGTCGCATGCCCCTGCCCGTTGGTCTGGGTGCCGATCTTCAGCGTCACCGTGCCGTCGCCGTTCAATTCGACAAAGGCCGGTTCGGAGCCGGGAAAAGCACAGGCCTCGATATAAGTCGCCATGCCGATGCCGCGGATTTTGCCTTCCGCCTTCGACTGCGCCAGTCGCTCCGGGAACGCCTGCCACTCCGCTTGTTCGATGGCGCGGTCCATATGGCCTGCGAATTCGCCGGTATCATAGAGGCGGTCGGTCTGCGTGCGGTATGGGAACTGCTCGGGCCTGATGAAATTGCGCCGGCGGATCTCTTCGACTGGCAAGCCCAGATCGTGGGCGCAGGCGTCGACGAGCTTTTCCAGCAGAAATGCCGCTTCCGGACGGCCGGCGCCGCGGTAGGCATCGACCGGGCAAGTGTTGGTGTAGAGGCCGGTCACCGAAACGTCGAGCGCCTGGATGTCGTAGACGCCGGTCGACATGGTGACGCCGATATAGGGGATGAACGGGCCGTATTGCGAGATATAGGCGCCGATATTGGCGAGCAGATCGACCTTCATGCCGAGAAAGCGGCCGTCCTTGTCCATAGCCATCTCGGCGGTCACGACATTGTCGCGGCCTTGCGCATCGGTGAGGAAATGCTCGGTGCGGTCGCCGGCCCATTTCACCGGGCGGCCAAGGCGTCTGGCGGCCTCCAGCACCAGCGGATGCTCGCGATAGACGAAGCTTTTCGGCCCGAAGCCGCCGCCGACATCCGGCGTGATGACGCGCAGCTGGTTCTTCTTGATCTTGAATATGTCGGCCAGGATGTACTGCATGGAATGCACGCCCTGCGAGCCTGTGGTCAGCACGAAGCGGTTCTCCTGCGTGTTCCATTCGCCGATCGCCGAACGCGGCTCCATGTAATTGCAGACCAGCCGGTTGTTGATGAATTCGATGCGGGTGACATGCGCCGCCCTGGCGAATGCCGCCGCGGTCTTCGCCTTGTCGCCGATGTGGTAGCTGAAGGCGCGGTTGGAGCCGAGTTCCGGCCAGACAAGCGGCGTGCCTTCGTCAAGCGCCGTGGCGGTGCCGGACGCGGCATCCTCGCCCTCGTATTCGACCTCGATCAGTTCGGCCGCGTCCTGCGCCAGCGCGCGGCTGTCTGCGACGACGAAGGCGACGGCGTCGCCGACATAATTGACCCGGTCGCGGCAAAGGACCGGAATGTCGCGGGTCGGCGCCTTGGTGCCGTCCGGCTGCCTCTGCATGACGCCGGATTTCAGCTTGCCGAGATGAGCAAGATCAGCACCGGTCAGCACCAGATGGACGCCAGATGCCGCCTTGGCCGCCTCGGTCGAACCGAGGGTGAAGCTTGCCTTGGCCACCGGCGAGCGCAGAACATAGCCGTGCAGGAGGCCGGCCGGCTGGATGTCGTCCGTATAGCGACCGAGACCCTTTAGGAAGGCCTGGTCCTCGCGACGCAGCACAGAGGCGCCCATGCCGAATTTCGGTGTGACGACGGTCATGGATACCTCGCGACGATGATTGGAAAACGAGTGCCTGAAATAGGCGCTGCGCCAGTTTTGTCGAGTGACGGTTTCGTGTAAAGAGCGCGTGCTTCACATTTCTTCGACCAGCGGACCCACCTGCCGCTGCGGGAATCGACAGGAAAACCAACGGAAATGCGCACGGACACCGGCCAGGTCTTCAAGCTCGAAGACTATCGCCCCACCGACTATCTCATTCCGGAAACCGGCCTGACTTTCCGGCTGTCGCCGGAGGCCACGCGCGTCATCGCCGTGCTGACGGTCGAGCGCCGTGACGGCGTCGCGGCGTCAATGCCGCTGGTGCTGGACGGCGATGGCCTGACGCTCGGCCGCATCGCAATCGACGGCCAGACACTTGCGCCGGCCGATTTTTTCGCCACGCCCGATCAGTTGACGATCACCACGCCGCCTACAGCAGCCCGCTTCCAACTGCTGATCGAAACCGAGCTGGCGCCGGCGCACAACGAAGCCCTGATGGGCCTCTATCGCTCGAGCAACGTCTATTGCACGCAATGCGAGGCCGAGGGCTTTCGGCGCATCACCTATTTTCTCGATCGTCCGGATATCCTGTCGGTCTATACGGTGCGCATCGAGGCGCCGCACCACGAGGCGCCACTGCTTCTTTCCAACGGCAACCCGGCTGGCAGCGGCGAACTTGCCGACGGCTGGCACTATGCAGTCTGGCACGACCCCTTCCCCAAGCCGTCCTATCTGTTCGCCCTTGTGGCGGGGGCTCTCGGCAAGGTCGCGGACAGCTTCGTCACATTGTCCGGCCGCCAGGTCGAGCTCGGCATCTTTGTCGAGCCGGGCAAGGAGCGGCTCGCCGGCTACGCCATGGACGCCCTGAAACGGTCGATGAAATGGGACGAGGAGGCGTTCGGCCGCGAATACGACCTCGACGTCTTCAACATCGTCGCCGTGTCCGACTTCAACATGGGCGCGATGGAGAACAAGGGCCTCAACATCTTCAACGACAAGTATGTGCTGGCCGACCAGGAGACCGCAACGGACGCTGATTTCGCCAATATCGAGGCGATCATCGCGCATGAGTATTTCCACAATTGGACTGGCAACAGAATCACTTGCCGCGACTGGTTCCAGCTTTGCCTGAAGGAAGGGCTGACGGTTTTCCGCGATCACGAATTTTCCGCCGACCAGCGATCGCGAGCGGTGAAACGCATCGCCGAAGTGCGCACGCTCAAGGCACATCAGTTTCCCGAAGACCAGGGACCGCTGGCGCATCCGGTGCGACCGCGCCGCTACCGCGAGATCAATAATTTCTACACGGCGACAGTCTACGAAAAGGGCTCGGAAGTGGTGCGCATGATCCGTACCATTGTCGGCGCCGAGACGTTCCGGGCCGGCATGGATCTCTATTTCGAGCGTCATGACGGCGAGGCTGCAACCATCGAGGACTTCATCAAGGTGTTCGAGGATGTGTCCGGGCGCGACCTCGCGCAATTTTCGCTGTGGTACCATCAGGCCGGCACGCCCAATCTGACCATCAGTTCGACGCACAATGCGGCGGCCCAGGAATTCACGCTCGAGATCGAACAGTCGGTGCCGCCAACGCCGTCCGAAAGCCGCAAGCGGCTGATGCATATTCCGCTGGCCTTCAGCCTGGTCGGCACCGACGGCAAAGCGATAGAATATGGCGGCGTCGAGGGCGCCAGCGTCGAGGACGGCGTCATCCATATCCGCAAGCGCCGGCACATGGTACGCTTCTCGGGCGTCACTGAGCGCCCGGCGATGTCGCTCAACCGCGGCTTCTCGGCGCCGGTGACGCTTTCCGTCGAGCAGAGGGCCGACGATCAGTTCTTCCTTGCTGGCCATGACAACGATACCTTCTCGCGCTGGCAGGCGTTCAACACGCTTTTGACCGAGGCTCTGATATCCACCTTCCGCCAGGTCCTTGACGGCAAGCAGCCCGGTTTCGCATCGCGGTTGATCGAGCTTGCCGGCAAAATAGCCGGCGACGAGACACTCGAACCGGCCTATCGGGCGCTGGCTCTGGCGCTTCCGAGCGAAGCCGATATCGCCCGTGACATCGGCAAGAACATCGACCCCGATGCCATTTTCTCGGCCCGCGAGGCGCTGACGGTCGCGATCGCCGAGGCGAATCGCGAGATATTCTCCGACCTCTACGATCGACTGACCGACAAGGACGCTTTCAGTCCTGATGCGGCAAGCGCCGGTCGCCGGGCGCTGCGCAACACCTTGCTCGACTATCTTTCGCTGCTGCATGGAGGTGCGGCGCTTGCGGCCCGGCATTTCCAGTCCGCGACCAACATGACCGACCGGGCCGCCGCATTGAGCGTGCTTGCGCTGCGCCATAACGGTTCGCCCGAGACGGTCAAGGCGCTGGCGGAGTTCGAAGCGAAATATGCGACCGATCCGCTGGTGATGGACAAATGGTTCCATATCCAGGCCAGCGTGCCGGGCCCGCAGACCATTCATGCAGTGCGCGCCCTGACCGGCCACCCGGCCTTCTCGATGGCCAACCCGAACCGGGTGCGCTCGCTCGTCGGCACGTTTTCCAGCGCCAACCAGACCGGCTTCCATCGCGCCGACGGCGAAGGCTACCGGTTTTTCGTCGAAACGGTGCTGCAGGTCGAAAAGCGCAACCCGCAATTGGCCGCCAGGCTGGCGACGGCACTCAGATCATGGCGCTCGCTGGAACCTGCCCGGCAGGGCAAGGCAAGGGAAGCGCTGCTTTCGATTGCCAATACCGAGAACCTGTCGGCCGATTTGCGCGACATCATTGAGCGCACGCTGGCGTAGGGTTCCCTCCCCCTCGAGGGGAGGGTGGACAGCCGCCGAAGGCGGATGGACGGGTGGGGTCGCTGCGGCAGTGCGCGGCCTCGATCGACCTCACCTGCCTTGACCGTTGATCCAAAGATGGAGCGCTTCACCGAGGACCCCTCCCGGCCCTACGGGCCACCCTCCCCTCAAGGGGAGGGATATCGGCGGCTTTAGCCATTATTTTAGTCGATTTTTAATCTTTTTTCGCTGCGCCTATGGACAAGCCGAATCACCTTTGATTCTTTAGCTGAAGATTCGGAAGTGCGGCGTCGCCGGATCGTCAAGCAGATTTAAGATCGGGGAGAGCCATTTATGGCGAAGGCGGACGCGTGGGGCGCGCCCGGAGGGACGGGTTTTGAGCAGCGTGAGGCGGGAAGCGACGGTCTCGCCGGCAATGCGCGGCTGATCGCCGAACCCGCCTACCGACGGCTTCTGGCAGCCGAGCCATTGCTGCGCCGATCGATACCGGCCCTCATCATCATTTTCCTGATTGTCATCGCGGCACTGCGGTTCCTGTCGCTGATGCACGAGCGCGACGACGTGGAACGCGACGCCAAGGCGATCCTCTCGCTCGCGGCGGGCCAACTGGCCAGTTCGATCAGCGTCGATGCGAACATGGCCTCGACGCCTGGCGCGACGCAGGACTTGTTGGAGGGAATCAGCCGCCAGGGCGCCATGGGCCGAAGCCACGTGCTTGCGGTCACCGACAGCGCGTTCAAGATCGTTGCCGTGACACCGCAATCGACGGGCTGGGAGGGGCGGTCGCTCGACGCCATCGCCCAGGGCGGTCAACCGCTGTTCATGTTCGGCGACCGCGCCGGGGTGATGGAGGTCAGCATCGGCGGCCAGGACTGGTATGCCGCGGTGAGCCTCGCAAACGGCAGGAGTGGTGCTGCCGCAGCGCTCGTTCCGCAGGATGCGGTCTTCGACACGTGGCGCAAGACCGTTTCGCTCAACGTCACGCTGTTCGTGCTGACGGCCGGCGTGCTGATCATCGTCCTCTATGCCTATTTCGGCCAGGCGGCGCGCGCCCAGACCGCCGACCGCATCTATCTCGAAGCGCACCAGCGCATCGACATGGCGCTGGTGCGCGGCCGCTGCGGCCTGTGGGACTGGGACATGGTGCGCGGCAAGATGTACTGGTCGCGTTCGATGTACGACATGCTGGGCTATGAGCCCTGCGACACGATGCTGTCGTTCGGCGAGGTCGACGGGATCATCCATCCCGAGGACGGCGACCTATTCCAACTCGCCAACAGGATCGTCGCACGAGAGATCGACCACATCGACCAAGTGTTCCGGATGCGCCACGCCGACGGACAATGGGTGTGGATGCGCGCAAGAGCGCAGGTGATCGACCCGGAAGCGCCGGAGATCCAGTTGATCGGCATCGCCGTCGACGTCACCGAGCAGCGGCATTTGGCGCTGCGCTCCGAGGCCGCGGATCTTCGCCTGCGAACGGCCATCGAAAACATCAACGAATCCTTCGTGCTCTGGGATTCGGCCCAGCGTCTGATCATGTGCAATTCCAAGTACCAGCAGGACAACGGCCTGTCGGATCGCGACGTGATGCCGGGCGCCTCGCGCGCCGTTCTCGAAGATCGCATGCTTGCCTTCGCTTCGGAGCGCCGGCTTGCCAACACCAACGGGCAGCAAGGCGGCGTGACCTTCGAGCGGCAGCTTGCCGATGGCCGCTGGCTGCAGGTGAACGAGTTGCGGACCAGGGACGGCGGCACCGTCTCGGTCGGCTCCGACATCACCCAGATCAAGCTGCACCAGGAGAAGCTGGTCGACAGTGAGCGCCGGCTGATGGCGACGATCCATGACCTCAGCCTTGCCCGCCGGGCAGAGGAAGAGCGGTCGCGCGAGCTGGTCGAGCTCAATCACAAATACATGAAGGAAACCGAGCGCGCCGAGGCCGCGAACCGGGCCAAATCCGAGTTCCTGGCCAACATGTCGCATGAATTGCGCACGCCGCTCAACGCGATCATCGGCTTCTCCGAACTGATGGAACAGGCGCTGTTCGGGCCCCTGGGTTCGCCGCGCTACGAGGAATACGCCACCGACATCAACGGCAGCGGCAAATATCTTCTGGGCGTCATCAACGACATCCTCGACATGTCGAAGATCGAGGCCGGCCAGTTCTCGATGGATCAGGAGGAAATCGACCTCTGCCCACTGATGCGGGAAACGGTGCGCGTCATCTCGCTGCAGGCGGCGGAAAAGTCGATCACCGTCGAAACACGCATCCCCGATTCGCTGACGCTGTTCGCCGACCGCCGGGCGATCAAGCAGATCATCATCAACCTGCTGTCGAATGCGGTGAAGTTCACCGGCCAGGGCGGCCGCATTGCGGTAAGGGCCCGCAACACCTCCAGCGCTCTGGTGCTGACGATCGAAGACAATGGCTGCGGCATCCCGAAGGAGGCGCTGAGCAAGCTCGGGCGGCCGTTCGAGCAGGTGCAGAACCAGTTTTCCAAGAGCCATGCCGGTTCCGGCCTTGGCCTTGCCATCTCACGCTCGTTGGCCGAGCTTCAGGGCGGCGCCTTGAAAATCCGCTCCACCGAAGGCACCGGCACGATCGTGTCGGTGCGCATTCCGACCAGGAAGCCGACGCAGCCAGTCAGGGCCGCCGCCTGAATAGTGAATAGTGAATAGTCAGTAGTGAATATCTAATTCCATTCACCATTCACCATTCACCATTCACCATTCACTACTCACTACTCATTCACACGAAGCAAAAAGCCAAAATCCTTCCTGACATTTTGCGACGTCTCCTTGAGGTGCGCTTCCAGCACGCCGAAATCCGGCAGGTCGGTGACCGCCAGTAGCAGATCCGAAAGCCCCGGCGGAACGTCGTCGCGTTCGAATACGCCGGTGAGGCAGAGCCGCGTCATCTGGGTCAGCGCCAGATAGAGCGCATAGGCATCGCAAAGCTCCTGCCTGACCTGGGCCTCGGCGAAATCCGGCGCCAGCCTCGACAGCACGTCCGCCGTCGCGGTGGCCCGGCGGTCGGCTTCGACCTTTCCCGTGATCACCGCCACCTGCGCGATGAATTCGAGATCGATGAGACCACCCGGGATCAGCTTGATGTCCCAGAGATCGCGCGGCGGTTTTTCCTTCTCGATCATCGCGCGCATCTCGGCCGCCTCGGCCATCACCTTGGCGCTGTCGCGCGGCAGGGCAAGCACCTGCGCCACTTCGGCCTCGACCTCGGCGCATAGCGCTTGATCGCCGCCGATCGCGCGGGCCCTTGACAGCGCCATATGCTCCCAGGTCCAGGCGTCCTTGCGCTGGTACTTCTTGAAGGCATCGACATGGGTCGCCACCGGCCCCTTGTTGCCGGACGGCCGCAAGCGAAGGTCGAGTTCGTAGAGAACGCCCTCGGCGGTCGGCGCGGACACCGCAGCGATCAGCCGCTGCGTCATCCTGGCGTAATAGTGCGACGGGGCGAGCGGCTTGTCGCCATCGGATTCTTCGGCATCGGCGTCGTGATCATAGAGCAGGATGAGGTCGACGTCTGACCCGGCCGTCAATTCGCGGCTGCCGAGCTTGCCCATGCCGAGCAGCGCAACCGTGCCGCCGGCGATGCGACCGTGGCGTAGCGCGAACTCGGCGATGACCGCCCGCAGCGCCGCGTCGATGGTGAGATCGGCCAGATCGGAAAAGGCACGGCCGGCGCGCGCCGGATCAATCGAGCCGGCAAGCAGCCTGACGCCGATCAGGAATTTTTGCTCGGACGCAAAGATGCGCAAGCGGTCGAGCACGTCCTCATAGGCCCTGTCGCCTTCGAGGAACGCGGCGAGACGGCCGGACAGATAGGCGCGGTCCGGCAGTTCGGTCAAAAGGGCCGGATCAAGCAGGCCGTCAAACACGTGCGGCCGGCGTGTGATGATGGCGGCCAGCCGGGGCGCCGCGCCCATGATGGTCGCCAGCAGCTTCAGCAGAGCCGGATTGGAGTGGAGCAGCGAGAACAGCTGAATGCCGGCGGGCAGACCGGCAAGGAATTCGTCAAAGCGTATCAACGCCTCGTCCGCGCGGCGCGTCTGGCCGAAGGATTGCAGCAGCGCCGGCGTCAGTTCGGTCAACCGCTCGCGCGCCTCGGCTGACTGGGTGACGCGATAGCGGCCGAAATGCCAGCCGCGGATGACGCGGCAGATGTCGCTCGCCCGCTGGAATCCCAATCTCTGCAGGGTCTGCAACGTATCGGGGTCGTCGACATCGCCGGTAAAGACCAGATTGCCGATGCCAGCCGAAAGCTCGGGCGCGGTCTCGAAAAGCGCTGCGTAGTGGCGTTCGACCTGATGGAGTGCGGCGCGGAACGCCTCGGCAAAGGCCGCCGCATCGGCAAAACCGAGCAGGCGGGCAATGCGTTCGAGCCCTTCGTCATCGTCCGGCAGTATGTGGATCTGCTCGTCGGCGACCATCTGAACGGCGTGCTCGACGCGGCGCAGGAGCCAGTACTGCCTTGTGAGCGTATCGCGCGCATCGGCAGTGATCCAGCCGCGTGCCGCAAGCTGGCCAAGCATCGGCACCGTCTCGCGGCCGCGCAGTTCGGGGAAGCGGCCGCCGGCGATGAGCTGCTGGGTCTGGACGAAGAACTCGATCTCGCGGATGCCGCCGCGGCCGAGCTTGACGTTGTGGCCCTTCACCGCGATCTCGCCAAGACCCTTGTGGGCGTGGATCTGGCGCTTGATCGAATGGACGTCGGCGATCGCCGCATAGTCCATGTATTTGCGCCAGATGTAGGGCTGGAGCTCCTTCAGGAACGCAGTGCCGGCGGCGACATCGCCGGCCACCGGACGCGCCTTGATCATTGCGGCCCTCTCCCAGTTCTGGCCGCGCGCCTCGTAGTAGCGCAGCGCCGCCTCGACCGGGATCGCCAGCGGCGTCGAACCGGGGTCGGGACGAAGCCTGAGGTCGGTGCGGAAAACATAGCCGTGTTCGGTGCGGTCCTGGAGCATGCGGACCAGCCGGCGGGTCAGGCGCGAAAACAGCTCCGTCGCATCGAGCGGATCGACGACTGCTGGCGCTTGCGGGTCGAAGAAAACGACGAGGTCGATGTCGGAGGAGAAGTTCAGCTCATGCGCGCCAAGCTTGCCCATGCCGAGCAGTATCCAGCCCGACCGACGCGCCGGATCCTCGAGATCCGGCAGTTTGAGCTTGCCTTGTCGGTGCGCGTCGCGAAGCAGGAAGTCGACGGCAGCGCGGGTGCAGGCGTCGGCAAGATCGCTCAGCCGCCGTACTGTGATTGCAGTTTCGGCCTCGCCTGCAAGATCGGCCAGCGCGATCAGAACATGCGCTTCCGCTTTCCATTGCCGCAGCTCCATCATCAGGCCGTTCTCAGAGATGGCTTCCGCCCGCGCGGCCTTGTCGATGGCGGCGCCGATCGACACCAGCCGGGCCTCGACGGTCTCATCGAAAAGCGCATCCAGGATCTGCGGGCGGCGGCGCACCGTGTCGCGCAGGAACGGCGACAGGTCGAAGACTGCCGCGAGAAACTCCTGGACGGCGCCCTCGCCGGCCAGGAATTTCGCCAGCACGGCAAGCCCCTCTTCCTGCGCTGCGGAAGCGATCTCCGACAATTCCCGCCGGGCTCGGTTCTGATCCAGAGGCACGAGCCTTGCCGCCGGCTTCAGAAGCCAGTTGGTGTGTTCCGCAGCCGCCTTCACCGCCATCAGCGATCCTCCCGTTCGGGAAAACTCATGACGACGGATAATCCAGGATTGGCGGGCAGGAGATCAAGCCGCCCTTTGTGGAATGTCATGATCGCCTTGGCGAGGCTGAGGCCGAGACCGGAACCCGGCTGCGAGCGGCTCTTCTCCAGCCGCACGAAACGCTCGGTCGCCCTGGCGCGATCGGCATCGTCGGGAATGCCCTGGCCGTTGTCGGTGACGGAAAGCCTGATTTCGCTGCCGACGCGATCGAGCGCCACGCGAACGGTCGGCTTGGCTGTCGAGTCGGTCGAATATTTGATCGCGTTGTCGACGATGTTCGATAGCGCCTGGCCGATCAGCTCGCGATTGCCTTCAACGGCGAAGCCGTCCTGCACAGAGGTCTCGAGTGTCACTCCCGCCTCCTCCGCCACCGGCTCGTAGAGCTCGACGACATCGCGCGCGGAAGCAGCCAGATCGACCCGGCTGGTGATTTCTGAGGAATAGCCCGCCTCCAGCCTTGAGATCATCAGGATGGCGTTGAAGGTCTTTATCAGATGGTCGGACTCGGCGATGGTCGCTTCCAGCGCCTGCCGGTAGGCGGCGGAGTTGTGCTTGCCGGAGAGCGTCGCCTCGGCGCGGTTGCGCAGCCTGGTCAGCGGTGTCTTCAGATCGTGGGCGATGTTGTCGGAGACCTGCTTCAGCCCTTCATTCAGCGTGGCGATCCTGGCCAGCATGGAATTGAGATTTTCGGAGAGCCGATCGAACTCGTCGCCGGCCCCGGTGACCGGCAGCCGGCCGGAAAGGTCGCCGCCCAAGATGCGGCGACTGGCCTGCGACACCGAGTCGATGCGCTTCAGCGCCGCACGGCCGACGAAGAACCAGATCAAAATTCCGCCAAGCGCCATCATGCCGAGCGCCAACGTCAAGGCGCGGCGGATGACGGCGCGGAACCGCTCAGGCTCGCCGAGATCGCGGCCGACCAGCATGATCATCTGGTTCGGCAGGCGCAGCACCAAGGCAATGGCGTTGTGGCCCTTCTCGCCTTCGACCTGGACTTCACTCTGGCTGGGTTCGTTCGGGTCGGCGATCGGGTTGCGTTGCCGCTCGAGCTCGCCCTCGCCAAAGCGCCGGTAGGAAAACGGCTCCGTCGTCCAGCCCTCGGCCACGAGAACGCCGGGTTCCAGGCTCTGCACGTTGCCGGTCAGGATCTGGCCGTTGGCATCGGCGATCAAATAGAGATTGGCGCCGGGCTGGCGGGAGCGCTGCTCGACCACCCGGACCAGCAGCGGCAAGCCGCCGCGCTGGTAGACCCGGGCGAGGCCGAGCACCTCGTCGTTGATGGTCTCCTGCGTCTGGCCGGTCAGCATGCGCGCCGACAGCGAGGTCATGTAGAAGACGAGCAGCACCGCACAGATGGCGAACAGCAGGAGATAGAGCGCCGAAAGCCGCGCTGCCGTCGTCTTCATGATGGCCGGCATGGAAAGGGCCATGCTAGCCGCTCTTGAGCATATAGCCGGCGCCACGAACCGTGTGCAGGATCGGCTTGTCGAAGCCCTTCTCGATCTTGCCGCGCAGCCGCGAGACGTGAACGTCGATGACGTTGGTCTGCGGATCGAAATGATAGTCCCAGACATTTTCCAGCAGCATGGTGCGCGTCACCACCTGGCCGGCATGGCGCATCAGATATTCGAGCAGGCGGAATTCGCGCGGCTGCAGCGTAATCTCGCGGGCCGCGCGCCGCACCGAATGCGACAGCCTGTCGAGTTCGAGGTCGCCGACCCGGTAGACGGTTTCGGCCTCCCTGGCGCTGGCGCGGCGGTTCAGCACCTCGACTCGGGCCAGAAGCTCGGAAAAGGCATACGGCTT
This sequence comes from Mesorhizobium sp. WSM4820, assembly GCF_055811075.1. Lineage (NCBI taxonomy): Bacteria > Pseudomonadati > Pseudomonadota > Alphaproteobacteria > Hyphomicrobiales > Phyllobacteriaceae > Mesorhizobium > Mesorhizobium sp. WSM4820. The sequence goes on along the minus strand of NZ_JBVVQN010000008.1, from coordinate 121,192 downwards.
GGTCAGATAGTCGTCGCCGCCGGCGCGCAAGCCGGTGACCCGGTCGTCGACTTCGCCGAGCGCCGACAGGATCAGCACCGGCGTAGTCTTGCCTCGGGATCTAAGACCGGCGATGACCGACAGGCCGTCGCGGCGCGGCAGCATGCGGTCGACCACCATCACGTCATAGTCGCCGGAGTCAGCGAGCGCGAAGCCGGTTTCGCCGTCGCCGGCGACATGGGCGGTATGTCCGGCCTCGGTAAAGGCTTTCTGGAGGTAATCGGCTGCTTCGCGATCGTCTTCTATGACGAGAATCTTCATGGGACCGTTATACGCGATTTCGCTGGAAGATTGAGTGGCCGGCACAGGCATCATGGCCTCAAGGTGTATCGCCAACAAAATGATTCAAGAACGAGCAGTAAGTCTTTGTTTTATAATGTTATTGGCGTCGAGCCGCCGCATCCTCGGATTGGGGCGACATGCTTTGTTGTTTGAGCATGTCGTCATCCCAAAACCGCTTCACACTTTGGGCGACTGCTCTGTTGTTCGAGCGGCAGCGGGCGATGGGCGCCCGCTGCCGCTGGGGCGGAACACGATGACTGACTAACGTATTCAAGCCCCGTGCTTTCCCATGCGACGGTTCGGGGTGTTTGAAACCGCCGCATCGGAAAAGTCTGGAACGTCAGCCCTTGGCGACAGGCAACGCGACGAAGCGGTTGCTGTCGTCGCGGGTGATCTGCATCAGCACCGCCTTGCGGCCCGACTTCACCGCGTCGGCCATGGCCTTGGCGACGTCCTCGGTGCCATTGACCTCCGTCGAATTGACCGAGGTGATGACATCGCCGGGCTGGATGCCGCGATCGGCGGCATCGCTGTCGGGATCGACATCGGTCACCACAAGCCCTTTGCCATCGTCGGACCTGGTGACGGTGAGACCGAGGTCGGCCAGTGTATCGGCCTTTGGCGGAGCCGAAGGCTGCTGGTCGGCCGAAGCCTGCTTGTCACTCGAAGGCAGCGTGCCGAGGTCGACCTTGACCGTTTCACTCTTGCCGTCACGCCACAGCGTGACGTCGACCGGCTTGCCGGGCGGGTAGGCGCCGATCAGGCGGGCGAGTTCCTTCGGCGAAGCGACGTCCTTGCCGTCCACCTGAGTGATGACGTCACCAGCCGATATGCCGGCGTCCTTGCCGGGACCATCGTCCTGGGCGCTGGAAACGAGAGCGCCCTTATCGGACTTCAGCCCGAGCGATTCGGCGATTTCGGAGGTGACCGGCTGGATCTCGACGCCAAGCCAGCCGCGCTGGACGGTGCCGTCCTTCATCAGATCCTGAACGACCTGTTTGGCGGTCGAGGCGGGAATGTCGAAGGCAATGCCGACGCTGCCGCCGGACGGCGAGAAGATCGCGGTGTTGATGCCGACGACCTGGCCGTTGAGGTTGAAGGTCGGGCCACCCGAATTGCCACGGTTCACCGAGGCATCGATCTGGATGAAATCATCATAAGGACCGGCGCCGATGTCGCGACCACGGGCCGAGACAATGCCGGCAGTGACCGTGCCGCCGAGGCCGAACGGATTGCCGACGGCCACCACCCAGTCGCCGACGCGAACCTTTGCATCGTCGGCGAAGTCGACATAGGTGAACTTGCCGTCGCCTTCGACCTTGAGCACTGCGAGATCGGTGCGCGGATCTGTGCCGACCAACTTGGCGTCGAGCTCCTTGCCGTCATGCATCACGACCGTGAAGGACGAGCCCTCTCCGACGACATGGTTGTTGGTGACGAGGTAGCCATCCTCGGAGATGAAGAAGCCGGACCCTTGAGCGACCGGCCGCGGCTGGCGGTCACCGCGTCCGAAACGTCGCATTCCATCCCGGCCATCCTGATCGCCAAAGCCACGGAACTCCCTGAAGAAGCGGCGCAATTGCGGATCGTCGGGGAGATTGCCGAAGGCGTCGGGCAGGTCGGAACCATCGTCGGCGGTCGATTCTATCTTGGCTTTGACGCGGACACTGACGACCGCCGGCGAAACGCGCTCGACCACGTCGGCGAAGCTCGGGACCTGAGGCGCCTCGACACGCACGGCCTCGGCCAGGACGGGGGCTGTCCCGGTGGCAACCGCGCCGAAGCCGATCGCGCCGGCAATGGCCACTGATGCGGCGGCAGCCATCAGGCGTTTGCGGGTGCGGGAATGTGAATTGGGGGCAATATTCATGGGTCTCGTATCCTCTTTCAAGGGATGCGCTTCGGTCGGCATCCTCGGCCAAGAGAAATAGAGGCGCGCACATTACGGCGCCATTTCCAGTGCATGAAACTTTGGTAATGTTTGCAGGCACCAACCCTTTGGTTGCGCCCGCCCGTTGCCCTATGTTGTACACAGTTCAGCACAAGGCTTTCACCATGACCGCAAGCGCCATCATGACGATTCGGGTTTCGTCCGAAACCAAGCTGAAGCTGGAGCGGATCGCCGCCGACACGCGGCGCAGCAAATCCTTCCTCGCGGCCGAGGCGATATCGGCCTATGTCGATCGCGAGCTTGAGATCATCGAAGGCATCAAACGCGGCATGGCCGATGCGGCAGCTGGCCGTGTCGTGCCGCACGACGAAGCCATGGCGGAAATCGACGCCATCATCGAAGCGTCGGAAGCCAGGCGCGCAGACAAGGCTTGAAGCGGTTCGTCACCTGGTCGCGAGACATCGTGACACGGCCGCGGTCTTGGCGGCGGGGCGGCCGGGCCGAATTAGTTACCCAGCATCTTGTCCAACGTTGCCTTCTCCTCGGCTGTGAGCATGGCCGCAGGCGCCGATCGGCGCGACCGGGCGGTCAGCACGATGAAAATCCCGCCGGCAAGCAGCAGAAGGACCGGCGTGCCCCACAACAGCGCATTGCGCAGGCTGAAGCGCGGCTTCAACAGCACGAACTCGCCGTAGCGGGAAACGATGTAGTCGATCACCTGCCGGTCGGTATCGCCGGCGACCAGGCGCTGGCGCACCAGCACGCGCAGGTCGCGGGCAAGGTCGGCGTCGGATTCGTCGATCGACTGGTTCTGGCAAACCATGCAGCGCAGCTCTTCCGAAAGCGTCCGCGCCCGCGCCTCGAGCGCCGGGTCGGCCAAAACCTCGTCCGGCTTCACCGCAAGTGCGGCGCCGGCAAACAACAGCGTTAGCAGCAGGATCAGGGAGGCCAGCGAAATTCTTGCGATCATGGCGGGCTCGCCGAAGGCATGGCGCCCGCCGATCTGCGGCGGCGCGACGGTGCGCCGACGCGCAGCCGCCGGTCCATCAGCGACATCGCAGCACCTGCCATCATGACAAGACCGCCGCCCCAGATCAGCGTCACCAGCGGCTTCCACCACAGCCGCACCACGACGGAGCCGTCGGTCGCCTCGTCGCCAAGCGAGAGGTAGAGCTGGCTGAAACCGATCGTCTTGATACCCGACTCGGTCGTCGTCATCTGCCGGACCGGGTAGGAGCGCTTGGACGAGGTGATCACGGCGGTGGTGGTTCCATCAGCGCCGAGCAGGGCGAAGCGGCCGCGATCCTCGCTGTAGTTGGGCCCCTGGGCCGGATAGAGCCCTTCGAAGCGCAGTGTGTGGCCGGACAGTTGCACGGTCTCGCCGGCACGCATCGACAGTATCTTCTCGGTGCCGAAGCAAAGTGTGCCGACGATGCCCAGCGTCGTCAGCCCAAGACCGAGATGGGCGAGCGCGGTGCCGAAGACCGAACGCGGCAGGCCGGCGAAGCGCCTGAGCATGACGCCGGGCGCGACACTGCCAAGGCCGGACTTGACGGCAATATCGGTGAGCGCGCCGCAGATCAGCCAGAAAGCCAGGCCGACGCCAAGTGCTGCGAACACCGACGCGCCGTCGATGAACAAGGCCGTCACCAGCACGGCCAGAAGCGCGGCGGCGAAGGCCGCCATCAGCCGCTGGGCGACGGCGAAAATGTCGCCGCGCTTCCAGGCCAGAAGCGGCCCGAACGGAACCGCGACCAGGAGCGGCACCATCAGCGGGCCGAACGTCAGGTTGAAGAACGGCGCGCCGACCGAAATCTTGTCGGCCGAAACGGCCTCGACGACCAGCGGATAGAGCGTGCCGATCAGCACGGTGGCGGTGGCCGTGGTCAGGAACAGATTGTTGAGGACCAGCGCCCCTTCGCGCGAGATCGGATGAAACAGGCCGCCGGCCGTCAACCTCGAGGCGCGAAAGGCGAACAACGCCAGTGAGCCGCCGATGAACAGTGTCAGGATGCAGAGAATGAACACGCCGCGCGTCGGATCGGTGGCGAAGGTGTGGACGGAGGTGAGCACGCCGGAGCGCACCAGGAAGGTGCCGAGCAGCGACAGCGAGAAGGTCAGGATCGCCAGCAACAGCGTCCAGATCTTCAGGGCCGAGCGCTTTTCCATGACGATCGCCGAATGGAGCAGCGCGGTGCCGGCCAGCCAAGGCATGAACGAGGCGTTCTCGACCGGATCCCAGAACCAGAAACCGCCCCAGCCAAGTTCGTAATAGGCCCAGTAGGAACCCATGGCGATGCCGCCGGTCAGGAACATCCACGCGACCAGCGTCCATGGCCGCACCCAGCGCGCCCAGGACGCGTCGATGCGGCCTTCGATGAGGGCGGCGACCGAGAAGGAAAAGCAGATCGAGAAGCCGACATAGCCGAGATAGAGCAGCGGCGGATGGATGGCGAGGCCGAGATCCTGCAGGATCGGGTTGAGATCGCGGCCCTCGATCGGCGCCGGATTGAGCCTGGCGAACGGGTTGGACGTCGCCAGGATGAACAGCAAGAAGGTGGCGCCGATCGCGCCTTGCACGGCCAGCACGTTGGCTCGAAGGGTCGCTGGAAGATTGCTGCCGAAAGCAGCGACGAGCGCCCCGAAGAAGCTCAGGATCAGCACCCAGAGCAGCATCGAGCCCTCGTGATTGCCCCATGTGCCGGTGATCTTGTAGATCAGCGGCTGCAGCGAATGCGAGTTGTCCCAGACGTTGGCCACCGAAAAGTCGGACGTCGCATAGGCCGTCGCCAGCGCCGCGAAGGACAGAGCGGTCAAGGCGAAGCCGGTCACCGCGACCGGACCGCCGACGGCCATCATCTTCTGGCTGTTGATACGCGCGCCGAACAGCGGCACCAGCGCCTGCACCAAAGACAGCGCGAACGCCAGGACCAGCGCGAAATGTCCGGTTTCAACCATTGTGGCCAAGCCCGCCAGGTTTTTGCTTTGCCGCAGGGTCTTGCCGCAAAATCGTGGGAACCCTCGGGTCAAGCCCGAGGGCAGGCTTTTGCGGAACCTGCTTAGTCACTTTTTGCTCTCCTGCCACACGCCCCTGGATTTGAGGCCGTCGGCCACCTCCTTGGGCATATAGTTCTCGTCGTGCTTGGCCAGCACGCTGTCGGCGACGAAGACGCCGTCCGGGCGAAAAATGCCTTCAGTGATGACGCCCTGGTCCTCGCGGAAAAGGTCGGGAAGAATGCCGGTGTAGGTAACCTTGACCTGCTTCTGGTTGTCGGTCACCGAAAAGGCGACGGTGGTCCCCTGACCGCGCTCGATCGTGCCTTTTTCGACGAGGCCGCCGAGCCTGATACGCTGCCCGGGCTGCAGGCTGGCGGCGGTCAGATCGGCGGGCATGTAGAAGTAGGAGGCCTTCTGGCCGAGCGCGTAGAAGGTCAGGCCGGTGGCGGCACCGAGGAAGGCCAACCCTCCGGCGATCACCGACAGTCGTTTCTGCTTGCGCGTCATTTTTTACTCCGTCGCCGTCAGGCCAAGCGAGACGGCAAAGGCGATGAATTTCTTCGCTTCGTCACTATCGGGGCCAAAAACGGCGATACCACGATTGAGCGCGTCGCGCGCCTGATCGGCCTTGCCCAGCACGACATAGGAACGAATAAGCTGCATCCATCCTTCCGCATCGCGCGGGTTTTGCCGCAGTTTTTCGTCAAGCCCCGCAACCATGGTGTTGATCATCGCTTCCCTATCCTGCGGCGACATCGACGCGGCGGCATCGACATCCCCGGCGTTCGGGCCTTTTGCAGGCACTCCCGAAGCGACGCCGCGCCTGGCGGATTCGGCCAGTGCCTGCTCGACGGCGCCGCGCCAGGGCGAGTCCTGTGGCAAGGCCGCGAGCATTTTCTGCCAGCCGGCAGTCGCCTCCTCGATGCGGCCTTCCTGCGCCATACCCATCGCCAGATAAAAGCTGGCCTTCGGATTCGCCGGATCGAGCTTCAGCGCCGCCTCGAAGGCGGCCTGAGCATCGGCCGAGACAATGCCGCCCGCTTCGCTGGCGATCGCCTCGCCGAGGCCGGCCTGGCGGGCTGCGCTGTCGCCGTCGAGGCGAATGGCGTTGCGGTACGCCGTCACCGCGTCGGAGAATCGCTGCATGCGCAGATAGATTGGCGCCAGCACGTCCCAACCCCTGCCATCGGACGGGTTGGCGGCAAGGTGGGCCTCGGCGCGTGCCACCAGTTCGTCGACCGAACTGTCGGCGGGATTCTTGGCCAGTCGCTCGCTGAGCGGCTGCGACGGCAGATCGGGCGAGCCGAGTTGGCTGTACAAGCCCCAGCTGACCAGCGGGACCGCCAGGACCGCAGCCGTCGCAACCAGCCTGGTCGCCATCGACGGTTGCCGCGCCGCTGCCTTGTCGGCGGCATTGTCCAGGCGAAGGATGCGACGGGCGATCTCCGCACGCGCCTCTTCGGCCTCCGCCGGCTGGATCAGGCCACGCGCCACGTCGCGGTCAAGCTCGGACAACTGGTCGCGATAGACTTCAAGGTCATGATCGCTGCTCGCCGAACCATCCTTCGGGCCGCCGGCCAGCGGCAGCAGCACCGCCAGGCTTGCACCCAGCGTGAGAATGGCGGCTATGACCCAGAACAGCATGTTTCTTCCAATAACGGCAGAGCCCTGCCCTGCCAACACAGGCGTCCTGCGACGCTTTGACGGCAGATGCGTCGCATGTCCTTGATTGATGTCAACCGGACCTTAAGCGCGTCGCGATCGACCGACGTAATGCGACGCGCCTTAGGTAGTTGTTTTCATGCATGTCGTCATCGCAAAACCGCCGCACACCCTCGAGTCAGGCCCGAGGGCATGCTTTTGCGCGATTCTTGTTTTTATGCATGTCGTTATCGCAAAACCGCTGCACACTTTTGCGCGACATGCATTATCCGGCCGGTCGTTACGTCAGCGGCGTCCAGCTGCCATCGGCGTTGCGGCAAGCGGTTCCGCGCGCGGTGGCGCCGGCGGCGCCGGTAAACACCGTATGGGTGTATTGTCGGCAGTCCTGCGACCCGACACGATAGGGCTGGGCGGGCACGACTTCACCGTAATGCGCCGACCGATCGCTCTTCCACGTCACCTTCTGGCTGCTCGCCGTGTACTCGAGCGCCCTGTATTCCGCCTCCAGCGCCTTGCGCTTTTCGGGGCCGCTCAAGCCGGTACCGATCGATCCGCTGACGAGGCCGCCGCCCATGGCGGAAATGACCGTCGTCGCGATCTTGCCTTCACCTGGCGGCGTTGCGGCCGGCTGCGGCGCCACCGTGGGGCCAGGGTTGCTGCCCAGCGTCGTGCAGCCGGAAACGGCCAGCAGTGCGGAGACGAGCGCGACGCGAATCTTCATGCCAAAAACCGGTCTCTTGAGTTAAAGCTGGGGGCCGCGCCATCGGGGAAGTCGGCGTGGCCATAGTGTCGATGTTTGTCGGAAATTTGGCCGCGGCCGACGGCTCCGGGACCAGTCGACATGCCGCCATATCACGCACCGTCGATCAATGTCGACTGGCCCAGCAAAAGCATAGGCCTAAAGCGCGTCGCGTTTGCCGGCCTCATGCGACGCGCTTCAGGTTGTTGTTATTACGCATGTCGTTATCGCAAAACCGCCGCACACTTTTGCGCGACATGCATTAGTGAAGGCTCCGCAATCGAACCACCGCCTTCAACCCGCCCATGCTGGACCGCTCCAGAGCCAGAACGCCTCCGTATTCGTTGACGAGGTCGGCGACAATGGCAAGTCCAAGCCCGGTGCCCGGCCTTGTCTCGTCGAGACGCCGTCCGCGCTTCAGCGCCTCGCGCGCCTTGTCTTCTGGAATGCCCGGGCCGTCATCCTCGATGCTGATCTCGAACAGGATGACAGCACCCTCCTTGCCGGAGCCAGTCTTCTTGCCGGGGATTGGCGCCACCGATACCGCGACCGCGCTCTTTGCCCATTTCATGGCGTTGTCGAGCAAATTGCCAAGCAATTCTTCCAGATCCTCGCGTTCGCCGGCAAAGACGATATCGACTGCCGGCAGCGAAAGCGAGAGAGCGGTCTGCGGATTGAGTTTTTGCAGGACGCGCACCATGCGCTGGACCAGCGGCGCCACCGGCGTACGGTAGACGACGCTGTCACGTTGCGCCGCAACGCGGGCGCGCTGCAGATAATGGTCGATCTGCTTCTGCATCGAGGCGGCCTGTTCGGCTATGAGCTGGCCCTTGGCGCCGCCGAGCGCCCGTCCCTCGTTGATCAGCACCGCCAGCGGCGTCTTCAGCGAATGGGCGAGGTTGCCGACCTGCGTCCGCGAGCGCTCGACGATACGCTTGTTGTTTTCGATCAACGCGTTGGTCTCGTTGGCGAGCGGCTCGATCTCGGCAGGGAAGCGACCGTCGAGCTTTTGCGCGGTTCCTTCGCGCACCATGGCGAGAGCGTCCCTGACCCGGCGCAATGGCTGCAGGCCCAGCAGGATGGCGATGGCGTTGATGGCGATCATGCCGACGCCGAACAGCGAAAGATAGGTCAGCAGGCGACGCTGAAAGGCGCTTATCTCCTGCTCGAGCTCGGTCCGGTTGCCCATGACGCGGAAGCGCGCTGCGCGATTTTTCGCGTCGAGAACGAACTCGCTCTCGAACACTTCCAGTTCCTCGCCATCGATGCCTTCTGTCGTATAGCTGCGCTGGAAGCTGGCATTGAAAGGAACCTCGGCGACGCTTGGCGACAGGATCGCTTTGGTCATCGAGGAGGAGTGCAACTCACCACTCACGCCTTCCGACGCAGGCTCCACCGACCAGTACCAGCCGGAATTCGGCTCCGAGAACCGAAGGTCGCCCAGGTCGGGAGCGCCGGTCAGCGAACCGCCTTCGGACACGCCGACCGAGCCGATCAGATTGAACAGATGCGCCGACAGCAGGCTGTCGAAACCGCGCTCGCTCGCCTGGCGATAAAGGGTGGTGATCAGCGTGAAGATGACAACCAGGGTGAGTATCGCCCAGACCGTGGAAAAGGCGATCACCCGGAACGCCAGCGAACGCGGCCCGAACCGCAGTGAAAGCGGCGTCCTTGCAGTCTGTCTGAGCGGTTCCGCCTTACGCCTCCGGCTCACGCATCCGATAGCCCATGCCGCGAACGGTTTCTATCATGTCGATGCCCATCTTCTTGCGAAGCCGCCCGACAAAGACCTCGATTGTATTGGAATCGCGGTCGAAATCCTGATCGTAAAGGTGCTCGACCAACTCGGTTCGGGACACGACCTCGCCCATATGGTGCATCAGATAGGCAAGCAGGCGAAATTCGTGCGACGTCAGCTTCAACGGCACGCCGTCGACATCGGCCTTGGAGGCTTTGGTGTCGAGCCGCAGCGGTCCGCAGGTCAGTTCGGACGACGCATGGCCGGCCGCGCGCCGGATGAGCGCTCGGACCCTGGCCAGCACCTCTTCGATGTGGAACGGCTTGGTGACATAATCGTCGGCGCCGGCGTCGATGCCGGAGACCTTGTCGCTCCAGCGATCGCGCGCCGTCAAAATCAGGACAGGCATCTTGCGGCCGCCGCGCCGCCAGCGTTCGACCACGCTGATGCCGTCCATCTGCGGCAAGCCGATGTCGAGCACCACAGCGTCATAGGGCTCGGTGTCGCCGAGGAAATGCCCTTCCTCACCGTCGAAAGCCCGGTCGACAACATAGCCGGCATCGACCAGCGCGTCGGATATCTGCCGGTTCAGGTCCTTGTCATCTTCGACAACGAGTACACGCATATGGGATCATACCAGTTGAGGAATCGGCCTGTTGAGGAGCTGGAAGTCAGATATAGGCCGATTCCAGCGCCTGGGATACGGCAGGCATCAGTTCAGCGGAACGACGATCTCCGTGCGGCGCGGACGCTGCCCATCCTTGCCCGGAACCAGCACGACGATGACGCAGACCGGCTGGCCACCGCGCGTCGACTGCGACGCCTTGGCCAGCGTGCCGCCATTCTGCTCGGCGACCTGCTGACCGATCGCGTAGCAGTCGGAGGCGGCCAGGACGATCGGCCGGTTCTGCTCGGGCACGACGACCGGCAGCGCCGTCGCCTGCGAAGCAAACAGACCGGCAGCGCAGAGAGCAAGTGTCGCGGTTGGGAAGTGGGAGCGAAGCGTTTTCATGATCAGCGTCCTAACGCATCGGTGCTGAACGTGATATGAACATTGCCTGCAACACATGCCTGTCTCACCCCCTGAAATGCGACACAACCAACCCCGGTGATTTGGCCGCCCCAACCCGGCAAATCCAAGCGCCAGTCTAGACTGTGTTGCAGCCTCATTGAAAGCGCGTCAGGCGTTTTCTTCCGTCACGGCACGAAAGCGCAGCAGCCCGTGACAGGCTGAAAGATCCTCGTCGTAACGGACCTCGGTGAATTCGAGCCTGAGATTGACACGGTGATGCTCGTCGAGCGCCAGCGCCGCATGCTGGAGGCGGGCGCTGACCATGTCCATCACGTCGCGCATTTCTTTCCTGGCCTCGGATTTCGACCAGAAATGCAGAGTGAAGAGCTGCTCGGCATCATTCTCCCTGCCTGTTACGCAGTCATAGACGCTGGTCCGGCCGAACGTCACATAGGGAAACGGGATATTTTCCGGGACATGGTCGAATAGTTTTGCGCCGCCCAATGCCGCTGACAGGGAACCGTCAGCGTCCAGCGCCTGGAACAAGGCCTTCTGCAACGCGGCAGCCGGCGCGGTCATTTTATTCTCCCTCGCCCGTCGCGGCTGAACAGGCCTTCACAGATTCCGCCTGCAGCGTAGCCGCGTTGAAATTCTGCCGCCAGATCCCGGGATTTCCAAGGCCGCGATCGCGCGGACAGTCGGGATTTATCGAAAATCGGCTGCGGTCAGCACATACATGCTCTTGCCGGTACGGGTATAAGCGTTCCTTGCGACGTCATGTATGGGACCGACGGCCGAATCGAAGGCGGCGAGATATGTGGCTTCAGCTGTCGCCGTCCCCGGCGGCGCCGTCGAGATGGCGTCTGCATGGACAAAGAAAGAGATCTGGCACATGCCATCATAGCCGACGAAGCGGATCCGCCGGCTCGCCTCGTCGTAGCTTCGGCTTAGGTTTGGAAATGTCAGGCTCATGACTTGATGCCGTCAAGCGGCCCCCGCTTTCTTGCCTGCCGCCCGCTTTTTCTTGGGAGCGACGGGATTGAGGGCTTCCGCCGCACGGTCGGCCTCTTCCTTGGCCAGCCGCAGCGCCCGCAACTTTTCGGTCTTGATGGTCCTGGCCTTGGCCTCGGAAATATATTCGGCCGTAGCCTGGTTTCGCTCGGCGGTTTTCTTCTGCTTCTCCATGAAGCGCGCTTCAGCTTTTTCCATGATATTCTGATTGGGTTCCGCCATCGATAAAATCTCCTTTCGCTGAGGTGATGAAAATTTGTTTCTCTCCTAAAATAGGAACTCGGAACGGAAAAACCAATTTTCAGAATGTTTTTGAATGATCAAATGCCTGAAAGACATCATGAAATAATACTAGAAATTGCATTCGCATCGACCCCAAATGCCGTACCGACTGCTCATATACCCCGCTCCGATCAGCGCTGGATCGGGAACCGCCCTCGCCGGCCCTGCTGGCTTCAGGCTGACGGTTTTTTGCCTCGGCAGTCCGGCAAACTCGAGCTCACGCTGCGGACGAGGACGAGCATGGCCTCCACCGCCTCCTCGTCCGACAGGCCCTGGTTCTCAACAAGCGATCTCCACGTCGTGAAGTCGAGCGCATGCCCTATCGCGGCAACGAGCAACCTTGCAGTTCCGCTATCCAGGTCGAGCCAGCCTTCTTCAAGGATCGCGACGCCGTTTGCGAGAACCTGTTGCCGGCGGGCCAATGCCGCGGCAACAACCGGCATTTCGGCATCGCGATACAGATTTGCGAGGAGTTGCCGCTTTCGCCTGTAATAGCTGTAGGTTTGAAGGAGCGCCGTCCGGAGCCGGGCTTCCGGTTCGACGATCGATCGCCAGGCCTCGGGACTTGGAGGAGGGTCCTGGCCGAAGGAATATGCCGAGCAGGCATTGAAGACCGCTTCCTCATCGGGAAAATGGCGGTAGACGGTCAGCCGCTGCACCCCCGCTTTCTCGGCGATGGCGCTCACGGTTGTTCGCGACGGACCCACCGAGCTGTGCAGCTCGAATGCCGCGCGAGCGAGCGCAAGATGGGTCTCGGCCTGTTTGACCGCGCGCCGCTGCAATCGATATGAGCGCCGCTGGCCTTCTTTCAGTGAACTCACGTGGTCACCGATATTGACATGGGTTTGAATGACGCCTAGAAATGAGTGATCGGCAGCGTACACCCATTTTCAGGAGGATGATATGGAACGCGCATTGCCTGACTCACCCCTCCAACACACGACAGCTCATCCGACTGTCAACCAGGCATCGGGGCCCATCACGATTCAGCCCGGGGCCGGCGACCGCTTCGATCTGGGCGGTTTCGGCATCCGCTGGAAGATCGACGGGTTCCACACCGGCGAGCGCTTCTCCATCGTGCACCATCCGCTGGCGCCCCGTGCACTGGCGGCGCCGTTGCACAGGCATCACCGCGAAGACGAATATTCGTATGTGGTGAGCGGCAATCTGGGCGCGTTGCTTGGCGACGACGTCATTACTGCCGAGCCGGGCACATGGGTGTTCAAGCCGCGGGGCCAGTGGCATACGTTCTGGAATGCTGGCGACACACCGTGCGAAATTATCGAAGTAATTTCGCCGGCGGGATTTGAGAACTATTTCCGCGAGTTGGCAGCGATCTGGCCAGACAGGACAAAGTCGGGAGAACTATTACGAAAGTACCAACTGGATATGGACTTCGAGAGTGTTCCAGACCTCTGCGCCCGTTTTGGACTGACGTCCGCCCGCCCCGCCGCAACGATCCGCGCCGAGGATAGCGGATGACGGCGCAGCGCCCCCGCCCGATTTCGCAGCGATAGACGAACGAATCGGGCGACCGCCGAAAGGGCAAGGCGCAGGCATGCACGGTTAGGGCTCACGGCCGCCACCTGTTCGTGCAGGGACTGCACTGATCTCACGAGACCGGTGCTGCGCCACCCTCTTCCGTGCGCCGCGCAATGAATTCGTCGAGAACACCTGATGTGGCAGCGGCGCAAGCCGGCGGCCGAAAATCGGCCAGCAGCCGTTTCCAGATGCCGGTGGCGCGCTCCGTGGCGGTTCTTGACCCGGCCTGCGTCCAGTTGCCGAAATTCGACCAGTCGGCGACCAGCGGTTCGTAGAATGCGGTGCGGTAGCGCGCCATTGTGTGCCCGGCCGAGAAGAAATGCCCGCCCGGCTGCACTTCGGCGATGGCCTCGAAGCCGATCGCGGCCTCGTCGCCAGGCGTCGCCGCGCAGAGTTCCGCGATGATCTGCAGCGCCTCGATATCGGTGATCAGCTTCTCGAACGAGACGCTCAACCCGCCTTCGAGCCAGCCGGCAGCATGGATGCAGACCGTCGCGCCGGCGAGCACCGAACCCCACAGCGCGAACTGCGTTTCGTGGGCTGCCTGCGCGTCCGAAATGTTGGCGGCACTGCCGCCGCCGGACCGCCAGGGAAGGCCGGTGAAGCGTGCAAGCTGACCGGCGCCGAGCGTCGCCTTGACGTGCTCCGGCGTGCCGAAGGCCGGCGCCCCGGACTTCATGTCGACATTGGAGGAGAAGGAGCCATAGACGACCGGCGCGCCCGGCCGCACGATCTGGGCCAGCGTCAGCCCGGCAAGCGCTTCGGCGTGCTGCAGCGTCAGCGCGCCGGCCACGGTGATCGGCGCCATGGCGCCGGCCAGGCAGAAGGGCGTGATGATCAGCACCTGCCCCGCCTTGGCAAAGTCGATGATGCCTTGCGCCATCGGAACATCGAGTTGACGCGGCGAGTTGGTGTTGATGACGGTGTAGCAATGAGCGCCCGAACGGAATTCGTCCTCGGACAGGCCGCGCGCCAGCCGCAGCATCTCGAAGCCGTCCTCGACCTGCGGCGTGCCGCGCGCGAAGACGAACGGCAGTTTGTCCGACAGCGTCAACTGCGCGCGGTTGACGGCATAATGGCGGAAGCGGTTGTCGATGTCCTGCGGCTCGATGCAAGGTCCCAGCATGTGCAGCACGTCGAAATGCTGCACCAGCCGGATGAGATCCTCGAAAGCGGCAAGCGTTCCCGGCCGCCGGCCGTGCTCCAGATCGGTGACGTTCGGCGCCCCGGATCCTGCCAGGAACGTCATCGAGCCGAGTTCGAGCGTCAGGTCGCGGGCACGGTCGCCGGCATGGACGCGGATCGATTTCGGCGCCGAGCCCAGCGCCGCCGAGACGATGTCGCGGCCGATGCGCACCATCTGGCTGTCCTCGTCGACCAGCGCGCCGGCACGGGCAAGAATAGCGCGCGCCTCCGGCAGCAGCACCTTGGCGCCGAGTTGCTCGAGCACGCGCAGCGCCGTGTCGTGGATCGCGGCGACCTGGTCGGCCGAAAAGATCGGCTGCGGCAGGAACGGGTTCTTCAGCGAACGATAGTCCGGCCGGCGGCTGCTCTCGCTGCCGGCCTCGCCGGTTCGTCCGCGCCTGCGTTCGCGCCTGAGGTTGCGTGCGGCGTCATCGACCATGGCGGATACTCCTCGTTGCCGTATTGCCCTGCGTTGCGGATCGTAGGCAGGAGCCGCGATGACGCGCGTCGGGCCGCTCGGCCCAGTTCGTTGAGGCAGACAGGATACTTGTACTGTACATATGTGTCTAGTACGGTTGTATGCAGTTCGCCCTCATGCCTATTGTGCGGCCATGATCATCATTTCTCCGCAGGACGAGCCGGCGTCCGGCAACACCAAGGTGACGCGCCTGGACTGGATCAATCTTGCGCTCCAGACACTGATTTCAGACGGCATCGCAAGCGTGCGCGTGCTGCCGCTTGGCCAGAAACTCGGCGTATCGCGCTCAAGCTTCTACTGGTATTTCGAGAGCCGTCAGGACCTGCTCGACCAGTTGCTTGCGCATTGGCGGGACACCAACACCAAGTCGATCATCGAACGCGCGCAGCGGCCGGCCGAAAGCATCATCATGGGGGTCATGAACGTGTTCGAATGCTGGGCGGACGAGCGCCTGTTCGATCCCAGGCTCGACTTCGCCATCCGGGAATGGGCGCGTCGCTCCGAGGACGTGCGCCGGGCCATCGACCAGGCCGACAATGACCGACTGGGTGCGATCCGCGACATGTATCGCCGGCATGGCTACGGCGAAGAGGATGCCTTCATCCGCGCCCGTGTGCTCTACTACATGCAGATCGGCTATTATGTGCTCGACCTCAAGGAACCGGTCGAGGCGAGGGTCAGTCATCTCGCCGCCTATCTGCGCAGTTTCACCGGCCAAGAGCCAAGCGATGCCGACGTGGCGCATTTCATGCGCTTTATCGCGGCGCGTTAAGTGAGTGCGAGGTGGCAGAGGTGGCAGGCCCGACCCTGGTATCAACAAACTGTACCGCGAAAGCCCCCTCACCCTTGTGAGCGAGGCCAAAATGGACAAATAGTCTGGTATGAGTGCCGCTTCTCAGTGGGAGGCGTAGCCGCAGCCGGATCTTGGAATGGCCAGTCCTTTGAAAACACGCAGGAGAAGGGGTCCGATTGCCGCAAGACTGCTGGCGGCGGATGCGTGGTTCGATTCCTCGCTCTACGAGACCGGCTTCAAGGCGCGCCGGTTCTGGGAAGCGGCCACCATTTTTTTCCGGCGCTTCCGCGTCTCCGGCTGGCGCCGCGGCATCATCGAACTGTTGAGTGAGGGCTTCACGCTCGGCGCCGGCGGCATCGTCGTCATGCTGGCGCTCGCCTTGCCGGCCTTCCAGGAAACCGCCGGCGACTGGCGTGCCCAGGGCGATTTCGCCATCACCTTCCTCGACCGCTACGGCAATGAGATCGGCCAGCGCGGCATCATCCAGCGCGATTCGGTGCCGGTCGACGAGATGCCCGATCAGGTCATCAAGGCGGTGCTGGCCACCGAGGATCGGCGTTTCTTCGATCACTACGGCATCGACGCGCTCGGCCTTTCGCGCGCGATCTTCGCGAATGTGCGGGCGAATTCCGTGGTGCAGGGCGGCTCGAGCATCACCCAGCAGCTGGCCAAGAACCTGTTCCTGACCAATGAACGGACGTTGGAGCGGAAGGTCAAGGAAGCCTTCCTGGCGCTATGGCTCGAGGCCAATCTGTCGAAGAAGGAGATCCTGCAACTCTATCTCGACCGCGTCTATATGGGCGGCGGCACGTTCGGCATCGAAGCGGCCGCTGATTTCTATTTCGGCAAAAGCGTCAAGGATGTGAACCTCGCCGAAGCGGCGATGCTGGCCGGCCTGTTCAAGGCACCGACCAAATACGCGCCGCATATCAACCTGCCTGCTGCCAGGGCGCGGGCCAATGTGGTGCTGTCGAATCTCGTCGAAGGCGGCTTCATGAGCGAGGGTCAGGTGCTGCAGGCGCGGCTGCATCCGGCTGAAATCGTCGACCGCGGCGAGCAGAAGAGCCCGGATTACTACCTCGACTGGGCATTCGAAGAGGTCAAGAAGATCGCCGCGAAGTCCGGCCAGCATTCGCTGGTCGCCCACACCACTTTCGACGCCAACATCCAGAAGGCGGCGGAAGAATCGATGGAGTTCCATCTCCGCCAGTTCGGCAAGGAATACAACGTCACCGAAGGCGCCATGGTCGTCATCGAAACCAATGGCGCAGTCAGGGCGATCGTCGGCGGCCGCGACTACGGTGCCAGCCAGTTCAACCGCGCCACCAAGGCGCTGCGCCAGAGCGGCTCGTCGTTTAAGCCCTACGTATACGCAACAGCGATGGAGCACGGCTTCACGCCGGACTCCGTCGTTTCCGGCGCGCCGATCTCCTGGGGTGCCTGGTCGCCGCACAATTACAATGACGGACGGGCCGGCAAGGTCACGCTGATCACGGCGATGGCAAAATCGGTCAACACCGTGCCGGTGCGGCTGGCCAAGAATCATCTCGGCATCAAGCCGATCAAGGCGATGGCGGAAGCCATGGGCGTCGAATCGCCGCTCGAATCGCACAAGACGATGGTGCTCGGCACATCGGGCATGACCGTGATGGACCAGGCGACAGGCTTTAGCGTGTTCGCCCAGAACGGCTTTGTCGGCTCCCGGCATGGCGTCACCCAGCTCGTCACCCGTACCGGCGAGGTGGTTTACGATTTCGCCAAGGATGCGCCGCCGCCGCGCCGTGTGCTCTCGGAGCAGGCGCTGAAATCCATGAACACCATGCTGGCGGCGGTGCCGGTGATGGGCACGGCGCGGCGCGCGGCGCTTCCCAATATCGTTTCGGCCGGCAAAACCGGCACAACGCAGTCTTACCGCGACGCCTGGTATGTCGGCTTTACCGGCAACTACACGGCTGCCGTGTGGCTCGGCAATGACGACTTCACCCCGACCAACAACATGACCGGCGGCTCGCTGCCGGCGATGGTTTGGCAGCGGCTGATGGTCTATGCGCACCAGAATATCGACCTCAAGCCGATCCCCGGCCTCGATCATCCCTTCGTCGACGAAGAGATCGCCGCCAAGGCCGAGGAAGCGGAAAAGAAGAATGCCGAGCAGGCAGCGGCCGACACCGCCGCCGAGCGGCCGCCGGTGCTGTCCAGCCAGACGACGCGGGCGCTCAGGGACATCACCAGGCTGTTCCAGTCGGCGCCCGTCCTCCAGGCGCCTGCGACACCGGAGACCCTGTCGGCGCTTTGATGCCGGCACGACGGGCCAGGCCATCCCTCGCGCCGCAATTCCACAGAGGTCCGCTTGCCATGGCCCCCTGCCCCGCGATATCCCCGAGCGGCACTCCTCTTGCCCGCGGCTCTTCATGCTCAAGAACGCATTCCTGACGCTCCTCGCGCTTGCCATAGCCATCGGCGGCGGCGGCGGCAGCGTCTGGTACGCTCTCAAGACGCAGGATGGCATTGGCGCGATCAGGATCGGCCAATGGACGGCGTTTCCCGATATCGGCACGCAGACGGCGGATCCTTATTCGAAAGCCCGCGTGGCGCGCGAGGGTGTCCTTGCACTCGGGCAGGCAGAAGGCCTGTCGTTTATCGCCGAACGCGATTCCGATGGCGAACTATTGAAACGCCAATGCGCCTATGAAATCGAAGGCGGGTTTCCCACAGCCCGGTTCTGGACCCTCTATGCCGCCGATCGGTCGCTCGGCGTGGTCGAGACCGGCAAGCCAAGGGTTGCGGCACTTCAGTCCTACCAGGTGCTGCGCCAGCCCGACAATTCCGTGCTTATTTCCGTCAGCAACCGCCCCGCGCCCGGCAACTGGCTGCTTTCCGACGGCTTCGGCCGGATGTATCTCGTGCTGACATTCTACGACACGCCGATCGCCAGCAGCACGGGCCTTTCGGATGTCACGCTGCCGCAGATCGTGAAGGTCGGCTGCAATGCGTAGGCTGCTGCACGCGATCCTGCTCGGCCTGCTTGGCGCCGGCATCGTACACATCATCGTGCTGCTGCTCGCCCCGGAATTTTCCGAACGCAATGCCTGGTCGCGGCTGGCGATGGCCTCCAACCTTTATCGGATGACCAGGCTGGACGCTGAGGCCGGCGGTACGCCTGTGGTGAAATCGGTCGATCCGCTGTTTTATGCTGCGGCTTGCCGCTTCGATCTGTCCGATGGGATGGTTCGGGTGAAGGCACCGGGAAACGTCCCGTTCTGGTCCGTATCGGTCTATGACCGCAGCGGCCATAACATCTACTCCTTCAACGACCACAGCGCGACCGGAAGGGTGCTGGACAGTATCGTACTGACGCCGGCGCAGATGATCGAGATCCGCAAGGATCTCCCGGAGGAATTGCAAGGGACAATCTTCGTCGAAGCGCCGATCGACGAAGGCATGTTCGTCATCCGCTCCTTCGTGCCCGACGACAGCTGGAAGCCGACCGTGTCGCGGTTTCTCGAGCAGAGTTCCTGCGAGCTGCAGGACTACTGACGTCAACCGAAACATGCCGCCGGTTGCGGCCCGTGCCTTGCGTGCCGCCGCGGCGCTCGTTCAGGGGGATAGAGCATCCTTTGCGCGCCCAGCCAGCCGCGACGCGCTTTAGTGATGCGGAACAGGCAACGTCCCCGACGTCCCCGGCATCGTCCTTGACGAACCCGGCATCGTCTTTGACGAGCCGGGCTTGTCCGGACCGGCGCCTGGCCTCGTCTCGCCCGTCAGTGGCGGTTGCTCGTAGCGGACGCCGGGGAAAATGATCACCGCCGCCGGCGCTCCGGTGTTTCGGTCTGCTCGATTGGTTGCCGCCGGTCGCGGCACGAAAGACAGTACCATGCCCATGGTTCGTGCATTCCTCTCGGTTGCCCCGGAGCACAACGCAACGCCTCCAATCTGATTAAGGAGCCAGTAGGTTAACGGAACGCTAACGGATCGCCGCTAATTTGATCTTTGTTCTGAGGTCAGGAAGTCCTGACCCGTGGCAAATGCGAAACCGACACAGTCCCGGTCGAGCATGGTCAAGATTGTGTCGAGTGTCAGGCGTATCCTTCGTGTCATCTGCGGATTTCAGGCAAATCGCTATACGGGCTGAATCGGGAAAGGCCGAAAGGCTGTTCCGCGCCACGGTGTCGGCGTTCTGTTCGCTGACCCGCCCTTCGCGCCGGGAGATCGCGCAACTTGAGGATCTGACGCTGCCGCTTTTCGCCGATGTGTCGGTCGAATCGCGCCGCTACGTCGCCGCCGCCCTTTCCGAATGCGAATATGCGCCCGCTGCGCTGGTCCGGCGGCTTTGCGAGGAGCCGGTCGACGTTGCCGCGCCGCTGCTCATCCGCTCGCGCGCGCTCAGCGATATCGACCTCATCGCGCTGATCGGCCGCCATGGCCTGCCGCATGCGCGCGCCATTGCGCGCCGCAAGGATCTGAACCCGACCATCGCCCACCTGATCAGGGCGCTTGAAAAGCCGACGCTGGTAAGCGTGCGGCAGCCTGAGGCGAACGCCAAGGCGGTGCCCGAAAGCGCCGAAGTCGTCGCCGACAGCCAGCAGGTGCCCGGCACCGCCGCCGAGGCTGCACGGCGCCGGCTGCGGTCGATGATGCGTGATGCCGAAAGCGGCGGCGCGACGATCAATCCGTTCGCCGGCACTAACACCTATGTCAAACTGCGCGAGACGGCGCTGACCGGCAATGCCGCATTCTTCCAGACAGCACTGGCCGACGCGCTCGAGATCGATTTTTCAACGGCACGGTCGCTCACCGCGCACCGGAGCTACACGTCGCTGCTGGCCGCCCTGCGCGCGCTCGATCTCGGCGAAGAGAGGGCGTTCCTGATCACCGCCGCCGTCTATCCCACAGAGTTCTCGCATCCGCAGGCCATCCGCATCTTCCTCGACCGCTATCGGCTGCTGCATCGCGACGCAGCGCTGGACAGGCTACGCGGCTGGAAAGCCGAGACACTGTCGAAGGCCATTCGCAATGCCGGACCGATCGCGGCAAACGCCGACGTCCGCAAAGCGGACAGCGACAATGCTGCCGCCAGCCCTAAAGCGCGTCGCGTTTGACCCGCCGTCGCGCCTGAAAAGAGATTCAAGCGAACGCACTAAGCCTTTGTCTGCATATCGCTATTGCGACTTGACGGAAATAAGCTCCTCGACGGGAACAGAGCCGACCTCGATCTCGACCACCCAGATGTCGGGATCGAATTTCTTCTCCCTTTCCAGTCGCCCGTCAAAGACGGCGGCATCGTCGCCGGCGCCGAGCAGACTGAAGTAACGGTCGTCGGGTTTGGCTGAATCGTAGCTCGTCTGCGGCGCCGGGCCAAACAAGGCAATCTCGCCCATGCGGCCACGCGCCAGCACGAAGACGGCGCCGGCCTCGGTTGCGCCGCGCTTGACCACGGCGGCAAAGCCGCCGGCGCCGAAAACCCGGCGCAGCAGGGCCGACACCCACAGATCGGTGGTTACGCGCATGGCAGGATTCCGGACGACATCGGACGGTACTTAGAGCGCTTTGCGTTTGGGTGAAACCAAAACCGCGCGCCTGCGCCCATCAGTTGGTCAGGCCGATCTCGCGCATTTTGACGTAGACGACCTCGTCGGGCTCGCCGGTCTCGGGCAGCCCGAACAGCGACTGGAACTCCCTGATCGCTGCCTTGGTGCGGGCCCCGACCACGCCATCGAGCTTCATGTCGTCATTGCCGAATGCCTTCAACCCGGCCTGGATCTTGATAATGCGGGCGTCGGGTGCCTGCGCCGGCGCATCTGCCGGCGAAGCCGAGACGGGAATCGCGGCCATGTCGTCCGGACGCGGTGCCGGATGCGGCACGACCGTCGAGGCGGTTGGCATGGCGCCCAGTTGATCGAGCAGAATGCTGTCGATCTCGCCGGAAGCGTTGAGCCCGACCTTCTGCTGATAGGCTTGGATGGCCTTACGCGTGTTGGGGCCGGAAATACCGTCGACGGTGCCGGAATAGAAATCGAGATCCTTCAATATGCCCTGGACCTGCTCGACGATCGGATCGCTCTTGATCGGGGCCGGCTCCGGCCGCACGATGTTGATGGTGGTTTCAGGCTCGTCGGCGCCGGCTCGAGGAAAGCCCTCCATGCTCCTGGTCGCAAAAAACGCGCCGGCATGAGGAAAAGGCTGATACCACAAAGCGTTCGCCGAGACGTAGAACAGCGTCACCAGGAAGGCGGTCGAACCGCCAACCAGAACGGGATTGCGTGAAATCTGGCTGCCGAGGGCGACCGCGCTGCGTTGGAAGGCATTGCCGCGGCGCTTGACCGCCCTAGGCTGTTTTGCGGAGCGAGCCATGCCTGTCCCCTTTCGTCTCCGCCTTGGCTGCAGGCATCGGCAGTACGCCGGGCTTGTCGTTCGAACGTCCTTTCGGTCCGTTCACCGGCAAGCTGATCGTGACCGTGGTGCCCTCCCCCGGCATGCTTTCGATCGACATCGTGCCCTCGTGCAGCGCCACCAGACCCTTCACCAGCGACAGGCCGAGCCCGGTGCCCTCGAAGCGGCGCGTATAGTCGTTCTGGATCTGCATGAACGGCTTGCCGAGATTGGCAAAGTCTTCCTCGGCGATGCCGATGCCGGTGTCCCTGACCCAGAAATGCAGTCGCGAGCCGATCCGCTTCGCGCCGACGACGACATCGCCGCCATCGGGCGTGAACTTGATGGCGTTGGAGACGAGGTTGATGAGTATCTGCTGCACGGCACGACGGTCGGCGTTTATCTCGCCTGCATCCGGTGCGATCTGGGTCTGTAGATCGATGTTCTTTGCCTCGGCCTGCAAGCGCATCATCGACTGACACATTTCGACCGCTTCCACGAAACGGAATGGTTCCGGCTCGGTTGCGTAGGCGCCGGCTTCGATCCTCGATACGTCGAGTATCGAGGTGACGACGGCAAGCAGATGCTGGCCGGACTCCTTGACCAGGCCGACATATTCCTTCTGGCGCGGATCCTTGAAGGTGCCGAACATCTCATGCAGCAGCATGTCGGAAAAACCGATGATGGCGTTCAACGGCGTGCGCAGCTCGTGGCTGACGACCGCCAGAAACCGTCCCTTTGCCACTTCGGCAGACGCGGCCGCCTCCTTCGCAGCGGCTAGCTCTTCGCGCAAGCCGGCGAGTTCGTCGTTTTCGCGCAGGACGAACGTGAGGACGTCCTGCTGCTCTTCCCCGCGCGCCAATTCAAGCGAAAACGGCCGGTAATTGTCCGCCGTCGGGCCATTGCCGTTTTGCGGCAGCCGGACGCGAAGATCCAGCCGGCGCGCCGGCGCGCCATCGCGCATGTCGGCCAGCGCGCTGAGGTATGCGACGCGATCGGAAAGATGGATGCGGTCGAACAGGCCGGTACCGAACAGCAGCTCCGGCTGCAGCTTCAGGATCGTGCGCGCCTTTGCCGACGCATCCAGAACCTCGCCATGCCTGCCGGCCCGCAGGACAACGGCGTCGATGATGTTCTCGAGCCGGTCGTCGGTCGCCGGATCAAGCTGCGCGCCGGCCGGGCTGCCAAGCGCTGCGACGCGGGGAAAGAGGGTGAGCGCCCAGGCCAGCGGCAGCAGCCAATGCCAGGCGGCGATTTCGGTCGGGCCGAACGGAAAGACAGAACCGGCAAAAGCCTGCAGCAGGACAGCGACACATGCGGATACGGCACCCCAGAATGCAGCGCGACGAGACGCGCCGATCCACCAGGCTTCGAACGGCAGCGCCACGACAAGCATGGCGACCGGCGAGGCCATCCCGCCCGCCGCGGCAATGATACCGGCAAGTGCAAGACTGCCCATCACCAGGGCGACCTGGCCGGCGAACGCCATCTTGCCCGATGCTGCCACCAGCAAGGCAGCAAACCAGCAGAGGCCGAACGTCGCAAAGATCGCAGCCATGGTCACGGCCACGCCCATGCCCGAGGTGACCAGCGTGACTGCTGCGCCTGCGGCAAAGAACGGAGCGGTCAGCATGACACCGATAAACCGCCTCTGGCACCGGCGGTCGTTCTGTCCGAGGATCGACGGATGAACCATACGTTCGCAACCGGCTGCCATCGCGCCGGGCAACTCAACGTATCTGGCCCTTATCGAACTCAACTCAACGCACTCGCACCTGGTCGTGAACAGCCCTGCTTCGCAGATGCTTTTGTCGATCTGAAACTCGCATCCAGCGTTTAAGGAAAGGATAAGGCAGGACCGATCAATGCCCGGTCCGAGGCAGATATTGGGAGGCCGGCACGGGGCAAGCCTTGGCAATTGCGGCCATAGTAAATGGAGAGTTATCCGGGCGAACCGCTCTCCCGCCTTTGACAGTCGCCCACAGTAAGCCGAACTTCTGGGAAATACATAAGGAAAACAGCTGGATAGATGGTTAACCTTAAGTGAAAAAATCGGCTGAATTTGAGACAAATCCATTGCAAAATGCTTCGTTTCGAATTTGCCTAAAATTTGAGGAAAATTTTCGCTGACCGGGCAAGCCGTCCTTTGCGCGTCCATGCCACTATCGTATCCATAAAGAGGTCATGCCGCTTGAACGCATGATCCGGTCACGAATGAGGGCATACAGATGGGCTTTCTGATCAGAACGGCTTTCTGGTTTTCGCTGGTGCTTCTGGCGCTGCCGCTGAATGTCGGCTCCGACGAGACCGGCCACCAAAGCGTCGGGCCGATCCAGGCGTTGTTTGCGGCACGCGAAGCCGTCGGCGACATTGCCGGCATATGCGAGCGCAAGCCTGACGTCTGCGAGACCGGCAAGTCCGCAATGCACACGATCACCGCCCGAGCCAGGGAGACAGCCAAGATCGCGGCCGCCATGTTGGACGACAAGGCCGCCGAACCCGACACGGCGACAACGACCGGCAGCGTGCCCGAAGACATCGTCTTGCCGGCGAAAGTCGATTTGCCGGCGAAAAACTGAGATATTTTTCAGCGCATCTGTCACCGTCCGCGCTCTGACGCCTATGGTGTTTTCCTCTTTTTCCGTGACGCGGCGTCGCCGGATGATTATATCCGGCCTATGACTACGACGATCCAGACGATCCGCGACGACTTCTCCCTGCTTGACGAGTGGGAAGACCGCTATCGCTATGTGATCGAACTGGGCGAGGCCCTGCCGCCGTTTCCCGACGAGGAACGCAACCCTGCCAACAAGGTGCCCGGCTGCGTCAGCCAGGTCTGGCTGACCACCGAGTATGGTCCGGGGCCCGACCCAGTCGTCACCTTCACCGGTGATTCGGACGCCCATATCGTGCGCGGCCTCGTCGCTATCATGCTGGCGCTGTTTTCCAGACGACCCGCCAGCGAGATCCAGAAAACCGACGCGGAAGCCACGCTGAAGGCACTTGGCCTCGACGAGCACCTGTCGCCGCAACGCGCCAATGGTCTTCGTTCAATGGTCAAGCGCATCAAGCGCGACGCTGAGGCGGCCTTGAAGCAGACCGCCTGATCAGACGAACAGCGCGCGATGGCCCGACATGATCGGAGCCGCACATGTCGCGACGCATATCGATTGCTCGAGCATCGCCCCAAGATCAAAACGGCGCCCGGAGGCGCCGTTGATCATCTAACCCAGGTTGGGAAGGGAGCCGTATCAGCGCCCCTTGCGCTTGCGGCCGAGACCCATCTTCTTGGCGAGCTGTGAGCGGGCGGCAGCATAGTTGGGAGCAACCATCGGGTAGCTGGCGTCCAGGCCCCATTTTTCACGATACTCGTCGGGCGTCAGACCGTAGTGGGTCATCAAGTGACGCTTCAGCGACTTGAACTTCTTGCCGTCTTCAAGACAGACGATGTAGTCGTCATGGACGGAGCGTTTCGGGTTTACTGCCGGCTTCTGCTTGTCGGCAGGAGGCTGTTCACTGGCCCCGCCCACGCGCCCGAGGGCGGCATGGACATCGGCGATGAGGCTAGGCAGCTCGCCGACCGGCACCGGATTGTTGCTGACATAGGCGGCCACGACGTCGGCCGTCAATTCGATCAGCGCATCACTATTTCTGGAAGGTGTTTCGATAATATCCATGGCTTCCTGGCCCCAACGTGAGTTGTTTCTACCTGCGCCCTATTTTTGATAGGTCGGGCATCGCGCGAAATTTTTGCAGGAAAGAGCCTCTGCGATTCGCGTCGCAGCATCCTAATGAGCCACTAAACCAAGTAAGTCAATTCGCTTCTTGCGCTGTATTCATCGATGGCAATAAAATATTCGACGATCAGCTTCAACCTTTCGTGCACTCTGTAACTTTGCGATATTTTCTGGGCAGACCAGCAGCGGCGGATGCCCAGTCAAGCTGCCGTTACATCCATGAGAGCCAGTAAAAAAATCTCAATGCTTGGCTATGCTTGGTTGTGGTGCAGGCTATCTGGTTGTTTTTAGAGTCCGCAAAACCATAGGTTGCGATTTGCTGTTGCAAGCAAGCGAGAAATCAGCCTGCGGACCGGCACCGTCCATCAATGTGGGGTTATGTATTTTCCGTAGACCCAGCCGGTGACGAAATTGCCGTTGTGTGCCGGATCGTGCCAGACTTCGCACCAGCGATAGCGGATCTTCTGTTCCTGCTTCCAAACCGGCTGCTTGGCGATGTCGAGCAGGTTTATGCCGCCGGTGCATCTCCCGGTCATCTGCAAAACGGCGCCGTTGGGATAGGCCGCCTGCTTCTGGGACGATCCCGCCGGATACTTGCGCACGTTGAGCGTGTCGCCAAACGGAAGGTTGGTCACTTGCCAAGCTGCGAACACGGTTGCATGAGATTGGCCGATAAAGGCCAAGACTGTCGAAGCGACGGCGAAAGTCGCAGCAGCGTGAAAACGGAACTTCATTTTTCCCTCTCCTCCGGCTCATCTTCTGGAGCCCGGCGCAAACATATACTCCGGCTCTTGAACCTGCGCTGATCGGCGTGTTCATTCTCCATACAAGTAACTTCCACAGCGAGACGCAATGACCCGAACCCCAGCATTTCCAACTGCCAGCCCGCCGCAACCAGAGAAGCGGCCGGTCTTCGATGTGCACCATGGAGTGACGCGGACGGACGACTATGCCTGGCTGAGAGCCGACAACTGGCAAGAGATGTTCAGGGATCCGTCGCTGCTCGACGCGCAGATCCGCGCCCATCTCAAAGCCGAGAACGCCTATCAGGCAGCGCTCATGGCCGAGACCGCCCAGGTGCGGAAGCAGCTTTTCAAGGAGATGAAGGGCCGCATCAAGGAGGACGATTCGTCCGTGCCGATGAAGGATGGGCCGTACGCCTATGGGTCATCTTTCAAGCTTGGCGGCGAGCAGCCGCGTTATTTCCGCACGCCGCGCGAGGGCGGCGACCAAGAGATCCTGCTCGACGGCGATCTCGAGGCCGAAGGCAAGGCCTATTTCCGCCTCGGCGGCGTCGACCATTCGACCGATCACGCCAAGCTTCTGTGGGCCTTCGACGACAAGGGTTCCGAATTCTACACGCTTCGCGTCCGCGATCTCGCCGACGGCAACGATCTGGCCGACAGGATTCCAGATACCGGTGGCGGCGGCGTGTGGGATGCGGGAAATGATGGATTTTTCTACACCCGCCTCGATGCCAACCACCGTCCTTCCAAGGTGCTGTTCCATGCCCTTGGCGACAGTCCTGAGAACGACCGGCTGATCTACGAAGAAACCGATCCGGGCTTCTTCATGAATGTCGGCGGCACACGCTCCAACGAATGGATCATGGTTGGCATCAACGACCACGAGACCTCGGAATATCGCATCATGAGCGCCAGCGAGCCGTTCGCCGAACCGAAGCTGGTTGCGCCGCGCGAAACCGGCCTGCAATACGACCTCGAAGAAGGCGGCGATGTCTTCTTCATTCTCACCAATGCCGACGGCGCCAAGGATTTCAAGATCATGACTGCGCCGGCAAGCGACCCGGTGCGCGCCAACTGGCAGGAGCTGGTGCCGCACGAAGCGGGCCGGCTGATCCTTTCGGTAATCGGTTTCAAGGACCACATGGTCAGGCTTGAACGCAAGGAAGGCCTGCCGCGCATCGTCGTGCATGACCGCAACAGCGGCGAGGAACACCTCATCTCCTTCGACGAGGAAGCCTTCTCGCTCGGCCTGTCGGGATCCTATGAATACGATACCGAGATCATGCGCTTTTCCTACTCGTCCATGACAACGCCGGCGCAGGTCTTCGACTACAACATGCGGACCCGCGAGCGCGTGCTGCTGAAGACCCAGGAAGTTCCGTCCGGCCACGACCCGGACGACTACGTGACGCGGCGGCTGATGGCGCCCGCAGCCGACGGCGAACTGGTGCCGGTCTCGCTCATCCACCATCGCGACACGCCGCTCGACGGATCAGCGCCTTGCCTGCTTTACGGCTACGGCTCCTACGGCATCACGGTCCCGGCCGCCTTTAACACCAATTTGTTATCGCTGGTCGACCGCGGCTTCGTCTACGCGATTGCCCATGTCCGCGGCGGCAAGGACAAGGGCTATGGCTGGTACGACGACGGCAAGCGGGCGCACAAGATGAACACGTTCACCGATTTCATCGCGGTCGCCCACCACCTCGTCGCAGAGCGCTACACCGCCCATGATCGCATTGTCGCACAGGGTGGCTCGGCCGGCGGCCTGCTGATGGGCGCCGTCGCGAATATGGCGCCGGAATGCTTCGGCGGTATTGTCGCCGAGGTTCCGTTCGTCGACGTGCTCACCACCATGCTCGACGCGACCTTGCCGCTGACGCCGCCGGAATGGCCCGAATGGGGCAACCCGATCGCCTCGGAGGAGGACTACCGAACGATTGCCGCCTACTCGCCCTATGACAATGTCGCCGCGCTCGACTATCCGCCGATCCTGGCGCTTGCCGGCCTCACCGACCCGCGTGTCACCTATTGGGAGCCGGCCAAGTGGGTGGCGCGGCTGCGCGACCGCAAGACCGGCGACAATCCGGTGCTGTTCAAGATCAATATGGACTCCGGTCATGCCGGCGCATCCGGCCGGTTTTCCAGGCTCGAGGAAATCGCCTTCACCTATGCGTTTGCGCTGAAGGTGGCGGGCAAGGCCGACCTTGCCACCACAGCGCCGCCGACTCTGTTGGACGCACAGACGGCGCTGTAGGAGCTTGATCTTGCGCACCACGGGTCAGGCCATGTCGATTTTCCGCTCGCAATTGCCATAGCTGCGCGCTAGCCAAATGCGCGGCTTCTCGCAGCCGCGCCACCCAAAAATCATTCAGTCACGGCAAGGGTCCGCAATGTTGCTCGTCGACGTCTATCTCGACAAATCGCCCATCCAGGGCATCGGTGTCTTTGCCAAGAACCACATTCCCCGCGGCACACTGGTCTGGAAGCTCCATCCCAATTACGACCGGCGCATCCCTGTCGAGGTCTATGAGCGCGAAACCGGGCCGGTCAGAGCCTATCTCGATCGCTATTCCTATCCCGATCGGCGCGACCCGAACTTCGTCGTCTTCGAAGCCGACGACGCCCGCTTCATGAACCATGCCGATGACCCGAATTGCGACGTCGCCTCGCCCGACGAGACTTATGCACTGCGCGACATCGCGCCCGGCGAGGAAATGACCTGCAACTACAATCATTTCTTTGAAACCGGCTTCGATTTCCTCGGCGACCGCCACCTGTAAATCGGGAGCGTGGAATGCAGCGCGGGCAGGATTGACAACAACGGACCTTCAGCGCACCTTCCAAACAGGTGGATACAACCTGCTGCTTGCGCCCTCCCGGGTAAGGTGAATGTATCGAGCCACTTCAGGCTCCCTTTGCCCGAACGAACGGGTCAGTAACGCAAGCTCTGACGTCTTCCGTTCTTCGAAGCAAAGAATGATTCCATGCGCGATTTCCGCGATGCAAAAGCCATGGCGCAAACGCTGTCCGAAGCGCTGAGCGCCAAATCCGTTTCGCTGTCCCACAGCGAAAGCCTCGAGCTCATTGCTAGGGTCCTCGGCTTGCGCGACTGGAACGTATTGGCTGCAAGGATTCAGGCGAGCCAACCAGTCGGAGCTGGGCCCAGAAACCTGGCGCCCGAGGCCAGCCCGCCCCCGTCCTCCGGCGCGGATCTGCCGATTTTTCCAATGCGGGATTTCGTGCTCTTTCCGCAAATGACTGTTCCGGTCTTCGTGGGCCGCGACAAAACGCGGCGCGCTGTGGAGCACGCGATGGCAGGCGACCGCCGCGTTCTTGTGGTCGCACAGAGGCACGCGACCGACGAGGATCCCGGCAACCTTGCTTCTCTCTATCCGGTGGGTGTCACGGCTAGCGTGATAAACTGCCAGACGCAGGTGGATGGGGTACTTAAGGTCTCGGTCTCCGGCCTCCAGCGAGCCGCGATCCTTCACCTGGTCAACGCCGACTTTCTGGCGGCGGAGGTCGCGCCGGTCGAAGAGCAGCGTCGCCAATCGGCGGAGGCGGTAGCACGTTCGAGCGCGGTTCTCGATACATATCAGAGCTATGCCAACATCGATTTTTCCTCGCTTCCACGAAGGCCCAAGGCGCGACTCGGCCTGCCCTCCATCGGCGATCCCGGTGTCCTAGCCGATACGCTCGCGCCGCTGCTGTCGATCAGT
Source organism: Mesorhizobium sp. WSM4820 (assembly GCF_055811075.1). NCBI lineage: Bacteria > Pseudomonadati > Pseudomonadota > Alphaproteobacteria > Hyphomicrobiales > Phyllobacteriaceae > Mesorhizobium > Mesorhizobium sp. WSM4820. The sequence continues at coordinate 90,967 of NZ_JBVVQN010000008.1, read as the reverse complement.
ATCGAACAGAAGCAGCAGCTTCTGGAAACCAGCGATGTCGTCGCCCGGCTTGAAAAGATCCTCGACCTGATGAAGGCTGGCCGGCCTGAGAATGGGCCAGAACCAGCCGGCTGACGGATGCTAACTAATTCGCCGGCTTGCGTGGGGGATAGCCGTTGGGGTGCGGCGGGACGGCCTTCAGATAGGCCGCGATCGCCGCCCGGTCCTCGGGCGTCAGCTCGGCCATGTTTCTCTGCACGTCGACCATGGCGCCACTGACGGAATCGAAATCCGGGGTGAAGCCGGTTTCCAGAAAGTAGGCTATGTCGGCCTCCGACCAGTCACCGAGCCCGCCTTCGCCCGAAGTGATGTTCGGCACGATGCCGCTGCCTTCGGCAGCCGCGGCCCCCGCCAGCCACTCGCTCTTCCTGGTGCCGCCAGCAAAATCGCGCGGCGTGTGGCATTCGCCGCAATGGCCGGGCCCTTCGACCAGGTAACGGCCGGCCATCACCGGATCCGGCGTGCCATCGGGGAAGGAGACCACCGGCTGGTCTCTCAAATAGAGACGTTTCCACAGCCCGATGCCGCGACGGATGTTGAACGGGAACCCCAGTGAATTGGGCGGCGCCTTGCCCGCCACCGCCGGAAGCGTTTTCAGGAAGGCATGGAGATCGGCTATGTCGGCCGGCTTCATGCGTGCGTAGGATGCATAGGGAAACGCCGGATAGAAGTGCTCGCCGCTCGGCGACACGCCCTTCAGCATGGCGTTGGCGAGGTCTTCGACCGACCAGCCGCCGATACCGTCCGAGGTATCCTGCGAGATGTTCGGTGGCACGAAGATGCCGAACGGCGTCTTGAGTTCGAGACCGCCGGCCAGTTGAAGGCGGGCGTCGCCTTGCGAGCCTGGCTTCGCATGACAGGACGTGCAGCCGCCGGCATAAAAAATGCGCTTGCCCCTGGCGGCATCGCCGGGGCCGAGCTGCGCCAGGGCCTCGCTGTCGAGCCTGACCGGCGCCGACAGGAACCAGCCGGCAACCGCGCCGGCGACGCCCAGAACGAGGGCGGCGCCGACGAGTTTTTTCAGCAGGCGCATCGCCCGCTATCAGCCCTTCTTAATCCTGTATGTCTTGTGGCAGGTGCCGCAATCGCCGCCTATGGTGTTGAACCCCGCCTTGAAGGCATCGACGTCGGCAGGAGCGGCGGCCGCCGCAGCCTTGACGTCGGCGAGATATTTTTCTTCCACCGCCTTGAAGCCGGCCATATCGTCCCAGATTTTTGGGGCAGCTGTGGTGTCGCCGGTGTCGCTGCCAGCCGGGAAAAGAGTGTCGACGTTTGCATGGAACTTCTCGGCGTTTGCCTCCAGCGCCTTCAACGCCGCCAGCACGGCCGCTGCGTCATAAGGGGTCTCGCCCTTGACGACTTTCGACAATTGGCCGGCGATCTTTCCACGTTCCTTCATAATGGCCTGCCGCTCCTGGATCGGATCGGCAAACGCCGCCGAACCGGCGAAGGCGAGCATCGAGATGGCGAGGATAAGCTTTCTCATTCAACTGGCTCCATGGTGAAGATGTTTCGGGTGAAGGTCCGACTGATCCATAACGGCAAAACTGGCTTGAAAATTCCGGAAATTCGCCTCACGCTTGTGTAAATTTTTCGCGACGGTCGTTGGAAAAGGGCGGCCGATCATTTGGCACATAGAGAAAAGCCCCGGTTTTGCCGGGGCTCTTCTGCAACTCAGTCAGGCCTACGCCTTTTCGTAGAGCTCGAGGACATGGTCCCAGTTGATGAGATTGTCGACGAAGGCTTCGAGATATTTCGGCCGGGCGTTGCGATAGTCGATGTAATAGGAGTGCTCCCAGACATCGACACCCAGGATCGGGGTCGCGCCATGGACCAGCGGGTTCTCGCCGTTCGGGGTCTTCGAGATCGCCAGCTTGCCGTCCTTGACCGAAACCCAGGCCCAGCCCGAACCGAACTGGGTGGTGCCGGCGGCTATGAAATCGGCCTTGAACTTGTCGTAACCGCCAAGATCGCTGTCAAACGCCTTTTGCAGCGCGCCCGGCAATTTGTTGCCGCCGCCGCCCTTCTTCATCCACTGCCAGAAGTGGATGTGATTGTAGTGCTGGCCGGCATTGTTGAAGAGCCCGGGGTTCTTGCCGAAGGATTGTTTCACAACCTCTTCGACCGACAAATCGCCGAGCCCGGCTTCGGCAGCCAGCTTGTTGCCGTTGTCGACATAAGCCTTGTGGTGCTTGTCGTGGTGATACTCCAGCGTCTCCTTCGACATGTAAGGCTGCAATGCCTCGTAGTCATAGGGCAAGGCGGGCAATTCAAAAGCCATCGGTCGTACTCCTCGTGGAAAAAATCCGGTGTCGATACCGGACTAACATAGGTCTGGATTGGTGTGGAGCAACTCCGGAACGAAGCGCCGGTTCGCTTTTTAGCCAGTCAGCCGGCCGAAGTCGAATGCGCCCACTCCCAATAGAGTTCGCGCGCCTTTTTCGCTACGGGCCCGGGCTGGAGACTGCGATCCTCGATGCGGGTGACCGGCACGACTTTCGAGTGGTTTCCGGTCGAGAATATCTCGTCGGCTTCGAGGAATTCGCGCACCGACAGCGCCTTTTCGATGGTCTTGAAGCCATACTCGTCAAGCAGCGTCATCGTCCGCGAGCGGGTGATGCCGAACAGGAACGTGCCATTCGGCGCCGGCGTCAGGACATGGCCATCCTTGACCAGGAAAATGTTCGAGGTTCCGGTCTCGGCGACATTGCCCAGCATGTCGAGCACCAGCGCGTTGTCGAAGCCGCGCATCTTGGCTTCGAGGATGGCACGACCGTTGTTGGGATAAAGGCAGCCGGCCTTGGCGTTGGTCGGCATGGTCTCGATGGTCGGGCGCCGGAACGGCGAGACGGTGACCGAAAAGCCCGACGGCGGGATCATCGGCGATTCGTAGAGGCAAAGGCAGAACCGGGTCGAGGCCGGATCGGCCGGCACGCCCATATAGCCACCATGCTCGGCCCAGTACATCGGCCTTATGTAGACCGCCGTCTTGCCGTCGAACTTCTTCAGCCCGTCCCAGGTCAGCCCGACGATCTTTTCGGCGCTCATGGATGGTTTGAGACCAAGCGCGATCGCCGAGGCGTTCACCCTCGCGGCGTGGCGGTCGAGGTCGGGGGCGACGCCCTCGAACCAGCGGGCGCCATCGAACACGCTGGTGCCGAGCCACATGGCATGGCTGCGCGGCCCCAGAATGGCGACGTTGCCTTCATACCAGTCGCCATCCACGAAGGTCCATGTCGCGGATTGCGCCGCAGCCGCCAGTGTCATCGCTTGATTCCGCGTTTCAGAGCTGTCCTGTCTCGCCATTGGAAGATGCTTTGGCGTCTGCCGTCAACTGATTTGGCTGAGATTTGTTAAGGCCAGCGGCATGCGAAATTGCAATCCGTGCTTGCGCCCGGCCTTGCCTCGCCGCAAAACTGTTACCATGCAACATGCGGCTTACGTTTTCGACGCTTACGGAACGCTGTTCGACGTGCACGCAGCCGTCCGCCGTCATGCCGACCAGATCGGACCGGACGGCCAGCTCCTGTCGGAGATCTGGCGCGCCAAACAACTGGAATATTCCTGGGTGAGGACGCTGATGGGCGCCTACGCCGATTTCTGGCAACTCACCGAACAGGCGCTGGATTTCGCCTTGCGAAAGGTTCCCTCCGCGGACAAGGGACTGAGGGCCAAGCTGCTCGACGCCTATTGGCGGCTGGACTGCTATCCGGAGGTGCCGGCCGTGCTCAAGGCGCTCAAAGCATCTGGCGCCAAGCTGGCGATCCTATCCAACGGCTCGCCTGAAATGCTGGAAGCGGCGGTCAAATCGGCCGCGCTCGACCAGGTTCTGGACGACATCTATTCCGTCGAGGCCGTCAAGCGCTTCAAGGCCGATCCGTCGGTCTACGACATGGTCACGACAGGCTGGCGTCTCTATCCGGGTGCGGTGTCGTTTCAGTCATCCAACCGCTGGGACGTCGCCGGCGCCACCAAATTCGGGTTCCGGACAGTCTGGATCAACCGCTCCGACCAGCCCGAGGAATACCGGGACTTTCCGCCGGCCTTGATCCTGCCCTCGCTCGAAGGCCTGCTCGCCGCAGGATGACACATGAGCCCAAATCGGAATCGATTTTTGGAAAGGATCATAGGCAAAATAAAACTGCGACAGCGTTCTTTGCTGACGCGCGGCGCTGCGGGCCTGTTGCCTCGGCGCAACAGGGGCTGAACCGTCACAGCTTTGCCTTTGTTTGTTCACCCTCAGGCCAGAATCGGAACCGCCTATCGCGCCAGGCATTGGTAGGGCTGGCGCGCCGTACTGATTGGCGTATTCATGTTCTGTTTCGATATGAGACTTAAAAAAAGGCAACGATGTTCACAACCGAAATCGACTCCTATCGCCTGAGCCGTCGCGGCTTTCTCAACGCCGCTGCGCTCGGCGCCGCCTCGATTGCGGTTTCCGCCTGCACCACGACGGCAGGCCGGCCTGTCGAGCCGCCGCCGCCAGCCAATGTCGAGCCGCCGCTCATGGACTATGCAACAATGTACGGTCCGGTCAGCGACAATGGGTTCGAGCTGCCGGGCATACCCTACGAGAAAATCGACGAGCAATTTCTGCGTCAAATCGTTCCCGATCCGACCGGCCAAGCGCCCGGCACCATCGTCGTCGATACGGCCGGCCACCACCTCTATCTCGTGCGTCCGGGCGGACAAGCCATTCGTTATGGGGTCGGGCTGGGTCGCGCAGGTTTCGAATGGTCTGGCGATGCCGTCGTCCAGTGGAAGCAGAAGTGGCCGAAATGGACGCCGCCGGCCGAAATGATCGCCCGCCAGCCCGAGTACGCAAAATACAGCGCCGAGAATGGCGGCATGCCCGGCGGGCTCACCAATCCGCTCGGAGCGCGGGCGCTGTATCTTTTCGAGGGCAACGAGGACACGCTGTACCGCCTGCACGGCTCGCCGGAGTGGTTTTCCATAGGCAAATCAGTGTCATCTGGCTGCGTTCGCTTGATAAATCAGGACATTATCGATCTTTATGACCGTGTGCCCAACAAGACGCCGGTGATCGTTACCTCCGGTGTCGGTCAGGAACTGGTTGCCACGGCAGACCGCAAAGCCATTCCAATCGATGCGGGCGTCCCGGAAGGATCGATCCTGCTCGGCCCGGCAAGGGCGATCTCGGAACCGATCTTCTGAGCTGGTCGAAGGCGCTGGAGCGGCGGACTTTCGGCGCCGCGAATTTCCGGTCCGATGCTTTTCGACGAGCATCGGATTCTCGCAAAACCGGTGCCCGTTTTGGGTCCGATGCGGTGCTTTCAGCGCCGCCCCCTGGCCAGGCTGCCGAGGATGCCGCGCACGATCGCCCGTCCAACCGACGTGCCGACCGAGCGAACCACCGATTTGATCGCCGCCTCCGCCACCGTCTGGCGATTGGACGCTCGCGGCGCCGGTGCTCGCCTGCCGCCGGTGGGCTGGGGGGCGGGATCATCATTGCCGAAGCCTGGAATGGTCCAGCGCGAGCCGCCGCTCTCCTGCTGCTGTGCCTCCGCGTCCAACGCATCCTTGGCTTTTTTCTGCAGCATCTCGAAAGCCGATTCGCGATCGACGGTCTGATCGTACTGCCCCGCAACCGGGCTCTCGGTGATCAGCGTGCGGCGCTCGTCAGGCGTGATCGGGCCAAGTCGCGACGACGGCGGGCGAACCAGCGTCCGCTGGACCATGGACGGAACACCTTTGGCTTCCAGCGTCGAGATCAGCGCCTCGCCGGTGCCGAGCTGCGTGATCACGGTAGCACAGTCGAAGTCGGGATTGGGCCTGAACGTCTCGGCGGCGGTCCTCACGGCCTTCTGCTCCCTTGGCGTGTAGGCGCGCAGGGCGTGCTGCACCCGGTTGCCGAGCTGGGCCAGAACGGTCTCGGGGATATCCAGCGGATTCTGGGTGACGAAGTAGACGCCGACGCCCTTCGAACGGATCAGGCGGACCACCTGTTCGACGCGGTCGATCAGCACTTTCGGCGCGTCGTCGAACAGAAGGTGCGCCTCGTCGAAGAAAAAGACCAGCTTTGGCTTGTCGGGATCGCCGACTTCGGGCAGCTCCTCGAACAGTTCCGACATCAGCCACAACAGGAATGTCGCATAGAGCCGGGGATTCATCATCAGCTTGTCGGCGGCCAGCACGCTGATCGCGCCGCGCCCGTCGCGGGTGGTGCGCATGATGTCGGCGATCCGCAATGCCGGCTCGCCGAAGAAATTCGTCGCGCCCTGCTGCTCCAGAACCAGCAGCGTGCGCTGGATTGCGCCAACCGAAGGTTTCGTCACATTGCCGTAGCGAGCGCCGATTTCTTCGGCGCGTTCGGCGATGTTGGCAAGAAGCGCTTGCAGGTCCTTCAGGTCCAGCAGCAACAAGCCTTCCTCGTCGGCGATGCGGAAGGCGATGTTCATGATGCCTTCCTGCGCCTCGGACAGGTTCATAAGCCGCGACAGCAGCAGCGGCCCCATTTCAGAGACGGTGGCGCGGATCGGATGGCCCTGCTCGCCGAAAAGATCCCAGAATATGACCGGAAATTCCTGGAAATCATAGGGATCGAGCTTGACCTGCTCGGCGCGCTTGACCAGAAAATCCTGTGCCGCGCCCATCATGGCGATACCGGACAGGTCGCCCTTGATGTCGGCGCAGAAGACCGGCACGCCGGCATTGGAGAAACCTTCCGCCAAAATCTGCAAGCTCACGGTCTTGCCGGTGCCGGTCGCGCCGGTGACCAGGCCATGACGATTGCCATACTGAAGCAGCAGGTTTTCGGCGCGCTGGTAGCTGTCATCAGGCTTTCGGCTGGCTCCGATGAAAATACTGGTGTCGTCAGCCATGTGTCGGGTCTCCGCAACCTGAAGTGTTGAATGCCCTGATCTATTGAAAGTAGCGGGGCTCGCCGCAGGTATAATGACGCCATTGCGCAGCGACAATGGCCATGGTCGAAAATGGGTTTTGGAGCTTGCGGATTTTGCGCATGTTTGGCAATCGGTTGACGGTTCACCCTCGCAGGGCGCGTGTTGCATTGTGATATGCGACGGGGAACCGTAGACTGACGTTCCAGGCCTATCGGCCGAGAAGACGAGGAGAGCGGATGGCCGGTGCCTTGAACCACGATGCCGAACTTCCGAACCCTGACCGGCAGCGGTGGCTGGCCCTTGCGGAAAAAGCCCTGGCCGGCGGATCCTTCGAGGAAAAACTCGTATCCCATACGGACGATGGCATCCGCATCGAACCGCTTTATGATCGTTCGGTCACCGCAGAGCCTCTCCCACGGGCAAACCCCGGATCGCCGTGGATCGTCAGCCAGCGTATCGACGATCCGGATGTCGGCCGCGCCAAAGCCCAGGCCCTGGAGGACGTCGCACAGGGCGCCACCGGATTGTCGCTTGTCTTCGAAGGCGCGCCGAATGCGTTCGGCTACGGCCTGCCGAGGACTGCCGACGCGCTGGAGACCGTGCTGGACGGCGTGCCGCTCAACCGCATCCAGGTCCGCATCGACGCGCATCCCTGGAGCCGCGCCGTGGCCGACTGGCTGGTTGCGTTCTTGAGCAAGCGCCGGTCAGACCCGGCAAAGCTCAACCTGTCCTTCGGCATCGACCCGGCGGCGATCTTTGCCGGAACCGGCCGGTTGCGGACGTCGATCGAGGCCTTGCAGGCGTCGATGCCGCAGTCCCTGGCGCACTTTTTCTCGATGGGCGTGCCCGGGGTCCTGCTGGAGGCAGACGGACGCGTCTTCCACAATGCCGGTGCCACCGAAGCGCAGGAGCTGGGCACCATGATGGCTTCGGCGGTCTCCTATCTCCGGATGTTCGAGGAGGCGCGCCAGCCGCTTGTCTATGCGGCGCCCCATATCGGCTTTGCGCTGAGCGTCGACCAGGACCAGTTCGTATCGATGGCCAAGGTCAGGGCCCTGCGCAGGCTGTGGGCGCGGGTCCAGGAGGCATGCTCGATCTCCGCCGCCACCGCCAACATCCATGCCGAGACATCGTTCCGCATGATGACTTCGGCGGACCCGGAGACGAACATCCTGCGCACCACGATCGCCGCTTTTGCCGCGGCAGCCGGCGGGGCGGACTCGGTCTCCATCCTGCCTCATACGATCGCGCATGGCCTGCCGGCGGGCTTTGCCCGCCGTGTTGCCCGCAATACGCAACTGATCATGGCCAACGAAAGCCATATCGATCATGTCGCCGACCCTGCTTGCGGTTCGGGCGCCGTTGAAGCGCTGACTGGCGAACTCGGTGAAGCTGCGTGGGAAGAATTCCAGCGGATCGAGGCGGAAGGCGGCGTGCTGTCCAGCCTGCAGCAAGGACACATCCAGAAACGGGTTCTGGCGGCCGCCGCCCGCCGCAAAGCTGCCTATCAGGCGGGCGAGCGGGCCATCATCGGCACGACGCTTCACCCGTCGAAGACCGAACGTCCGGTCGAAACCCTGGCGGCGGAGCGGCGGCCCGCGGTCACCGAGGGCGTCGCGGTGTGCGAGCCGCTGTTTCCGATCCGTATCGATCAATCGATCGGAGCAGCATCATGATCCCCGATTTCAGCCAGATCGGCTGGTCGGCGCCGCGCCGGGCGCCGATCGAGGTCAAGGGCCAGCGGATGACCCCGGAAGGACTGGCCATCAAGCATCTATACAACCAGGGCGACCTCAAGGGGTTGCCGCATCTCGACACCTATCCGGGCCTGCCGCCATTCGTGCGCGGCCCCTACCCGACCATGTATGTCCAGCAGCCGTGGACGATCAGGCAATATGCCGGCTTCTCGACGGCGGAAGAGTCGAACGCCTTTTACCGGCGCAACCTCGCGGCCGGCCAAAAGGGACTGTCGGTCGCTTTCGACCTTGCCACGCATCGCGGCTACGACAGCGATCATCCGCGCGTTGCCGGTGATGTCGGCATGGCAGGCGTCGCCATCGATTCCATCCTCGACATGCGCCAGCTCTTCGACGGCATCCCGCTTGACGAGATGACGGTGTCGATGACCATGAACGGCGCGGTGCTGCCGATCATGGCGCTCTACATCGTCGCCGCGGAAGAACAGGGCGTTGCGCAAAAGGACCTCGCCGGGACCATTCAGAACGACATTCTGAAAGAGTTCATGGTGCGCAACACCTACATCTATCCGCCAAAACCTTCGATGCGGATCGTGTCGGACATCTTCTCCTATACGTCGCAGCACATGCCGAAGTTCAATTCGATTTCGATCTCCGGCTATCACATGCAGGAGGCAGGGGCGACCGCCGACCTCGAGCTCGCCTACACCATCGCCGATGGAATCGAATATGCCCGCGCCGGTGTCGCGGCGGGTCTCGATATCGACCGTTTTGCGCCGCGCCTGTCCTTCTTCTGGGCGATCGGCATGAACTTCTTCATGGAGGTCGCCAAGCTGAGGGCAGCCCGCCTTTTGTGGTCGACCCTGATGCTGAAGAACTTCTCGCCGAAGGACGAGCGCTCGCTGTCGCTGCGCACCCATTGCCAGACTTCGGGCTGGTCGCTAACGGCGCAGGACTCTTACAACAACATCATTCGCACCATGATCGAGGCGATGGCGGCGACGCAGGGTCATACACAATCGCTGCACACCAACGCCTTCGACGAGGCGATGGCGCTGCCGACCGACCATTCGGCCCGCATCGCCCGCAACACGCAGCTCATCCTGCAAAAGGAATCCGGCTCCACCCGCATCATCGACCCGTGGGGCGGCTCTGCCTATCTCGAACGGCTGACGCATGACCTGGCGGCGCGCGCGCTTGCCCATATCGAAGAGGTCGAGAGCCTGGGCGGCATGGCCGCCGCAACCGAAAAAAACATACCGAAGCTGCGCATCGAAGAGGCCGCCGCGCGCACGCAGGCGCGGATCGATTCCGGCGAGCAGATCCTGGTCGGCGTCAACGCCCATCGTCCCGAGACGGATATCAAAGTCGACGTGCTGAAGATCGACAACGCCGAAGTCAGGGCCCGGCAATTGTCGAAACTGCAGCGGCTGAAAGGCACGCGCGACGTCGGCGCCGTCGAGAGCGCACTGAGTGCGCTGAGCCGGGCTGCGGAGAGCGGCGAAAATCTGCTGGAGTTCGCCATTCGCGCCGCACGCGCCAACGCCACGGTCGGCGAGATTTCACTGGCGCTGGAAAAGGTTTTTGGCCGCCATGTCGCCTCCGTCCAGACGATCTCCGGCGTCTATCGCAAGGCGCTCGGCGACAATCCGGCGGTCGATCGGCTGCAGGATAAGATCGTCGCGTTCGAGGAGAAGTCCGGCGGCAAGCCACGCATTCTCGTCGCCAAGATGGGACAGGATGGCCACGATCGCGGCCAGAAAGTGATCGCCACCGCCTTTGCCGACCTAGGCTTCGACGTCACCGTCGGGCCGATGTTCCAGACGCCGGACGAGATCGCCAGGCTTGGCGTCGAGCACGACGTGCATATCATTGGCGCCTCGTCGCTGGCCGCGGGTCATTTGACGCTCATTCCCGAACTCAGGGACGCGCTGAAGAAGCTTGGCCGCGACGATATGCTGATCGTCGCCGGCGGCGTCATCCCGCCGCAAGATCATGAGGCGGTACGGCAGGCGGGTGCTGTGGAAATCTTCCCGCCAGGCACCGTCATCCCGGAAGCGGCGGAGCGGCTGATGGATAGGCTGCTGCAGGCCGGCTGAACTTGTTATAATCCATGTTGCAACGACCGACAATTTGAGTTATAATTGGCGTTGCAACAAGGGTTGAATCCATGAACACGACCATTCGCAAAATCGGCAATTCCGAAGGCGTGATCCTGCCCAAGGAAATTCTCGATCACCTGAATCTGAAGGCCGGCGATCAGCTTGAGATCGTCGAAACGAGCAAGGGCATCGCCCTTCGGCCAGTGGACGACAGCTTCGAGCGGCAGATGGAAGCCGCTCGCCAAGTCATGGACAAATACAAAGTCGCGCTTCAGAAGCTCGCCGAATGAGCTGGGAGTTCCTGAGCCGGCGTGCGGTCGAAGCCATGCACGCCGAGCAGTTGCGTCGGCACGGCGGCGCGCACGGTTTGAGAGATGAGAATGCCCTCGAACCGGCGCTCGCCCGAGCCGAGAACAAGGCCAACTATGGTGATCCATCGATCGAGGATCTGGCCGCGGCCTATATCTTCGGCATCGCCAGAAATCACGCCTTTGTCGACGGCAACAAGCGCACGGCCATCGTCGCCGCCGGCGCGTTCCTGATTGTCAACGGCTATGTGCTGATGGCCGACAACGGCACGATCTATGAGTTAGTCATGGGCGTTGCCGCCGGCGAAATCGACGAGGCGGGTGCTGCGGCGTTCTTCCGCGACCATGTCGTCAAGGTCGAGGGCTAATGTGCGTCGCGTTCGGGATGGATTCCCGCGACGCGCTTTAAGTTCTCGTTTTTATGCAGTCGCTATCGCAAAACCGCTGCGCACCCTAGGGTCAGGCCCGCATGCTTTTGGGGCGACATGCATTAGCTGTCGGAGAGCTTCACAATCTCCCACTCCCTGCCGTTCACCACGGCAATTTCGCCGACCTTCTTGCCGAACAAGGCCAAGGCCATCGGTGAAACATGGGAAATCGTCCCCTTGGCCGGATCGGCCTCATCCTCGCCGACAATCCTCCAGTGCACCTTCCTGCCGTCATCGCCTTCCAGCGTGACGCCCATGCCGAAGCGAACCAGGTCGCTGCCCGGTTCCGGCACGGAAAGCTCGGCGCTTTCACGCCGCGCGGTCCAGTAGCGCAGGTCGCGCGAGATGAGCGCGATGCGCTCGCGGTCGGCCCTCTTTTCCGCTCTGCCCAGATCGTCGCGCAGGGCAGCCAGTTCGGCGTCGATCAGCGCCAGGCCGCGTTGCGTCACCAGATTGCGAAGGTGGCTGATCGGCCGCTCGCCGATGCCAGCGATGGCATTTTCGCTATCTTCTTCGCGCGTGAAGGCTCTGCTCATCAGTCGAGCTTATGCCTCGCGTGGCGACTCCACAAGCTATTGCCGGAAAACCGGATCTGCCGATCCGGCGTGACACGATTCCTGCGGCGCGACGGCAGGACGCTGGGAATTTGTGTGGCTTTGCGCAACTGACCGTCGGACGCAATCATGCGAGCTGAATGCCCGTTCTCAGTCCAGCGCAGCAGTAGGGCGGAGTGAGCCGACCTTGGCGCCGATCCGGCTTTCTATGGGCGGATGTGCCTCTTCGGTCAGTATCGCCGCCAGCGCCTTGTCGGCGTGCAAAAACCTGGCCAGCACGGCCGCGACCGCGACTTCAGCGGCGCGGCCGGCGCCATCGTCGCATTTCAGCGCAATGCCAAGGCCAAGCTCGGGAAGTGCCGCGCAATAGACGCCTTCGGCCCCTCCCTTCACAAAAATCCGGCCTGACGCGGCCTGCATCAGCGCAACATCAGCCCTGCCCGTGCCGGCGACCAGAAATGGCTCGGCCATGCAGGCGGAAAGCAGCCGCTTTGCGGCCTTGGCGCGCACGGGTTCAAAGCCGGCACCGGTCGCCATGCGGGCAAAGCCGAGGGCGAAGCTGCGCAGCGGCACGGCATAGGTCGGGATCGAGCAGCCGTCGGTGCCGCAATGATCGACATCATGGGCGGCACCGGTCACCGCTTGCATCGCATCGCGCACCATCTCCTGCGAGGCATGGCCGGATTTGACGTAGCCGCGATGGGCGACGCCGGCGTGGACGCAGGTGCAGAGGAAGCCCGCATGCTTGCCGGAACAATTGTTGTGCAGCGCGTTTGGCAAATTGCCGTTGCTGGCCAGCGCAACGGTCGCGTGATGGCTGGACGGCCAATGCGCGCCGCATTCCAGTGCCGCCACGTCCAGCCCGGCCTTGGTCAGCATCGCCCGCGCCAGTTCGACATGCGCCGGCTCGCCGGAATGCGAAGCGCAGGCCAGCGCCAGTTCGCGGTCGCCGAAACCGTACGCATCGGCGGCGCCGCTTTCGACCAGCGGCAGCGCCTGGATCGCCTTGACCGCCGAGCGCGGGAACACCGGGCGAGCCGTATCGCCGATTTCCCAGACCGGCTTGCCATCGGCATCGAAGACCGCAATGGCGCCACGATGCGCGCTCTCGACCACGGTGCCGCGCAAAACTTCGACCAGAACCGGATTTGTCATGAATTCCCCGCTAACGCACGACCTCGAAAATCGGATTCGATTTTCGAAAAGGATCCTGCGTAAAATCAAAGTGTTACAGCGTCCTTTGCGCGCCCGGAAGGGCGCGCGGCGCTGTAATGCGAGCGGTTTTTATCTGATCCGATCGAGAATGGAAACATAGTTGGCGACCGCGGCACCGCCCATATTGAAGATGCCGCCGAGCTTTGCTCCCGGCACCTGGATGCCGCCGGCCTCGCCGACGAGCTGCATGGCGCTCAGCACATGCATCGACACGCCGGTGGCGCCGATCGGATGGCCCTTGGCCTTCAGCCCGCCTGACGGATTGACCGGCAGCCGGCCGTCCTTCGCCGTCTCGCCGTCCAGCGCCAGTTTTGCGCCCTCGCCCGGTTTGGCCAGGCCCATCGCCTCATATTCGATCAGCTCGGCGATGGTGAAGCAGTCATGCGTCTCGACGAAGGACAGGTCGTCGAGCGTCACGCCAGCCTTGTTCAGCGCCTGATTCCAGGCCTGCTCGCAACCCTCGAATGCCAGGATGTCACGCTTCGACATCGGCAGAAAATCCTGCACGTGCTCATTGGCGCGGAAAGCGACGGCGCGGCGCATCTTCAATGCCGTCGCCGTGTCGGCAAGCACCAGCGCGGCGGCGCCGTCCGACACCAGCGAGCAGTCGGTACGCTTCAGGGGACCGGCGACGAAGGGGTTCTTCTCGCTCTCGTGCCGGCAGAACTCATAGCCGAAATCCTTGCGCATCTGCGCGTAGGGATTGTCGACGCCGTTCCTGTGGTTCTTGGCGGCAATCATCGCCAGCGCGTCCGACTGGTCGCCATAGCGTTGGAAATAGGCTTGCGCGATCTGGCCGAAAACGCCGGCGAAGCCTGCCGGCGTGTCGCCCTCCTCGGGCAGATACGAGGCCTTGAGAAGATTCTTGCCGATTTCTGGACCTGATGTCGTCGTCATCTGCTCGGCGCCGACCACCAGCACGATACGCGCCGCATTGGCGTCGATGGCGCGGATGCCTTGCCTGACCGCCGCCGAGCCGGTGGCGCAGGCGTTCTCGACGCGCGTCGCCGGCTTGAAGCGCAGCCGGTCGTCGGCCTGCAGGACCAGGCTTGCGGTGAAATCCTGTGCGGAAAAGCCGGCATTGAAGTGGCCGAGCACGATCTCGTCGACCTCGTCCGGACCGATGCCGGCATGATCGAGCGCCCCGCTAGCCACCTTGGTGATCAGGCCCTCCATCGTCTCGCCTTCGAGCTTGCCGAAGCGCGAATGCGCCCAGCCGACGATGCATGCTGTCATGGTTATCTCCATCCCTGCGGGCCGGGCTACGCGATGTCGCGGCGCGCTATCAACATTGTTCAAGAATGAACCGTCCCAGCGACTTCGTAAAGGGGCCAGAACCACACAACGACTTGATCTTGATATCTGGTCACGGCAGCTGACATTTGCCACACAATCGCGTCGGATTTTTGTTGATTGATCCGTCAATAAAAAATAATCTTGCCGCAACGGACCGGAGCAAAGATGCCGAAAATCGGAATGGAGCCGCTGCGCCGCAGGGCGCTGATCGACGCGACGATCTCGGCGATCGGCGAGCGCGGTTCGCTTGATGTGACGATGTCGGAAATCGCCGGGCGCGCCGGGGTGTCCTCGGCGCTCGCCCATCACTATTTCGGCGCCAAGGACGAACTTTTGCTGGCGACGATGCGGCACATCCTGGCCGAGTTGACCGCCGACATGCGGCGCGCGCTTCGATCGGCCAGCACGCCACGCCAGCGCGTTTCGGCGGTGGTCGCGGTCAATTTCTCCGACGCCCAGTTCCAGCCGGAAACGATAGCCGCCTGGCTCGCCTTCTATGTCGAGGCGCAGAAATCGCCAGCGCTGCGCCGGCTGCTCAAGGTCTATGCGCGACGCCTGCATTCCAATCTGTTGAGCGGGCTGACTGGCATCCTGCCGAGAAGCGAAGCCGACCGTGTCGCCGAGGCGACAGCGGCGCTGATCGACGGGCTCTACATCAGGCGCGCGCTGAAGGACGGCGTGCCCAATGCCGCGACCGCGATCGCGCTGATCGAGGACTATCTCGAAACGAAACTCGGCCAGCGGAGCGCGCAGTGACGTCGAAGCGACCCAATTTTCTGATCGTCATGGTCGATCAACTCAACGGCACATTGTTCCCGGATGGGCCGGCGGACTTCCTGCATGCGCCGCATCTGAAGGCGCTGGCGGCTCGTTCGGCGCGCTTCAAGAACAATTACACCGCCTCGCCGCTCTGCGCGCCGGGCCGTGCGGCGTTCATGAGCGGCCAGTTGCCGTCGCGCACCGAGGTCTATGACAATGCCGCCGAATTCGCCTCGTCGATCCCGACCTATGCGCATCATCTGCGTACCGCCGGCTACCACACCTGCCTGTCCGGGAAGATGCATTTCGTCGGGCCGGATCAGTTGCATGGCTTCGAGGAGCGGCTGACCACTGACATTTATCCGGCCGATTTCGGTTGGACGCCGGATTATCGCAAGCCCGGCGAGCGGATCGACTGGTGGTATCACAATCTCGGTTCGGTGGCCGGCGCCGGTGTCGCCGAGATCACCAACCAGATGGAATATGACGACGAAGTCGCTTTTCACGCGGTGCAGAAGCTTTATGATTTCGCCCGCGTCTCGGACGATGCCGCGCGCCGGCCGTGGTGCCTGACCGTCTCCTTCACCCATCCGCACGACCCCTATGTCGCGCGCCGGCGCTACTGGGATCTCTACGAGGATTGCCCGGCGCTCGAGCCGGAAGTCGGCTTCATCCCCTATGACGAACAGGATCCGCATTCGCAGCGGCTTTACCGCGCCAGCGACTATGACAGTTTCGACATCACCGGCGAGCAGATCCGCCGCGCGCGGCGCGGCTATTTCGCCAGCATCTCCTATCTCGACGACAAGGTCGGCGAACTGCTGTCGGTGCTCGAGCGCACGCGAATGCTCGACGACACGATCATCCTGTTCTGCTCCGATCACGGCGACATGCTCGGCGAGCGCGGCCTGTGGTTCAAGATGTGCTTCTTCGAGGGCTCGGCGCGGGTGCCGCTGATGATCGCCGGAAAAGATATTTCGGCCATCCTGATCGACGCGCCGGTTTCCAATCTCGACGTCGTGCCGACGCTTTGCGACCTCGCCGGCATCGACATGAGCGCGATTGCGCCATGGACCGACGGCCAGTCGCTGCTGCCGCTGCTCGACGGCAAGACGCGCGCTGAACCTGTGCTGATGGAATATGCGGCCGAAGGCTCCAACGCGCCGATGGTGGCGATCCGCGAGGGCCGCTACAAATTCATCCATTGCGAGATCGATCCGCCGCAACTGTTTGATCTTGAATCGGATCCGCGGGAATTTACCAACCTCGCCGCTGACCCGGCGCACGCGGCTTTGGTGGCTTCTTTCACCGGCAAGGTCCAGGCGCGCTGGGACATGGCTGCCTTCGATGCCGCCGTGCGCGCCAGCCAGGCGCGCCGCTGGGTGGTCTATCCGGCGCTGCGCAACGGCACACATTACCCCTGGGAATTCCAGCCGCTGCAGAAGGCCTCGGAACGTTACATGCGCAACCACATGAACCTCGACCTGCTCGAAGAGCAGAAGCGCTTTCCACGAGGCGAATGATGACAGACGGTCTTGAGGCGGATTTCGTCATCATCGGCGCCGGCTCGGCCGGCTCGGCCATGGCCTACCGGCTGTCGGAGGATGGCAAATATTCGGTGATCGTCATCGAATTTGGCGGCAGCGACATCGGGCCGCTGATCCAGATGCCGTCGGCGCTGTCGATCCCGCTCAATATGAGCCTCTACGACTGGGGTTTTGCCAGCGAGCCGGAGCCGCATCTCGGCGGCCGTGTGCTGGCGACGCCGCGCGGCAAGGTCATCGGCGGCTCGTCCTCGATCAACGGCATGGTCTATGTACGCGGTCACGCCCGCGATTTCGACCATTGGGCAGAACAGGGCGCGGCTGGCTGGGGGTTTGCCGACGTGCTCCCCTACTTCAAGCGCATGGAGGACGCAAACGGCGGCGAGAATGGCTGGCGCGGCCACGGCGGCCCGCTGACCGTGCAGCGCGGCTCAAGGACGAATCCACTCTACGGCGCCTTCGTCGAGGCAGGCCGTCAGGCCGGCTTCGAGCTGACCGACGACTACAACGGCGCGAAGCAGGAAGGCTTTGGTCCGATGGAGCAGACCATTCGCGGCGGCCGCCGCTGGTCGGCGGCGAGTGCCTATCTCAGGCCGGCGCTGAGGCGGAAAAATGTAAGCCTGGTCAAGGGCTTCGCCCGACGGGTGATCATCGAGAATCAACGCGCCACCGGTGTTGAGATCGAAGTGCGCAGACGGATTCAGGTGATCAAGGCGCGACGAGAAGTGATCGTTGCCGCCTCCTCGATCAATTCGCCCAAGATCCTGATGCTGTCCGGCATCGGCCCGGCCCAACATCTGAGGGAATACGGCATTCCGGTGATCGCCGACCGGCCCGGCGTCGGCCGCAACCTGCAGGACCATATGGAACTCTACATCCAGCAGGAATCGACGCAGCCGATCACGCTGAATTCGGTGCTGAACCCGTTCTCCAAGGCGCTGATCGGCGCGCAATGGCTGTTCTTCAAATCGGGCCTCGGCGCAACCAACCATTTCGAGGCGGCCGCCTTCGTGCGCTCGCGCGCCGGCGTCGACTATCCCGACATCCAGTATCATTTCATCCCGGCGGCGGTCCGCTATGACGGCAAGGCGGCCGCGAAAGCGCACGGTTTCCAGGCGCATGTCGGGCCGATGCGATCGAAGTCGCGCGGTTCGGTCACGCTGCGCTCGCCCGATCCCGGATCGAAGCCGGTGATCCGCTTCAACTACATGTCGCATCCGGACGACTGGATCGAGTTCCGCCATTGCATCCGGCTGACGCGCGAGATCTTCGGCCAGTCGGCCTTCGACCCCTATCGCGGCAAGGAGATCTCGCCGGGCTCGCACGTGCAGTCGGACGACGATCTCGATGCCTTCATCCGCGATCACGCCGAAAGCGCCTACCACCCCTGCGGCACTTGCAAGATGGGCCGCAAGGATGATCGGATGAGCGTCGTCGATCCGGAATGCCATGTCATCGGCGTCGAAGGGCTGCGGATCGCCGATTCTTCGATCTTCCCGCGCGTCACCAACGGCAATCTGAACGCGCCGTCGATCATGACCGGCGAAAAGGCCGCCGACCA
The DNA here is from genome assembly GCF_055811075.1 of Mesorhizobium sp. WSM4820. Taxonomy (NCBI): domain Bacteria; kingdom Pseudomonadati; phylum Pseudomonadota; class Alphaproteobacteria; order Hyphomicrobiales; family Phyllobacteriaceae; genus Mesorhizobium; species Mesorhizobium sp. WSM4820. The sequence goes on along the minus strand of NZ_JBVVQN010000008.1, from coordinate 72,601 downwards.
CATTCTCGGCCGCACGCCGCTGGCGCCGTCCAACCAGGAACCATGGATCAATCCGCGCTGGCAGGTGTCGGATCGATAGAGCGACGTGCGTCCATTCGGACGCACAAGCACTCTATCGCTTTTTTAGTCCTCGCATCGTGCTTTCCGAAAATCGATTCCGATTTTCGAGCCGATGCGATAAGCCATGATCCGGCGGTGCCCGCCCGCCGGTCCCATCGAAAGACAGTTTGGAGAAGGTCCCATGCGCGCCCAGCCAAAGGCATCGCACTATGTCAACGGACGCTACATCGACGATGAGCAAGGTGCGCCGCTGCCGGTCATCTATCCAGCAACCGGCGAGACCATCGCGATGCTGCGTTCGGCGACGCCGAACGTGCTTGAACTGGCGATCGAAGCAGCGCGTGCAGCACAACCGGCCTGGGCGCGGCTGAAGCCGGTCGAGCGCGGGCGCATCCTGCGCCGCGCCGCCGACATATTGCGCGTGCGCAACGCCGACCTGGCACGCATCGAGACGCTGGATACCGGCAAGGCGATCCAGGAGACGCTGGTGGCGGACGCGCCATCGGCAGCCGACTGCCTCGAATATTTCGGCGGCGCGGTCGCTGCCTATAATGGCGAGTCCGTCGATCTCGGCGGCGCCTTTGCCTACACAAGGCGCGAGGCGCTGGGCGTCTGCGTCGGCATCGGCGCCTGGAACTACCCGATCCAGATCGCCGGCTGGAAATCGGCGCCGGCACTCGCCATGGGCAACGCCATGGTGTTCAAGCCGTCGGAGAACACGCCGCTGTCGGCGCTGGCGCTCGCCGAAATCTACACCGAGGCCGGCCTGCCCGACGGGCTGTTCAACGTCGTGCAGGGCTATGGCGATGTCGGCGCCGGCCTCGTCGGGCACGATGTCGTCGCCAAGGTCTCGGTGACCGGCTCGGTGCCGACCGGTCGCAAGGTGCTGTCGCTCGCCGGCTCGAAGATGAAGCATGCCACCATGGAGCTTGGCGGCAAGTCGCCGCTGATCATCTTCGACGATGCCGATCTCGAAAATGCCATCGGCGGCGCCATGCTCGGCAATTTCTATTCGACCGGCCAGATCTGCTCCAACGGCACGCGGGTCTTCGTGCAGAAGGGCATCCACGACCGTTTCGTCGAACGACTGGTCGAACGGACCAAGAAAATCCGTATCGGCGATCCGCTCGACCAGGAAACGCAGATGGGACCGCTGGTCTCCAAGGCGCAGCATGAAAAGGTCATCGGCTATATCGAGGCCGGCAAGCAGGATGGCGCTGTGCTCGCCTGCGGCGGCAATGTACCTTCGCTGCAAGGTTTCCAGGGTGGCTTCTTCGTCGAGCCGACGGTCTTCACCGGCGTCACCGACACCATGCGCATCGCGCGCGAGGAGATTTTCGGGCCTGTCATGAGCGTGCTGAAATTCGACGGTGAGGACGAGGTGATCGACCGCGCCAATGATACCGAATTTGGCCTTGCCGCCGGCGTGTTCACGCGCGACCTGCCGCGCGCCCACCGCGTCATCGCCGAGCTGCAGGCCGGCACCTGCTGGATCAACGCCTACAACCTGACGCCCGTCGAAATTCCCTTCGGCGGCTTCAAGCAGTCGGGAATCGGGCGAGAAAACTCACTTGCCGCGTTGGCACTCTATTCGCAGTTGAAGTCGGTCTATGTCGAGACCGGCGACGTCGCGAGCCCCTATTGAGGCTCACCGGCGCCGCCGACCAGAGACCTTAGCCAGAGAACTTAGAACGTCTGGTTGTAGGCGCCGACTTCGGGGCTGCGGCGCAGCACCGCATCGACGGCTTCGAACATCTGCCGGCGCCGCTCCGACGACACCGGGCTCTCCACCACGACGACAAGCTCCGGCTTGTTCGACGACGCCCGCACCAGGCCCCAGGTGCCATCCTCGGCAACGACGCGAACGCCATTGACGGTGATCAGCTCGGCGATCTTCTGGCCAGCGAAGATGGCGCCGTCGTGCTTCATGGCCTGAAAGTCGGAAACGACCCGCTCGACCACGCCATATTTAAGCTCGTCGGCGCAGTGCGGCGACATGGTCGGCGTGCCGAAGGTCAGCGGCATGTCGCGATAGAGATCGGCCATGCTGCTTGTCGGGCTGCGATCCAGCATCTCGCAGATGGCGATGGCTGTGATCAGACCATCGTCATAGCCGCGCCCGATCGGCGGGTTGAAGAAGAAATGACCGGATTTCTCGAAACCGGCGATAGCGCCAAGCTCGGCGACGCGCCGCTTTATGTAGGAGTGGCCGGTCTTCCAATAATCGGTGACGGCGCCATCGGCGCGCAGCGCGGCGTCGGTATTGAACAATCCGGTCGACTTGACGTCGACGACGAAGGTCGAGCCTGGATGCAGGCGCGCAATGTCGCGCGCGAGCATGACGCCGACCTTGTCGGCGAAGATCTCGTTGCCTTCATTGTCGACCACGCCGCAGCGGTCGCCATCGCCGTCGAAGCCAAGCCCGACATCTGCTCCTGTCTCCAGCACCTTGTCGCGGATAGCGTGCAGCATCTTCATGTCTTCGGGATTGGGGTTGTAATTCGGAAACCTATGATCGAGCTCGACATCGAGCGGGATCACCTCGCAGCCGATCCGTTCCAGCGCTTCAGGTGCAAAAGCGCCGGCAGTGCCGTTGCCGCAGGCGGCGACCACCTTGAGCTTTCTCGCTATGCGCTTGTCGCGGGTCAGGTCGTCGAGATAGATCTTGCGGAAATCCGCAACGAAGTCATAGGCGCCGCCGCCGACCAGGTCGAAGTCGCCGGCAAGCACGATCGTCTTCAATGCGCTCATTTCCTCCGGACCGAAGGTCAAGGGCCGCGCCGCCCCCATCTTGACGCCGCTCCAGCCATTCTCGTTATGCGAGGCGGTGACCATGGCGACAGACGGCGTGTCGAGCGCGAACTGGGCGAAATAAGCCATCGGCGATAGCGCCAACCCGATATCCCTAACCCGCGCGCCGACGGCCATCAGCCCGGAAACCAGCGCCAGCTTGATCGCCAGCGAATAGGAACGGAAATCATGCCCAGTCACGATATCCGGTCCGGCGCCCAGGCGCCGGATCAGCGTGCCGAGCCCCATGCCAAGCGCCTGGACACCGATCAGGTTGAGCTCCGGCGGCTCGGCAGAGCCCGGATGGCCGAACCACCAGCGCGCATCATACTCACGAAAGCCGGACGCCTTGATCAGCGCCGAGGTTTCAAACTCGAAGGTGTTGGGAAGGGCTTCACTAACGATCTTCAGGGACAAGACAGCAACTCCAAGCGGCTGGATTCAGAGTGGTTTCAACGCAGGTGGCCATGCCTATAACACGAGCCGTTAAGCGGTGTTTATCCCGCAGGGAACTGAAACCTGTATGACGTTAGAGCGAAACGGCAAGAAATGCGACAGAAGCGCTGCCATTGGTGCTTGCAGGAACGAAGTACGGCGGCTATAAGCCCGCGGTCTGGTCACGGAGTGTAGCGCAGCCTGGTAGCGCACATCGTTCGGGACGATGGGGTCGCAGGTTCAAATCCTGCCACTCCGACCAGAAAAAACAATGGGTTAGGCATCCCGAATTCTGCCTGCCCCACAGATATCCCCACTGAAAAGATGGAAAAGCTTCTAGGCCGCTCGATGGAACTGGCAGACGCATACCAAACCACTCGCGATTTTGCAGAATCTGAGGCCGCGCCATCTAAACTATGTCTGCTTCGCGCCAAACGTGTTCAATCGGCGATAGTTGTCGAATGACTTCACTCGGGGCGAAAGCGCCAAGGGCGTATCAATGCAACGATTGCGGCTGATGCCAGCAGAATAAGCCCTGGAACGCCTAAGACCACGGCGTGCATCTCCAGCATAAGGGCGAACGGAGTATCCGCTTTTATCATCGGCTTAATCTCCCCTAAAACCTGAAGGCATTCAACATCGCGACTTCAATGACTGAAGCGTTAACATTCCACCATTTGTAACCTGCCATTGGCGCTGTGCGCGGGATTTAGGCTGCCGCGGATCGGACACCGCCGGCACCGGCGAGTCGTCCAACGATCTTGCTCAGCGTTCGCAGCGTCCAGGCCAGCGGCGCCAGAACCATCCTCAGCAGAGAAGCCAGGACAAGACAGAGTATGAAGTAGGCTGCAAAGGCGCCGAGCCAAGCCGGGAGACCTGCTTGTTCGGCTATCCAACCGGCTGCGTTTGTCAGAAGGTGAGGTCGCGTGATCGCCACATAAGGAAGTGCGACGACGGCGGCGACACCGGCTGCGGTACCGACGGCGGAAAGCGATTGGAACGCACCTTTGCCTGCAGCCCTCAGATGTACTATCCGCACAGTTCCGCGACCAGCTGCGGCCACCGGTGCCCTCGCAACCTGCAATGCCTTGGCTGCGGCGCCCATGCCCCCGACGACTATTGCCGCATCGAAGGCCGCCCAACCCATCTCGTCCCAGGTCGGAAGCCGCTCGCCGCGGGTGATCACCCCTTCCAGGTCGGAAACGCCGCCCAGGACTATGTTCTTCGCACCAAGCAGCGTGCGGGTGAACTGTCTGCGGACTGCTGTTCCGTCAACGATCTCGAACTCCGACAGCATCTCATGCCCGCGATCCTTGAGCTCGCGAATGGCAATAAGCCCATACTGCTCCGGCGAAATCTCGGCGAGGCCGAATCCCACCTGCCGGTCGTCCCACAGGCTCGAGAGGCCCTGACCGATGGTTTCCTGCAACAAGTACTGCGACGATCCATTCTTCACGAAGTAAGCAATCACCGGCACGACCGGATGGCCGAGACGGTCGAAAACCTCCACGAAATCCGCATCCTCGCCATAGACGAGGAACACTCTGGCTGCATCGTCGCCATATTTCGCCGCTGCCTCATGCCAGCCGAGCCCGCCTGCCGCGCAGGCTGCAAGAACCCATGGCCGAGCCTGCTCCACAGCTTTACTGCTGAGCGGGCAGCGGGTGTCGTCCCGGCGAACTTCCTCCGCCAGCGCGGCTCGCATGACCTCATCTTCGAAGTGATGGGGCTCCAGCCATTCCCATCTGAGCGTCAGGACGATCGCCACAACGAGTGAGGCTGCTAGCAGATATCTCATTCTCAAGGGGGCATCCTCCCGCAGTCATGTCATGCCAAGACGTGCCGAAGCTATCAGCCAATCCCGATGAAGCGATCGTTAGTTCTGGGATGTGGTGGAAATTTGCTGAAGGGTGGCCGACAGCGGACGTTCCGTTTTCCACCAAACTTCGGCGTTCATGGTCATTTTGGGGCCGCAAGCGGACTGGCAGCTTTGGCCCTCGGATCTTCAATAGCTACCTTCACGTCGGTGCGAGTAACGCCGTGACGTGACCCCTGCGGACGTTCGTGGCATCGCAGCGAACGTCCGGAATGTATGACAGCTGACGTTTGTTGTCAGATAGACAACTCTGAGCGAGCGGTAAGGAAGCTTGAAAAGGCAACCTACGTGCTGCTATTGGCCGGAGCACATGAGGCGACATGATCAGCTCAGTCCGTCGCCGCTCGTGGCTGCAAAGCCGATTGCCTGCACAGACGTACCGGCTCCCGCTTGTAATAGTCACGCATCTGGTACCCTTGCCCGGACCCCGGCCCGCGGGGCTCAATCCTCCGGCAGGGTGAAGACCGCGCAGGGATCAGCGATACCGCGCAATAAGTGCTCGCCCAAAGGGATCAAAGCCGTTGTCGTCTCCGCCGCGACCGCGCCCGAGATGAGCACGCTGCGACCAAGGGGCCTGCATAGCCCTTCGAGCCGGCTGACCAGGTTGACCGCAGGGCCGATGGCAGTGAAGTCCAGCCGGTCGGCCGCGCCGATATTGCCCCACAGCATCTCACCGAGATGCAGTGCCGCGCCGAAGGGCAGCGGCGACAGCCCCTCCGTCTGCCGCACCGCATCGAGATGGGCCATGCCGGCGCGGGCGGCGACAACAGCCCGCAGCGCCGCCTCGCAGGCCTCGGCCGGGGCGCCCGTGACCGGGAAAATCGCCAGCACACCGTCGCCGATGAACTTCAGCACCTCGCCCCCGAAAGCATGCACCGCCCCGGCGACGCGGTCGAACCAAGCGTCGAGGGCGGTGATCATCGCTGCGGGCTCCGTCGCCTCGGACAGGGCGGTGAAGTCACGCAGATCGGCACAGAGCAGCGCGGCGCGGATGGTCTCCCCGGTGCCGCGGCGCAGCGCGCCGGCCTGCACCCGGGCGGCACTGCGCCTGCCAAGATAGGCCTCGAGCAGCGCTGCCAGCGCCGCCCGCGCGGTCAGGGCGGCTAAGGGCGCTGCGGCGAAGCGCGCGGCCTGGCGCAGCCGGCCGGCCTCGGCGGGGCCGAATGGCCGGGTCCCTGCCCAGCCCAGCACCGGACTGTCCGGCTCCGGGCCGATCGTGTCCTCCTGCACAGGGCCAAGCTCGGCCAGCCAGTCGCGCCCGGCTTGGTTGAGCGGGCCGCCGGCGAAGCCCAGCGCCTCGATCACCGCCCCGGTCTCCGCCTGCCACAGCCAGGTGCGGCGGGCGATGATCGGATGCGGCACCGCGACCGTCAGAGCGCCCCCGGCCAACGGCAGGCCGTCGGCCAGCAGCCGGCCGCCGAGCTCGGCCAGGAACCAGTCAGAGCCGGGCGAAGAGCCGGCCTCGTCCAACAACCAGGCGAGGGGCGCGGGCAGATCCATGCCGCGATTATGGCACCGCGGCCACTAGCCTGTCATCCGCGCCGCGGGATGACGCTTCTGCCTGTCATGTTGTCACGTGAGGACGCCCTCAACGGGACCGGACGGGACGTCGTTAAGGGCGTACTTAAGGGAGAGGTGACATTCAGGGCGAGGCCATGGGCTGCCGCCGGCACAACTACTCCTTTACATAGACGCCATCCTCCAGACTCACGGTCCAATCCTCGATGAGGCAGCCTTCGACACCCCTGCGAGCGACGAGCGGAAAGAGTCAGTCCCTGCCATGCCAGGGGTCCGGCCCCGGTTCACGCCCGGCCGCAACCTCGGCCAGCCGGCCGAGGTAATGGGCCCAGCCTTCCGCATGGCCGGCGCATTGCTCGGCGTTAGGCAGGCCGGTGTGGGTCAGGCGCAGCAGCGTTCCGTCCGGCTGCTCGATCAGGTCGACCTCGATCAGGCTCGACCCCGGCGGCACCACCTCGCTGCCTTCCCAGCCAAAGCTGTAGGCCAGGCGGTGCACCGGCACCACCTCGCGGAAGGAGCCGCGAGCGCAGCGAGCCCCAGTGACATTGACGAGATAGAGCCCGCCAGGCTGCGGCTCGACCTCAGCCTCCGTTCCCATCCAGCGCAGGATCTTCTCCGGATCGGTCAGGAGGGCGAACACCGCGGCGGGCGGCGCCGGGATGTGCGTCTCGCGGCGGACGACGAGGGACTCTTGCATCGGTCTCTCCTACGGTTGCGATGACCTGCTCCGCCTGAGGCGGAGGATGGACGGGCGCCTTCTGTCCTAGTGTGGGAGGTCTTTTCTGACAGCATGTAGGCGGAAGATCGCCCTCAACAAGGTACCGCCCAAGCAGCTTGGCGAGAAGAAATCCGCACCCGGCTTGAGCGATTCCTGATCGACACGACCTGATTGTCGCCTAAGTCAGTCGCATTGGAGATCACTCCGACGCATCTCCCACGTTTAAGCGCTTCAATCGGCATTGTGGGTTTGACGCTGGCCTCCTGCGCCACGAGGTCCCTTCGGGCAGGCGCATCTGGAGGTGTGAGATCGCCTGCAATGTTGGATCTGACGCAATTGTGGTGCAGTTTGCCATCAGAAGGCACCTATCAGTCGGGCCTGAAGCAGGTCGATCTTCCCGCGCCCATACATTCGGCGGTAGCGGATCTGCTGGCTTCAGAAGCGCTCGAGGCGGTCCGAAAGCCTTGTTTATGGTCTGGGACGCCTCGCTCTCGGAGCAGCTTCCCGTAGGTCCGCAAGGGGTCCGGATTGCGACTTTCGCTGCGTCCAGAGCATATGTCCGCTGCTGGCTCAACCGTGACCTCCGGTGCCGTCGCCGGCGATGTCTGCTTCCAGGCAGAGACAAGTTCATCTCTACGGCTGACATCGGCGCATTGCGGACCAACAGCGGTGGGCCGGATGCGACCGGAAGCTCCGGGAGAAAAAGACCTGCTAGGCGGATAGTTCGCATGCCGCCGTGTCCGGCTTATAGCGGACGTTCGGCAATTTGGCAGCGAATGATCACATTGTGACAATCTTGCCGAAGACGAACGTCTAACCTAAACCCTCATCCCAGGATGTCAACCGAATTGGAGCCACTGTTTGGGACCGGGCGTAGTTGCGACGTTTGCCCTATCCGGACGTGTGAGCAAATGCCGTGGGCAACGTGATGCGTGCATTTTTTCGTTCGGTTGCTGCGACGATCGTGATGTCCGGCGTGGCCGGTTGCACCAGCATTTCTTACTACGCACAATCCTTGAAGGGTCACGTGGAGATCATGGCGGCGCGCCAGGATGTCGAAGAGCTGATCGACGATCCTTCGATCCCTGGGACACTACGCGCTCGAATGGAATCGGCGAGCGCCATCCGACAGTTTGCGATAGATGAACTAGCGCTGCCGGACAACAATAGCTACCGCAGCTATGTTAACGTTGGTCGGGACGCGGTGACATGGGCCGTCTTCGCCGCGCCGGAATTCTCGCTGACGCCACGAACATGGTGCTTTCCGGTGTTCGGATGCGTTCCGTACCGAGGATACTTCTCCAAAAGGTCTGCGATTGAAACCGCTGTCGAACTTCAGAGACAGGGCCTGGACGTCTATGTGACGGGCATCACTGCATATTCCACGCTTGGCTGGTCAAGTGACCCGCTGCTAAGCACGATGCTCAGCCAAGATGAAACGTATCTTGCGGGGCTGGTTTTCCATGAGCTGGCCCACCAACGCGTCTATGTGAAGGACGATTCCGCATTCAACGAGGCATTCGCTGTCGCCGTCGAAACAACCGGCGTGAGAAAATGGCTGCGCGCGGCTGGTGATACCGGCGAGTTGCGCCGTTACAACGCCGACCGGAGGCGCAGAGCTCAATTTCTTGCGCTGGTGTCGCAGACCCGGGACGAGCTAAGCCATGTCTATGACGGCAGCGCTACCTCTGAGCAGAAGCGGGCCGCGAAGATGGCCGCGATCGAACGGCTGCGGATGCGCTACCGAGAGATGCGCGACAGTCGCTGGCGTGGATACCAGGGATACGATGTCTGGTTCGATTCTCCGATTAACAACGCGAAGCTCGCCGCGACTTCCGTCTACGGCGATCAGGTGGCGACGTTTCTCCGCTTGTTCGATTTGTGTTCGGGCGACTATCCACGGTTCTTCGCGTCGGTTCGACGGATCGGAGCGTTAGACAAGGCTTACCGCGCCGAAGCGCTCAAAGCAGCAGATTCATGCGATAGCCGGTCAAATCCGAAGGCCAGAAGCGGCGAGTCGGTCGCCGATGTGCTCGGCAGCCGGCGCAGGTGATTGAATTGACCATTTGTCGGCCGATTTCCTAGGAACTTTCACGTCGGCGGGGCCGGAAGCCGCATGTCGCGGCCTACAGAAGCCAAAAGCGGACTTGCCTGAGCCCCCCGGCGGATCCTGGACCACAATGGTTGCCGGCGGGCCGTGGCGCCTCAGCGTGCGCCCTACGAGGCCGAAAACCTCACGCTCACGCCGCGCTGCCGAAAATAAGCCTGCATCAGCTTGCGGCCCGAACGGTTGTTCTGCGCCAGCCTGGTCGGATCGAACACCGCCTGTTTTATCCCTTCTCGTGTCATCGCCGCCTTAAGCGTCGCGATATGCGCGTCGATGTCGGCATTGTCCGCCCGCAGCGATGCATAGATACTTTCGGTCGCCTCGGCCACGGTCGGTTCGCTCACAGGTGTCGTCCTTTGGTTGGTTGAGCGGCGACTTACCACAGATTCGCGGCTCCGCCGATACCGATGAGACGCTAGATGGGCGGCAACAGTGTCCCTTGGGACTTAAAAGGGATGCCAATGACGGGCGCCGGCGGCTAACGCGCCATAAGGATCGGCATCGACGGGTCTTCAAGCATCGAGACGGTGACGCCACCGAAGATGCGCTCGCGCAGCCGGGAATGACCGTAAGCGCCCATCACCATCAGGTCGGCGGCGATGTCGAGCGCGTGCCGGCGAAGCACGTCGACGACTGAATGGTCCAGGCTGGGCAGCCGGTCGACCGTGACATTCACGCCATGCCGCGCGAGATAGGCGGCGGCGTCGGCTCCGGGTTCGGCCCCGTGGCGGTACTCGTCCTCCACCGGATCGACCATGACGAGGTGCACCTCATCGGCGCCTGGCAGCAGGCCGAGGGATTCGCGGACGGCACGCGATGCCTCCAGACGGGCGTCCCATGCAATCAGCACGCGTTTCGGCTTCAGGGTCGACTGCGCCCCCGCGGGGATGAGCAGCAAGGGCTTTCCCGAAGAAAACAATGCGCCTTCGATCGCTTTGCTTTTCAGCGTTTTGTTGGCGAGCAGCTCCGGTCCAATGACCGTAATGTCGGCATAGCGGGCACGGCGGCCGATGGTGTCGTCGGCCCAGCCGGCTTCCGGATATTCGCTGGAGACATCGGCCGAAAGCACGCTGCCGGCGAGAAAAGCCGACAGGTCAGCAGTCCGCTTCTTCAACAGATCCTCGACGGCCCGACGCTCGTCGAGCCAGGCTTCTGAAACGACCGCGGCATACTCCCCGACTGGTGGCGGCGCAGCTACGGCAACGACCAGAACAGCAAGATGGGCGCCGATCTCGTTGCACAGGTCGGCGGCAGGCTTGAGATCACCGTCTCCCTCGTGCGGTCCCGTAACGGCAAGTATCGTCCTGAAAGCCATGGCGGCTGCTCCCGATTTTGCCCCAAAGCCCAATCGTCGTTGCAACAACAGCGAGACGGCTCGGCGCGCTGCTAGCGCTGAGTCAAGAACGCCGCCGGTCATCATTTGATCCGTATCAACATGCCCACGTGCCGACGCCAATAGGTTTCAGGCCGCTGGAGGACGCCAAGAATACGCGCCGAACACCGGAGCAGCAGCATCACGGAACGCATTCGTGACCTGGCTGGTTATATCCAGGCGCTGTGGCAGCAAGGGCCCGATGGCGCGGAATTTCAGCGACCACGCTCGTGCTTCCACAGGTTGGATACAAAACAAAGAGGCATCCGATGATCGTCGAGGATCAGCAATCCGTGGCCGCGATGTTGACGGACCCTGCCGCATATGGCGAGAGCGGACCGGTCGAGACGATCGAGACCCATATCTCGCGTATCTTCCTGGTTGGCCAGCGCGCCTACAAGATCAAGCGAGCGGTCAAGCTGCCCTATGTCGACTTCTCGACCCCGGCGCTGCGGCTCGCCGCCTGCGAGAAGGAGGTCGATCTCAACTCCAGGACTGCCCCCGGCCTCTATCTGGGGGTGCGGCGCGTCACCCGCGAGGCCGGCGGCGAGCTGGCCTTCGACGGAAGCGGCAAACTGGTCGATGCGGCGATCGAGATGGTCCGCTTCGACCAGTCGAAGCTGCTCGACCGAATGGCAGTCGGTGGCGAACTGACGCCTGCGCTGATGACGGATGTCGCGCGCGTGATCGTGCGCTATCATCGTGGCGCGCCGGAGGTCCACAAGGGCAGCGGATCCTCGAACCTGGCAGGCGTGCTCGCCATCAACGAAGCCGCCTTTGCCACCAGCCATGTTTTCGAGCAAGCCGAGATAAAGGCATTCACCGGGATTTTTCGCACCGCCCTCGCCCGTCATTGCGAGTTGCTCGACCGGCGGGAGACGGCAGGCAAGATCCAACGATGCCACGGCGACCTGCATCTGCGCAACATCTGTCTCTTCGACGGCGAGCCCCGCCTCTTCGATTGCATCGAATTCAACGACCAGATCGCCAGCATCGATGTGCTTTACGACCTGGCTTTCCTGCTGATGGACCTCTGGCATCGCGGCTTTCCGGAACTCGCCAACCTGGTGACGAACCGCTATCTCGACGAAGCAGACGACGAGGACGGCTTCATCCTCCTGCCGTTTTTCATGGCAGTGCGGGCCGCGGTGCGCGCGCATGTCACCGCAACCCAGATCGAGGAAAGCGGTGACGATTCCAGCGGGCTGCTTGCCGAGGCCAGATCCTATTTCGAGCTTGCCCGAACACTTCTCGAGGAAAAGCCGCCTCGGCTGATCGCCATCGGCGGCTTGAGCGGTTCCGGCAAGACGGCCGTTGCCGAGGCACTCGCCGCACATGTTGGCGCGCCGCCCGGCGCACGCATTGTCGAAAGCGACCGCATCCGCAAAGCCCTGCATGGGGTGCCAGCCGAGACGAAGCTGCCGGACAGGGCTTATCGACCTGATGTGTCGGACCGCGTCTACCGCGAAATGGCATGGCGCGCCGACTTGATCCTTGCCGAAGGCGGTTCGGTGGTCGCCGATGCCGTCTTTGACCGGCCGGCCGATCGCGACCGCATCGAGAAAGCTGCAAACGGCAGAGACATTGCTTTCGCCGGATTTTGGCTGGAGGCGGATCCGCTCGTTCTTTGGCAGCGGGTGAGCGAGCGCAGTGGCGGTCCTTCTGACGCCACAGTCGATATCTTGTCGCGGCAATTGCAGCGAAAGGCTACCCCGTCCAACTGGCGCAAGGTCGACGCCGATCGAAAGCTCGCCGATATCGCCGCAGAATTGGCCAAGGTTTCGGACGCAGTCGCTTTTGCGCAGAATCCTCCACTCAAGACCGCATCGTGACGGCGACGAGCGGCGCGCATAAAGACGAGTAAATGGGAATGACGCAGGAGAAACTGGTGGTTTGCGGCAAATGCGGCGGGGTCAATCGCCTGCCGCCGGCACGCGATGCCGGGGACGCGAAATGCGGAAAGTGCGGCTCCAGGCTGTTCTCGGGTCACCCGGCAGACGTCGATGCACAGAGTTTCGATCGCCAGGTCACGCGAAGCAGCCTCCCCGTCGTCGTCGACATCTGGGCACCATGGTGCGGTCCGTGCAAGATGATGGCGCCGGCCTATGAAGCGGCAGCCAACGAACTGGAGCCGCATGTTCGACTGATCAAGCTCAATTCCGACAATGAGCAGGCCGTTGCAGCCAGGCTCGGCATCCGCGGCATCCCGACCATGATCATCTTCCACGGCGGACGGGAGGTTGCGCGCGCATCCGGCGCAATGACGGCGGGACAGATCGTCAGGTGGGTCCGCGATCACCTGCCGGCCGCAGCCTGAAAGCTGCTACTGCGTGGATTTCGCTGATCGCCGTGCCCAGCACGACGGGCGAACTGATGGCCGACACTGAGCACAGAAGCCATATGATGACATTAAGAAGTTCGAGACATCGAACGGCGAATTTTCATATGATGACCTCGCTTTTGGCCCGCACTGGGAGTATGGATCCTCAGATCCGGCAAAGTTGGGAGGACCCATGCAGCAGGCCGAACATCGAACGTCCCGGCGGTCGTTCGTCTCTCAGGTTGCCGACGCCCTGCGCGGCCAGATCGAAGCCGGCTTTTATGCGCCTGGCGATAAATTGCCGACAGAACCCGCGCTGATCGACCGGTTCGGGTTCAGCCGCACCGTGGTCCGGGAGGCCATCGCCGCGCTTCGTGCCGATGGGCTGGTGGAATCGCGGCAAGGCGCCGGCGTCTTCGTTCTCGGCCCGAAACCCGTCGACGAGGGATTGAAGCTGTTCACTGACGAAACGAACAAGATCTCGGACATCATCGAAGAGCTCGAGCTGCGCATCGGCATCGAAGTCGAGGCAGCCGGCCTTGCCGCCGCCCGCAGTTCGCCGGCGCAAGAGGCCGAAATCGAGGCCCAGGTCGAAAGGTTCGCCGACCTCATGGCGCAAGGGCAACCCACGGACGATGCCGACTTCCAGTTCCACATGGCGATTGCCGCCGCAACCAACAACGCCAGATTCAAGGCCTTCCTCGAACATGTCGGCCGGCGGATGATCCCGCGGGTGAAGTTCAAGACGATGATGGGCGGCGTCGACCCCTTGCCCAATCGCGACCATCCGATTCTGCAGGAGCACAGGGAAATCGCCGATGCGATCCTCGCCCGCGATCCGGAAAAGGCGCGTGAGGCGATGCGCCGCCATTTGGTGACCGGGATAAAGCGCTATCGCGCCCTGACCGTCCGGCGCCCGACAAATCAGCACAACGCCGGCGGTTGACTCGTCAGGACACTCATCATATGAATCTAGATGACATCATATTAATTTGTGGGATGAATTCCTTTGTCGCCAGATGAAATCAAGTCGCGGGTCGCTTCAGGGCTGCTGTCGTTTCCGGTCACGCATTTCAACGAGGATTTCAGCCTCAATCTCGAAAGCTATCGCGCGCATGTCGAATGGCTGTCGGGGTTCGGTGCCGCTGCCCTGTTCGCGGCCGGCGGCACCGGTGAATTCTTCTCGCTGTCGCCGGAAGAGGTCGCCGACGTTACCCGCGCGGCCAAGGATGCCTCGGGAGACGTGCCGATCATCGCCGGCTGCGGTTACGGCACGGCGCTCGCCACGGAAATCGCCCGCCGCGCCGAGGCTGCGGGAGCCGACGGTCTCCTGCTTCTGCCCCACTATCTGATGGAGGCCTCGCAAGAAGGGATTTTTCGGCATGTCAAAGCCGTGTGCCAGTCCACCGGCCTCGGCGTCATCATCTACAACCGTGCGAACTCGGTCGCCAATGCCGACACCGTCGCCCGCCTTGCTGACGCGTGCCCAAACCTCATCGGGTTCAAGGACGGCACAGGCAAGGTCGATCTTGTCCGCCACGTCACCGCAAAGCTCGGCGATCGGCTCTGCTACATCGGTGGCATGCCCACGCATGAGCTGTTCGCCGAGGGCTTCAACGGCGCCGGCGTGACGACTTATTCCTCCGCGGTCTTCAACTTCGTGCCGGAATTGGCCCAGCGCTTCTACAGGGCGATGCGGACAGGTGATCGCGCTGTGATGGAAGAAATCCTGCACAGCTTCTTCTTCCCCTTCGCGGCTTTGCGCGATCGCGAGCAAGGTTATCCGGTGTCGATCATCAAGGCCGGCGTCGAGCTCATCGGACGGACACCCGGCCCGCTTCGGCCGCCGCTGACGGATCTGAAGCCGCAGGAGAAAGACGTGCTGCGCGGACTGATCGAGAAGATCGCCGCCTAGCTGCCGCGAGATCGGCAAATTGTCGGCCGCACGGGATGAGGAGGATCGTCTCGTGCGCCAGCCAAAACGGAAGATCCCAAATGGAAGATCAAGGGAGGAGTGACATGAACAGAAGCATTCATGCGATTGCAGCTATCGTTTTGATGACCGCTGCCGCGCCATCGGCCGTCGCACAGGAAGCGGCGCAGGAGATCCGTATCGTCCTGCCGGAGCAGCCGGCCAATCTGGAGCCCTGCGGCACCATCATCACCAATGTCGGCCAGATACTCAGCCAAAACGTGGTTGAATCGTTGACCGTCATCGATCCGGTCAGCGGACAGCCCCAGCCGAAACTGGCGACGGAGTGGACCAGCGTGGACCCGACCACCTGGCGGATCAAGCTGCGCGAGGGCGTCAAATTCCAGGACGGAACCGAACTCAATGCGGATGCGGTCGTCTTCTCCATCAACAGGATGATCAGCGGCAAGCTTACCTGCAGCAACATTGCGAAATTCGGCGATGCCAAACTGACGCTGACGCCGGTCGACAAGCTGACCGTCGAAATAAAGTCGGACAGGCCCGAGCCCATCATGCCGACGCTGTTGAGCGTGGTCATGATCGTCTCGCCGAAGACGCCGGTCGACCAGGCGGTGAACGATCCGGTCGGCACCGGCCCGTTCACGCTGTCGACCTTTTCCCCGCAGACCGTGGTGCTGGACGCGTTCGACGGCTATTGGGGCAACAAACCGCAGATCACCAAGGCAACCTATGTCTGGCGACCCGAATCCTCGATTCGAGCCGCCATGGTGGAGACCGGCGAAGCCGACCTGACACCGTCGATTGCCATCCAGGACGCCAGCAATCCGGAGACGGATTTCGCCTACCTGAACTCCGAAACCACCGCCATCCGCATCGATGCCGCCGAGCCGCCGCTCGACGACCTGCGCGTGCGCAAGGCGCTCAACCTGGCGATCGACTGGGAAGGCCTTGCGCAGCTGTTCGGCGACGACGTCAAGCGTGCGTCGCAGATGGTCGTCTCCGGGATCAACGGCCATGACGATGCGCTCGAGCCTTGGTCGTATGATCCGGAAGAGGCGAAAAAGCTCATCGAAGAGGCGCGCGCGGCGGGTGTCGCGGTCGACACCGAGATCAAGCTCATCGGGCGAAACGGCATCTATCCGAACGGCGCCGAAGCGATGGAGGCGATGATGACGATGTGGCAGGACGCCGGCCTCAACGTCAAGCTTACCATGCTCGATGTCGCCGACTGGCTGCGCTATCTGCAAAAGCCGTTCCCGGCGGAGCGCGGCCCCAATCTCCTGCAGATGATGCATGACAACAACAAGGGCGATGCGGCCTTCACGGTGCCGATCTTCTATCGATCGAGTGGCAGCTACTCGACCTTGGCCGATCCGGCATTCGACAAGCAGATAGACGAGGCACTGGCGGCGACCGGCGAAGCCCGCACCAACAGCTTCAAGGCGATTTTCGGCAAGGCCCGCAACGAAGTGGTGGCGGACATCCCGATGTTCCACATGATCGGCTACACCCGGGTTGGCACCAGGCTGGAATGGAAGCCCGATATCACCACCAACAGCGAAATACCGCTGGCCAATATCGCCATCAAAGACTGAGCGATACGGGGGCGCCAGGCGGTCGTCGCCCTGCGCCCCCGACCCGTTGCCTCCGTCGATATCCGCCGAAGGGCATCCGAAATGATAAGCTATCTTGGACGCCGGGCGTCGCACAGCATCCTGTCGGTCATCGGTCTTTTGACCTTGGTTTTTTTCCTGACACGGCTCACCGGCGATCCTTCCGCCTTGTACCTGCCTCTGGACTCGACTGCGGAAGCTCGGGCCGCGTTCGCGCGGTTGAACGGCCTCGATCAGCCGATCCATTGGCAGTTTCTGGGATATCTGCGCGATCTGCTGCAGCTGGATTTCGGTGAATCGCTGCGCCAGAACCGCTCGGCGATGCAGGTCGCGCTTGAGGCGTTCCCGGAAACACTGAAGCTGGCCGTCGTCGCGATCACGCTGTCGACCGCCTTGGCAATCCTTGTCGGCTCGCTGGCGGCCGCGCGGCCGGGCAGCATCTTCGACCGTATCGCCAGCCTCGTCTCGCTGGCCGGCGCAAGCGCGCCGGATTTCTGGGTGGCCATCGTCGGCATCCTTGTCTTCGCCGTGGGGCTCGGGCTTTTGCCGACATCGGGCACCGGCACCTGGGTCCACTGGATCATGCCGACCTTCGTGCTGATGCTTCGCCCTTTCGGTCTCCTGGTGCAGGTCGTGCGCGGAACCATGCTGTCGGCGCTTGCCACTCCATACATCAAGACCGCAAGGGCCAAGGGCCTGCCGCGGCAGAAGATCATCTTCGGCCATGCGCTTCGCAACTCGCTGCTGCCCGTCGTCACGGTCGCCGGCGACCTGGCGACCAGCCTTGTCAACGGCGCCGTCGTCGTGGAGTCGATATTCGGCTGGCCCGGCATCGGCAAGCTGATGATCGATTCGATCATCCAGCGCGATTTTGCCGTCGTCCAGTCGACCATTCTGGTGACGGCAACCGCCATCTTCATCCTCAACATCGCGATCGACCTGCTCTACGCGGTTCTCGATCCGCGCATCCGGTACTGAGCCATGACGATCATCACCCCCGACATCAAGCCGGCGGCCGTTCCAGGCAGCGGTCGCGTGATTTTTGCCTATTTGAAGCGCGACAGGCTTGCGCTCGCCGCTGCTATTTTCCTGGCGATCGTCGTCATCGCAGCGGTCCTTGGCCCGTGGCTGGTGGGCGACGCCGCTTCGCGGCTGGGGCTGCGCCAGCGCAACCTCGCCCCGTTCTCGCTGGCCAGCGGTTGGATCTACGTCCTGGGCGCCGACACCCTCGGCCGGCCGATCCTGGCCAGGCTGATTGTCGGCGCGCAGAACACGTTCGGCATTGCCGCGGCGGCGGTGTTCGCGTCGATGCTGGTCGGTGGAACACTGGGCCTGTTAGCGGGCTATTCGGAGCGCTGGTACAGCCATCTCATCCTGCGCCTGGCCGATGTCGTCATGAGCTTTCCCTCGCTGCTGCTGGCGCTCATCGTGCTCTACACGCTGGGTCCGAGCATCACCAACCTGGTGATCGTTCTCGCCGTCACGCGCATGCCGATCTACCTCAGAACGGCGCGCGCGGAAGTGCTGGAGCTGCGCGAGCGCATGTTCGTCAGCGCCGCGCGAGCCATGGGCGCGAAGCCGGCCCGGATCATCATCCGGCACATCGCGCCCCTGGTCCTGCCGACATTGGTGACGATTTCAGCCATTGATTTCGCGACAGTCATTTTGTCGGAATCGGCGTTGAGTTTTCTTGGCCTCGGCATTCAGCCACCCGACTTCACCTGGGGCGCGATGGTGGCAAACGGCCGCGGCTATCTTGCCACCGCCTGGTGGATCGCATTCTGGCCGGGCCTTGCAATCATGCTGACGACGCTGTCGCTCAACATCCTCTCGAACTGGGCACGCACCGTTGCCGATCCGCAGCAACGCTGGCGCCTTCAGACATTGCGAAAAGCTGCCCGATGAGCAACGCGACCATTCTCAAGGTCGAGGGCCTGACCGTCGATTTTCTTTCGGATGATCGGCCGGTACGCGCCGTCGACGATGTCTCTTTCCACGTCAGCCGTGGCGAGACGCTGGTGATCCTCGGCGAAAGCGGTTCAGGAAAGAGCGTCAGCACCAGCACGGTGATGGATCTCGTCGACTGCCCGCCAGGCGATATCGTGGCCGGCTCCTGCTTCTTCGACGGCGTCGAACTGTCGGGCCTCGGCGCCGAGGCGCGCCGAAGCATCAACGGCCGCAGGATTGCGATGATCTTTCAGGATCCGCTCGCCTATTTGAACCCGGTCTACACGGTGGGGCGCCAAATCGAGGAGGTCTTTGAGAGCCACGGTGCGGCAGCCGGCAAGGGCGCACGCGCCAAGACGATAGAGCTGCTTCGGCGCGTCGGCATTCCGGAGTCGGAAAACCGCGTCGACTTCTATCCGCATCAGTTCTCGGGCGGACAACGCCAGCGCGTGATGATTGCCATGGCGATCGCGCTGAAACCGGACATCCTGATTGCCGATGAGCCGACGACCGCTCTGGACGTCAGCGTGCAAGCGCAGATCCTCGATCTGCTGCGCGATCTCCAGCGCGAAACCGGCATGGCGTTGATCATGATCACCCACGACCTCGAAGTCGCTGCGTCCATGGCGGACCGGATTATCGTCATGAACGGCGGCAAGGTCGTCGAGACGGGCATCGCCAAGGCGGTGTTCAGCAATCCGCAGCACGCCTATACGCGCCGCCTCATCGCCGCCCTGCCCCACGGCAACGCAGCGGAGGCGCCCAACAGGCGTTCGACGGCGATCGCCGGCGAAACGCTGCTCAAGGTGGAGCATCTCACCAAGCACTATGAGCTTGCTTCCGGAGCTTTTAGCAGCAAGCGGACGTTCAAGGCGGTGGACGACATAAGCTTCGAGGTCAGGAGAGGAGAAACGCTCGGCATCGTCGGCGAGTCCGGGTCGGGCAAATCGAGCGTCGCGCGTATGCTGTTGGGGCTGAACGCGCCAAGCGCCGGCAAGGCGGTCTTTGCCGGTGAGAACATCTTCGACATGAACGGCAAGGGCCTCATGGCGTTTCGGCGCAAGGTGCAAATGGTCTTCCAGGATCCGTACGGATCGATGAATCCGCGCATGCGCGTTTATTCGATCATTTCCGAACCCTGGGTGATCCACCGCGATATCCTGCCGAAGGACAGGTGGAAGGCTCGAGTGGCAGAGCTCCTGGAATTGGTGGGGCTGTTGCCGGAGCACGCCGAGCGCTACCCGCACCAGTTTTCCGGCGGCCAGCGGCAGCGCATCGCCATTGCGCGCGCGCTTGCCAGCGAGCCGGAACTGATCGTCTGCGACGAGGCGGTTTCGGCGCTCGACGTCTCTATCCAGGCGCAGGTGATCGATCTTCTGGCCGACCTTAGGACCAGGCTCAGCCTCTCCTATATTTTCATCACCCACGACCTGCCGATCGTGCGCCATTTCGCCGACCGGATCATGGTCATGAAAGACGGAAGGATTGTCGAGGAAGCCCAAACCGCGGCGCTGTTCGGGGCGCCTCGCCACGACTATACGCAAAGCCTGCTGCAGGCTGTGCCCAGGCCCAAATGGCTTACGCAGGCTCAATAGTTCCTGGATATCGGCCTCGATTGTCCGCGCGCGCCCAGCTAGCGTTGCCGACTGATGGGCCGAATGCGCTTGACAAAATGGCGATCGCCCGCTCAATTTGACCCATTCACCAGGGGGGTCCCGGCAAGGGGCTGAGATACTGCTGGCTTTCGCGGCGCAGTGACCCGTTGAACCTGATCCAGTTCATACTGGCGTAGGGACGGTGCAAGCGCTTTGCGGGAGTCCATGCCCGAAAACCTGTAAGCAGGCCAACCAGAGCGTCTTTTCATCCTTCCGGCACAGAACTGGGTCTCCAATGCATGAGCAAAGGAGCCTCAATATGAATGCCCTGACCCCAGCCGTCTCAACGGGACCGCTGCCTGCCTCACGGAAAATCCACAAGTCCGGCGTCCTCTATCCTCACATTAAGGTGCCGATGCGGGAAATCGCCGTCCATCCGACGGCGGGCGAACCGCCTGTCACCGTTTACGATCCGTCCGGCCCCTATACGGACCCGACTGTCGAAACCAGCATCGAAAAGGGCCTCGCCAGGTTTCGCCATGAATGGGTTACGGCACGCGGCGACGTCGAATTCCACAATGCCCGCAGTGTCAGGCCGGAGGACAACGGCTTTGCGTCAGGTGAGCGCCTGACGCCGGAATTTCCCGTGCGCCACCGGCCGCTAAAGGCAAAAACGGGCCAAGCGGTGACGCAGCTTGCCTATGCGCGCGCCGGGATCATCACCCCCGAAATGGAGTTCGTCGCCATTCGCGAAAATCTCGGCCGCGAGAGCTTACGCGGCGGGATGCAGCGCGACGGCAACTCTTTCAGCGCGGCGATCCCGGACTTCGTCACGCCGGAATTCGTGCGCGACGAGATAGCGCGCGGACGGGCTATCATTCCAGCCAACATCAACCACCCGGAGAGCGAGCCGATGATCATCGGCCGCAATTTCCTGGTCAAGATCAATGCCAATATCGGCAATTCAGCCGTCACCTCGTCGATGGCCGAAGAGGTCGAAAAAATGGTCTGGGCGATCCGCTGGGGAGCCGACACCGTCATGGACCTGTCGACCGGTCGCAACATCCACAACATCCGCGAATGGATCGTCCGCAATTCGCCGGTGCCGATCGGAACCGTGCCGCTCTACCAGGCGCTTGAGAAGGTCGGAGGGATCGCCGAGGACCTGACCTGGGAAATCTACCGCGATACGCTGATCGAACAGGCCGAACAGGGCGTCGACTATTTCACCATCCATGCCGGTGTGCGGCTGCACTACATCCCGCTGACGGTCGACCGGGTCACCGGCATCGTGTCGCGCGGCGGCTCCATCATGGCCAAGTGGTGCCTGCATCATCACCGCGAAAGCTTCCTCTACGAGCATTTCGGGGAAATCTGCGACATCTGCCGCGCTTACGACGTGTCGTTCTCGCTCGGCGACGGCCTTCGTCCCGGCTCGATCGCCGACGCCAACGACGCGGCGCAGTTCGCCGAACTGGAAACGCTCGGCGAGTTGACAAACATCGCCTGGGCCAAGGATTGCCAGGTCATGATCGAGGGGCCGGGCCATGTTCCGATGCACAAGATCAAGGAGAACATCGACAGGCAGCTCGAAGTCTGCGGCGAGGCGCCCTTCTACACGCTTGGGCCGCTGACCATCGACATCGCACCCGGCTACGACCACATCACCTCAGGCATCGGCGCGGCGATGATCGGCTGGTACGGCACGGCGATGCTCTGCTATGTCACGCCCAAGGAGCATCTCGGTCTCCCCGACCGCAACGACGTCAAAACGGGCGTCATCACCTACAAGATAGCCGCGCACGCCGCCGACCTCGCCAAGGGTCATCCGACGGCGAAGGTCAGGGATGACGCCCTTTCCCGCGCACGCTTCGAGTTTCGTTGGGAAGACCAGTTCAACCTGTCGCTCGACCCCGAAACCGCGCGCTCCTTCCACGACGAGACTTTGCCGAAGGAGGCGCACAAGCTGGCGCATTTCTGCTCGATGTGCGGGCCGAAATTCTGCTCGATGCGCATCTCCCACGATATTCGGGCCGAGGCACAGAAAGAGGGCATGGCGGCGATGGCCGCGAAGTACCGCGAGGGCGGCAATCTTTACATGCAAGTGGACGGCGAACCGCCCATGCCGAAGATGCCGGAGCCGTCATGAGGCTGCTGGTCAAAGGGGCCGGCGTCGCCGGCCTCACCGCCGCCTTCGAACTCGCCGCCCGCGGTGCTGCGGTAACCATTGCCGAGACCCGGCATGGCCTTGGCGGCAACGCATCATGGATGGCCGGCGGCATGCTGGCGCCCTGGTGCGAACGCGAAAGCGCCGAGCAGCCGGTGCTGGATCTCGGACGCGATGCCGCCGAGTGGTGGGATGCGGTCCTGCCGGGTCATGTCACGCGGGCCGGAACGCTCGTTCTGGCAATGCCGCGGGATGCGGGCGAACTCGACCGGTTTGCAAGCCGCACGTCGGGACATCGGCGGGTCGACGAAGACGAAATCGCGCTCCTGGAACCCGATCTCGCCGGCCGCTTCCGTCGCGGGCTGTTCTTCCCGGGCGAAGCCCATCTCGACCCACGCCGAGCAATGGCGGCGCTGCATGAAAAACTCGCCGCAAGCAGCGTCGAGTTCCGCTTCGGAATGGACGCCCTGCACATGACGGGATTCGACCGCGAGATCGACTGCATGGGAATGGCGTCCAGCGATGAAAGGCTTCGCGGCGTTCGCGGCGAGATGCTGATCCTGCGTACACCGGACATCTCGCTGTCGCGCCCGGTCAGGCTGCTGCACCCGCGTTTGCCGCTCTATCTGGCGCCGCGCGCCGACCACCATTTCATGGCGGGTGCAACGATGGTCGAGAGCCTGTCCACGGAGCCGGTCACGGTACGGGCGATGATGGAACTCCTGAACGCCGCCTATTCGGTTCATCCCGCCTTCGGCGAGGCCGCGATCGTTGAGACGGGCGTCGGCATTCGCCCGGCGTTTTCCGACAACCTGCCGCGCGTCGAAGCGCATGGCAGGACCGTCGCGATCAACGGGCTCTACCGCCATGGTTTCCTTCTGGCCCCCGCCATGGCGCGTCGGGCGGCCGACCTTGTTTTCGATTCTGACAAACCGGTGGAACTTGCTGATGAAACTGACGGTCAACGGCGAAGCGCATGAGATCACCGCCGCCACCCTGGCGGAGCTTCTCGCAGCACTTGACTACGAGGGCAACTGGCTTGCAACGGCCGTAAACAGCGACCTTGTGCACGCGACTGAGCGGGCGCTGTTCCAGCTGAAGGACGGCGACCGGATCGAAATCCTCTCACCCATGCAAGGAGGTTAGTAACGTGATCGAGCTTTACGGAACCAAGCTTCCGTCGCGCCTGCTTCTCGGCACCGCACAGTACCCCTCGCCCTCCATTCTTGCCGATGCGGTCAAGGCATCCTGCGCGTCCGCGGTGACCGTCTCATTGCGCCGCGAAATGGCCGGGGGCAAGGGTGGCGAGAAATTCTGGTCGCTTATCCAATCGCTGCGGCTGCATGTCCTGCCCAACACGGCTGGTTGTCACTCCGTCAAGGAAGCCGTCACGACCGCAAAGATGGCGCGCGAGGTCTTCGGCACGAACTGGATCAAGCTCGAGGTGACCGGCAATCATGATACGCTGCAGCCGGATGTCTTCGGCTTGGTCGAGGCCGCGCGGATCCTGTGCGAAGACGGTTTTGCAGTATTTCCTTATACGACGGACGATCTCGTCGTCGCCGAGCGATTGCTGGAAGCCGGATGCAGGGTGCTCATGCCCTGGTGCGCGCCGATCGGTTCTGCGCTTGGACCGGTAAATATCACCGCGCTCCGCTCGATGCGCGGCCATTTCCCGGATGTCCCGCTGATCGTGGATGCGGGCCTCGGCCGCCCATCTCACGCGGCTCTCGTGATGGAACTCGGCTTCGACGCGGTGCTCCTCAACACGGCAGTGGCCAAGGCCGCCGATCCGATCGGCATGGCGCGCGCGTTCGGCAAGGCGGTCGATGCCGGCCGTGAGGCCTATCGCTCCGGCCTGCTCGAGCCGCGCGACCTCGCCGTCCCATCGACGCCGACAATCGGCCGGGCAATCTTTCAATGAAACTCGATCCTTTTTATCTGATCGTCGATAGCGCCGCCTGGATTGAAAGGCTGGCGCCGCTCGGCGTCAGGCTGATGCAGCTTCGCGTCAAGAACCTCGACGAGGCTGCGTTGCGCGCCGAGATCCGCAAGGCGAAGGCTTTGTGCGCCCGATACAAATGCCAGCTCATCATCAATGACTTCTGGCGGCTGGCGATCGAGGAGGACTGCGATTTCATTCATCTCGGACAGGAAGATCTGCAAGCGGCGGACCTTACCCGGATCAGGGCTGCAGGTCTCCGTCTCGGCCTCAGCACGCACGACCATCTCGAACTCGAAACAGCCCTTGCCGCCAGACCGGACTATATCGCGCTCGGCCCTGTCTATCCGACCATCCTGAAACAGATGAAATGGGCGCCGCAGGGGCTCGAACGGCTTGGCGAATGGAAGCGCCGGATCGCGCCGACACCTCTGGTCGCGATTGGCGGCCTCAATCCCGACCGGATCGAGGGCGTCTTCGGTGCCGGTGCGGACAGCGCCGCGGTAGTGACCGACATCACATTGGATGCCGATCCGGATGCGCGAACGCGCCAGTGGATCGAAAAGACGAGCCGATGGCGTTGAGGCGCGAACCGCATGTGCTTGTCGTCGGCGGCTCGGACTCCAGCGGCGGCGCCGGCATAGCCCGCGACATTGAGACGATCTCCGCCCTCGACTTGCGCACCTGCCTTGCCGTTACCACCGTGACGGTGCAGACGCATGAAGCCGTCACGCAAATCCACAATTTGCAACCCGGTCTGGTGGCCGATCAGATGCGTGCCGCGCTGCAAGCCAATGCGGTCGGGGCGATCAAAATCGGCATGCTCGCGACGGAGCAAACCATCGTCGCCGTCGCGGATGTGCTGCGCCAAAACCCACAGATACCGGCAGTCATCGACCCGGTGCTGGTCTCTTCTTCGGGTTGGCCCCTTCTGGACACAGGCGCTATCGGCGTCCTGAAGCATGAACTCATCCCGCTTTGCCGTCTCGTCACACCCAACCTCATCGAACTGGCTGTCCTTGCCGGCTCAGACCTGGCCATCGACGAGGACGGCGCATTGCAACAAGGTCAGAAATTGCTCACCGCCGGATTGCAAGCCCTGCTGATCAAGGGCGGCCACGCCGCGGGGTGTCGATCGACGGACATCCTGCTGCGCGCCGATCAAGAGCCCATCCGCTTCGATGCGCCGCGTCTTGGCGGATCGATGCGCGGGACGGGCTGCGCGCTGGCCAGCGCCATCGCCGCGCACCTGGCAAACGGAAGCCTGCTTGAAGACGGCGTGCGCAAA
The DNA here is from genome assembly GCF_055811075.1 of Mesorhizobium sp. WSM4820. Classification (NCBI taxonomy): domain Bacteria; kingdom Pseudomonadati; phylum Pseudomonadota; class Alphaproteobacteria; order Hyphomicrobiales; family Phyllobacteriaceae; genus Mesorhizobium; species Mesorhizobium sp. WSM4820. Next base: position 46,920 of record NZ_JBVVQN010000008.1, on the reverse strand, counting down.
AGCAAGCTGTTGGTTTTCGAGAAGTTTCGGAAATCGATCTCTCGGGATTGAGGCGGTTGAGCTTGGCGGGGGCTTTTCTGGGCAGCAAGCTGGCGGCCGGTTCTTCGCCTTCCTTCGGAGAGTCTCTCAGACAGCACGCGAAGTAAATCGCCTTGTCGGGTCTTGTCTCAAGCGATGTCGTCGCGAATGCAGGCCTTCAAATGGCCATCGGACGTTGTTGCCCGTAATGGCGGGACGATGCCGGCGCAAGCGTCGAGGGCAACCGGGCAGCGGGTTCGGAAAACACACCCGGTCGGCGGATTTGCCGGGCTTGGAATGTCGCCCTTCAGCACCTGCCGGCCTTGCCTGGCCAGCGGGTCGAGCGACGGAATGGCCGAGAGCAGCGCGCGCGTATAGGGATGCTGCGGCCGGGCATAGAGCGCGGCAGCGGGCGCGACTTCCATGATGCGGCCGAGGTAGAGAACGATCACCGTGTCGCAGATATATTCGACGACGGCCAGGTCATGCGAAATGAACAGCATGGTCAGGCCGAGCCGGACCTGCAGGTCGCGCAAAAGATTGATGATCTGCGCCTGAATGGAGACATCGAGGGCAGAGACCGGCTCGTCGGCGACGATGAATTCGGGTTCGAGCGTAAGCGCCCGGGCGATGCCGATGCGCTGGCGCTGCCCGCCCGAAAATTCGTGGGCGTAGCGATCATAGGCATCGGCCGGCAGTTCGACCGCAGCAAGCGCCTTCTCAGCCTTCTCCCGCCGCTCGCGCCTGCTGCCGATGCCCTGAATATCGAGGCCTTCGGTCAGGATCTGACCGATGGTCATGCGCGGCGACAGGCTGGCGAACGGATCCTGGAAAATATACTGCATCTTGCGGCGCTGGCGAGCCAGAGGCCCGGCGCTCAGCTTGGTGATATCGACGCCGTCAAACCTTATTTCGCCGGATGTCGGCTCGATGAGACGCAGCACCGAGCGGCCGATCGTGGTCTTGCCCGACCCAGATTCGCCGACGAGGCCGACCACTTGGCCGCGCGCGATGTCGAAGGAAATATCGTCCAGCGCCCTGACGACAGGACCGCGCGAGAACGCCGTCGGCGCAAAATGCTTCGTCAGGTTCCTGACTGAAAGGAAGGGAGCGTCCACTGTCAGAGATCCTCCCAGCGCAAACAGCGGCTTTGCTGGGTCGACGTCGCCGCGAACAATGGCGGTACAGCAGTGCGGCAGGCATCGACAGCCAGGGCGCAACGCGGCGCGAACGAGCAACCCTTGGGCAGCAAGGCAAGCGATGGAACATTGCCGGCGATGGTCGGCAGCGGCGTTCCTGCTGCCTTCAGCGTAGTGGCCTGGCCAAGCCGCGGCACCGAACGCATCAGCCCGGCGGTGTAGGGATGACGCGGACGGTTGAACACCTCGCTCACCGGACCCGATTCCACGATGCGCCCGGCATACATCACCGCGACCCGGTCGGCGATTTCGGCAACGACGCCGAGATTGTGCGTGACGAACAGAATGCCCATGCCGCGTTGCGCCTGCAGCGCGGCCAGCAGGTCGAGAATCTGGGCCTGGATGGTGACGTCGAGGGCGGTCGTCGGCTCGTCGGCGATCAACAAGGTCGGATCGCACGACAAGGCCATGGCGATGGTGGCGCGCTGGCGCATCCCTCCCGACAGCTCATGCGGGTATTGCCGCGCCCGCCGATCAGGGTCGGGAATGCCGACCTGAGCCAGCAGCCGCACGGCATCAGTGGCCGCATCACGGTGCGATCTGCCGAGATGGATGCGGATCGGCTCGGCGATCTGTTCGCCGATGCTGTAGACCGGATTGAGGCTGGTCATCGGCTCCTGGAACACCATGCCGATGTCGTTGCCGCGCACCTTGCGCAGCGACTCGGGATCGAGGCCGATCAGTTCGGTGACCGTGCCGTCCCTGCGCCGCAGCGCGATCGAGCCCTCGGCAATGCGTCCGACCTTCTTTGGCAGCAGGCCGATGATCGACAGGCTGGTGACCGACTTGCCCGATCCCGACTCGCCGACCAGCGCAACCGTCTCGCCCGAACCTATCACCAGGTCGACGTCCTGCACGGCGGCGATGTCGCGTCCGGCGATACGGAACACCGCTCGCAGACCGGAAATCGAGAGGATCGGAGCGTCCACGGTCAGCGCAGCAAGCCGACGTCGCGAAGGATGATGTCGACCTTTGCGGCTTCCTCGTCGTTCAGGCTGCGTTGCGGCCGCGCCATGGTGTTGGAGGCGATGATGCCGAGGCTCCTCATCGCGGTCTTGAAGGCACCGACGCCGGCCGAGCCGGCGCTCGTCCTGCCGAGCGAGATCCAGACGATCTCGAACAGCTTCAACAGCCGCTCCTGCTCCAGGCGGGCCTCGGCGTGCTGACCCGCCTGCATCAGGTTCCACAGCCTGACGTAGCCGTGCGGGTCGACATTGGCGAGGCCCGGCACGACCCCATGCGCGCCCATGGCAAGCACGCTGTCGACCAGGATCTCGGACCCGGTCATGCCGAAAAAATTCGGGTCGTTGGCCATGTCCTTGAGCACATAACGCAGATTGCCGTCGTCACCGCTGGAATCCTTGATGCCGGCGATAACGCCCTCGCTGGCAAGGCCGACGGTGGTCTGGCGCTCCAGCTTAACATGGACGCAGACCGGGATGTCGTAGGCGATGATCGGGATGTCGACTGCGTCCTTGATGTAGCGGAAGTGATCGCCGATCTCGGGCTGGCTGGTGCGGGCATAGAACGGCGCGGTGACCACGACGGCGTCAGCGCCGGCCGATCTGGCTGTCAGGACGTGGTTGATGACGCGATCGGTTGTCGGGTCGATGACCCCGGCGAAGATCGGAACGCGGCCATTGTTGACCTTGACCGCGTGCTCGATGATGGCCCGGCGGCCGGCCTCGTCATGGAAGACCACCTCGCTGGTCGAGCCGAGCACGAACAGGCCGTGAACGCCGCCGTCGAGCAGGTTTTCGATGGTCCGCGTGAACGACGCAAAATCGACACTGAGATCGGAATGGAGTGGGGTGACGACGGGTGGCACGACACCGGTAAACAGGGGCATTTTTTCAAAAACCTTCAGGTCAGTTGAGATCGGAACGAGGGTCGAATGCATCGCGCAGGCCATCGCCGATGAAGTTGATGGCCAGCACGGTGAGCACGAGTACGGCGCCGGGAAACATCCATTGCCAGGGGTATTGCTCGAGCACCACGGTGGAGCGGGCGAGATTGAGCATGTTGCCCCAACTGGCTTCGGGCGGTGCGATGCCGAGGCCGAGGAAGGAAAGGCCGGCTTCGAGCAGAATTGCATTGGCGATCTGCAGCGTGGCGTAGACGACAAGAATGTCGATGCAGTTCGGCAGGCCGTGGCGGAACAGGAGATGCGGCAGCCCCGCCCCCATGCCACGGGCGGCGACGACGAAGTCGCGCTCGCGCAGCTCGAGCAGCCGGGCGCGCACCATGCGCGACAGCACCGGCCAGGAGAGCAGCGAGATCACCAAGATGGTCGGCGCGATGCCGGTGCCGGCGATCGAAGCGAGTACGAGCAGGAAGATCACCGGCGGCAGCGTCATTGCGAGGTCGACGAAGCGCATCACCGTGCCGTCGACAAGGCGCCCGCCGAAGCTGGCGACAGCGCCGACCAGGAAGCCGATGACGATCGAGATGGCGACCGAGCAGACGGCGACCAGCAGCGAGATCCGTCCGCCTTGCAGCAGCCGGGCCATGACGTCGCGGCCGACGCCGTCGCTGCCGAGCCAATGAATGGCGGACGGCCCCTTGTTGATCGCCCTGAGATCGATGGCGTTGGGGCTGAACGGCCACCACAGGGAATAGGTCGAGACCGCCAGCAGAATGGGGACGACGATAAGCAGACCGGCGCGCGCGGCACGATTTTCAAAGAACCGGCCGAGCGCGCGGCGAAGCGGTCCCTTGGTTTGCGGCCCGGCTGTCGGGTCGATTGTCGGAGCTGGTGCGGTGATCGTCATCACGACACCTGGATGCGCGGGTCGACGACGGCATAGACGATATCGGTCAGGAGATTGACCAGAATGACGCAGATGCCGATTACCAGAGTGGCGCCCATGATCACCGGGTAGTCCCTTGTGCCGACGGCGTTGACTAGCAGCAGGCCCATGCCCGGCCAGTTGAACACGCTTTCGAGGAAGATGGCGCCGCCGATCGCTATGCCGACCGTCGACCCGATCAGGGTGATGACCGGTAAAAGCGCATTGCGGGTTGCATGCTTGATGATCACCCAGAATTCGCGCACGCCCTTGGCACGTGCGGTCCGCACATAGTCCTGGTTGAGCACTTCCAGCAGCGACGCGCGCATGTAGCGCATGATCAGCGCGGCGTGTCCGATGGACAGCAGGCAGGCGGGCAGGACCAGGTGCGCGAGCACGTCCGCTACAGAAAAAGGCGCGCCGGCGGTCTGCATGCCGCCTGATGGCGCCCAGCGCAGCAGCACCGAGAAAAAGTACAGTCCCAGAAGTGCCGTCAGAAACGCCGGGCTGGAGATGCCGACGAAGGAAACCACCGACAGCGCGATGTCGGGCAGCGTGTTACGGCGGACGGCGCTGAAGATGCCGGCGGAAATGCCGAGCACGATGGCGATGGCCAGGCCGGTGCCCATCAACAGCGCGGTCGGGCCGATGCGCTCCATGACCAGCGGCAGCACGCCAACGCCGCTGCGCTGGATCGAATAGCCGAAGTCGCCGCCGAGCGCAGCGCGAAGCCAGGCGAGGTATTGCACGGGAAGCGGCTGGTCGAGCCCAAGCCGGTCGCGCAGGACTTCGAGGTCGGAAGCCGACATCGGGCTGGACGGATTGATATAAGCATCGATCGGATCGCCGGGCGCCAGCCGCAGAAGGATGAAGATGAGGACGCTCAGGGCGACCAGCATCAACAGTCCTGTAGCGCTGCGGCGGGCAATGAAACTCAGCATTGGCTGTCCGTGGCGATGGTGAGCGGAGCCGGCATCGTGCCGGCCCGTATCATTGGCGGGCCGGAATGGCCCGCCAGCCGTTTTACTGGATGTCCCAGCGTTCCGGGTGAGCCGCATAAGGACCGCCGCCCGGCGCCGGCGTCCAGACAAAGTCACGTAGCTTGTTGGAGGCTACGCCATAGCGGTTGGCCACCCATAACGTCGCCCAGGGCAGATCCTTGTTCATCACCTTGCAGACTTGCTGCCAGGATTGATCGATCTTGGCCGGATCGGTCTGGGCGAGCGCAGCGTCCAACGCGGCGCTGAGATCATCGAACTCGATGCGCATGGTGTTGAAGCCTGCCGGCGGAATCTGGGACTTGTTGAGACCCGGGCTGATGCCGGCCGGATTGGGACCGTTCTGCAGGCCCGCATAGACCATCGCAAACGCGTTCCAGTCCGGCGTGCCTTCCTTGTAGACGATGCCGTTATAAGTCGGCGTATCGACGACGCGCGGCACCACATTGATCCCGACCTCGGCCAGCATCGACTGGATGGCAGCCATCACGTTGGCAGCTTGCGGCGAGCCGTAATAGGTCAGCAAGGTGATCGGCTTGTCGCCGTTGATCTTGTCCCAGCCCGCCTCGGCAAGCAGAGCCTTGGCCTTGGCCGGATCATAGGCATAGGGTTCGAGACCTTCGGGAAGCAGGTGCGGCGCGACGTAGCCGCAATTGGCCGGTTTGGCCGCGCCGCCATAGAGGCTCTCGATGATGGCATTGCGATCGATCGCGTACATGATCGCCTGGCGCACGCGAAGATCCTTAAAGAGCTCGACCTTCTGGTTGAGGCCGATGTAGTTGACCACATAGGAGGCGCCCTCGATCACCTTGAAATTGCTGTCGCTCTTGAAGGTTACCGCGTCGTCGGGCTCGACATAGGTGAACTGGATTTCGCCGGCGCGCAGCGCCGCAACGGCCGCCGCCGGGCTCTCGAAATACCTGTTGATGAGCACGTCGACCTTCGGCTTGCCGCCGCGATAGTCGTCATCCGCGGCCAGTTCGACATATTGATCGCTGACATAGCGCTTGAACTTGAAGGGGCCGGTGCCGACCGGCGTCGTGGACCACCAGGTGCTCGTGGCCAGCGTTTCCGGCGGCATCGCGGCCAGGGCATGCTCCGGCAGGATCATCACCTGCGAGAGAATCGACAGGAAGGAGCCGTTGGGCTTCGACAATTTGACGACCACGGTGCGATCGTCCGGCGCGTCGACCGACGCGATGTCGCCGAGGCGCGCGGCAAACAGGCTGCCGGAGGCCTTGTTCCTGGCGAGCTCAAGCGTGAACTTGACGTCCTTGGATGTGAACGGCTTGCCGTCGTGCCAGCTCTCCTGGGCAAGGTTGAACGTGTAGGTCAGCTTGTCCTCGCTGACCTTGTAGTCCTTGGCCAGATCGCCTTCGAGTTCGGTCAGTTCGGCGTTGTAGATGACCAGCGGTTCAAAATAGGTGCTGAGCCAGGTAAAGCCGCCGGTCGCAGCCAACGGATTGAAGTTCTTGGGAAAGCCGCCGGGGCCGACATCGAAGCCTCCGGTGATGGTCTTGGCGCCCTGTGCCTGGACGCTGGTGGCAAGGCTGATGCCGCCGAGCAGCAGCCCGGTGATGGCCAGATGACGAGCTATAGTTCTGATGCGCATGGTTTCCTCCCTTGGCATTGTCAGGTAGTTCGGCGTTGGGTCAGGTAATCCGGTTTTTGGCGATCACTTGCTGAATACCCCTGTAGTGGTCGTCGAGGCGCTCGCGCGCCCGGTCGACGTCCTTGGCGGCGACCGCCTCGACGATCTCGTGATGGTCACGCCAGGTCGCCAGCGGCGTCGGATTGTCGAGGCTGGTGAAATTCGAGGCCTTGTTGAACGCCACCCAGAAGATGTCGATCAGCGCGCTCAACATGTGATTGTTTTGGCAGCGGAACAGCAACTGATGGAATTGCTGGTCCTCTTCGGCAAAGCTCTCCTGGCGCTCGGCGCGCCGCCGCATGCTTTCGGTCAGCTGGCGCAGCGCGGCGATGTCTTCGGCGCTGATCATCTCGATGGTTTTTGCGATCAGGCCGGTCTCAAGGACGCGGCGGATCTCGCGCAGTTCCTCGACGTCGCGCAGCGAATCCTGCAGGCCGTATGCCAGATTATCCAGCAACGGCTTGAACGAGAATTCCTTGACGAACACGCCGATGCCGCGACGCGTCTCCAGAATGCCGATCGACTCCAGCGCCTTGATCGCTTCGCGCACCGAGTTGCGGCCGACGCCGAGCCGCTGCGCCAGGAAGGTCTCCGGAGGCAAGGGGTCGCCCGCCTTGAGCTGGTTGCTCTGGATATATTTCCTGAGGCTTTCCTGCACGCTGACGTGAAGCAGCGGCGGTCGGGCCAGCGGTTCGATCGATTTTTGGTCCGGGTTCAACTTGGGTTCCGAGCTCAACTTGGGTTCCGGCATTTTTCTCCCAGCGCCGCTGCAATTGCGGCCGATGGCGCGTCGCAAAGCGGTCGATGATTGTAGCATAGCGACTTGTAGGATATCCTGCAAGCAAGAGGATTACACGCTGAATGAAGATCGTCCTGGCCGGCTCAAGCCATTGGCACGCCGAAATGCATCTCGACGCTGCACGTTTTTGCGGCGCCGAGATTGCCGGCATCTGGGATGAGGACGCGCAGCATGCGCGCGCCTTCGCGACGCGCCATCATTTGCCGTTCATCGCCGATTTTGCGAAAATCCTCTCCGGCCCGCCGGACGCGATCCTGCTGATGGGACACCCTTCGACGGTGCCGGCGCGGGCCCGTGCCGTGATCGAAGCCGGCATACCGCTGATCCTGGAAAAGCCGGCGGCCAGCAGCACCGCAGCGTTGGCCGCGCTCAGCGAGTTGGCGAGGCAGCAGCAGGCCTTTGTCAGCGTTCCCCTGCCCAACCGCTTTGGGCCGGCCGCCACTGCCTTTGAACGGCTGCGCAGCCAAGGCCGCGCCGGTGCGGTCGCGCATTGCCAGTTCCGGCTGGTCAATGGCCCGCCGCAGCGCTATGCGGCCGACGGCGTCGCCTGGGTGGCGATCGGCGGCGGCGGCGCGCTGAGGAACCTCGGCATACACGGCGTCAATGCCGCGCTCGGCCTGGCAACCGGCGCGCTCAGGCTAAAAACCGTTTCGATCGAGAACCGCATTCACCACGCCCCGGTCGAGGACCATGCGCTGCTTGTGCTGCAAGACGCTGCCGGAGCGTTGTTCGTCGTCGAGGCGGGATACACTTTCGCTTCGATGCGCCCCGGCGGCGATTTCGAATGGCGTATCGTCAGTGAGAATGCGACCCTCATCGACTATGGCGAGCGCGCCTTCTGTGCGACGCTCGACGATGGCGCTATCATCGAATTGCCGATCGAATTGCCGGCGACGCGCTACCGCCTGTGCATGAGCGACACGCTCGACCGGCTGGCTCGAAAAGCGCCGCCGGCGACTTCGATCGATGACTATGTTGCGGCGATGTCGCTGATCGACGCCGCGTATGAAAAGGCAGGACGATGATTGGAATAGGCATTATCGGAGCGGGCGATTTCGGTGCCGCCCATGCAAGGGCAGTCAGGCAGGTGCAGGGCCTGCATCTCGTTGCATCGTGCCGCGGGAATAACGATGCCCTGGCCGCCTTCACCAGCGAACATGGTGGTCGCGGCTACACCGACTGGCGCAAGCTGCTCGACGACAAGGATGTCGACGCTGTTCTCATCGCCAGCCCTCACCATCTCCATGCCGAAATGGCCATCGGGGCGTTGAACGCCGGCAAGCATATCATGCTGGAAAAACCGATGGCGCCGACGGCGGCGGCCTGCGATGCGATCAACGCCGCCGTGGCCGCCGCTGGCGTCAAGCTGATGGTCGCCCATCTCATGCATTTCGCGCTGCCTTGCATGGCGGCCAGGCAAATGCTTGAGCAAGGAATGCTCGGCCGGCCGCTCGTCGGATCGAGCTGGATCATCAAGCTGTGGATGGAGCACAATCGCCGCGACTGGCATCTGCGCAAGGCCACCGGCGGCGGCATGCTGTTGACGGCCGGCATCCATGCGCTCGACCGCCTGGTCTGGCTTATGGATGACGACGTCGTGTCGGTGAGCGCCATGCTTGGCGCCATGTCTCATGACCAGGAAGCCGACGACACTGCCCTGCTCGGACTGCGCTTCGCCGGCGGCGGGCTCGGCCAGGTGCAGAGCGTCGGCTATCGCAATGGGGCGGCCGGCTACGCCATGGACCTGGTCTGCGAGCAGGCAACGCTGCGCATCGACATGGACCGCGGCACGATGCTTGGCCGCGACAAGGCCTGGACCGACCTGCCCGGCTCGTTCGAGCCGAACTGGATGCATGCCGCGCTGGTGCGCGAATGGAGCGCGATGCGCGATGCCATTGCCGACGACAAGCCGGTGCCGGTCGACGGCGCCTATGGCCGCAAGATCATCGCCATCATCGAGGCCGCCTTTGCGTCGAACGAAACCCGCCGCGAGCACGAGATCGCCGGTGCGCGCTGAGCTCGACGACCACCTGAGCCACTTGCCCGCACACGTGCCGCGCGGCGTCTGGGGGGCGGTGATGCTGGCCATCGACGATCGCGGGGCAATCGACTGGGAAGCGACGGAGGAAACGATCGCGCGGCTCTGCGCATCAGGCGTCGACGGCATCTATTCCAACGGCACGGCCTGCGAATTCCACTGCCAGACCGAGCCCGAGTTCGACCGGCTTTGCGCCCTGGTGGCCGCGATTGCCGGCCGCGCGCGCCTGCCCTTCCAGATCGGCATCAGCCAGTCCAATCCGCGCGTCGCGCGCGAGCGGCTGATGCGGGTGTCGGCGCTTCGCCCGGCGGCGGTGCAATTCACCTTGCCCGACTGGTGGCCGCCCAGCGACGGCGAGGTCATGCGCTTCGTCGGCGGCCTGTGCGAGGCCGCGCCCGACATGCCGCTGGTGCTCTACAACCCACCGCATGCCAAGCGCCGCCTGACGCTCGAAGCCATCGCCAGGCTGCGTGCAGCGGTGCCGTCGCTGGTCGGCGCCAAGCTGCCGGGCGGCGACCCCGGCTGGTACGCCGACATGCGCCGCGAACTGCCGGGATTTTCGGTCTTCGTGCCCGGCCATACGCTGGCGACCGGATTTGCCCAGGGAGCGCATGGCAGCTACTCGAACGTCGCCTGCCTCAACCCCAAGGGCGCGGTACTGTGGTGGCAGACGATCCGCACCGACGTGGCGGCCGCTGCCGAGGTCGAGACGCGCATCCAGGCCTTTCTCGCCACCCACATACTGCCCTTTCGCGCTCGCTATGACGTCAGCGATGCGGCGCTCGACAAAGCGATGGCGGCGGCCGGCGGTTGGGCGCCGCTTGGCCCGCGACTGCTCTGGCCCTACAGCTCGGTTCCCGACGAGGTCATCGCGACGCTGGCCCAAGCCGCACGAACGGCCCTCCCCGGATGGTGGCAGTGATCTCGGCTAATCGCCTGTGCCTGCCCCCTGATCCAAGGGGAACAACCATGGCCTGTTCCGGATTTGACGCCTGACGGACTCGTGGTCATGCTGGACCGATGACAAGAGGTGTACTGCTGGACCTCGCAGGCGTCATCTATGATGGCGAGACCGCCATACCAGGCGGGATCGACGCCGTCGCGCGTTTGCGCCAGGCCGGCTTGGCCATACGCTTCATAAGCAATACCACGCGCTCGTCGAAACAGAGCGTTCTCGAACGTCTGCAGGCGATGGGGCTCGTCGTTACCAAGGCAGATGTTTTCACCCCGGCGCACGCTGCACGCGAATGGCTGCTTCGCAATGGCCGTGCGCCATATTTGCTGATTCACCCCGGCCTTGCGCCGGACTTTTGCGAACTGCCGGATCGCGACAAGCGCGCCGTCATCGTCGGCGATGCCGGAGACGCCTTCACCTATGCGGCATTGAATGACGCGTTCCGCGAGCTGAGCGCCGGGGCCGAATTGCTGGCCCTTGCCACCAACCGGACGTTTCGGGATGCCGACGGCGAGCTCAGCCTCGATGCCGGGCCATTCGTCGCGGCATTGGAATTTGCCTCGCTGAAACGCGCAACCGTTCTCGGCAAGCCCTCGCCGGCATTCTTTCTGTCGGCGCTGGCAAGCATGGACTGTCCGCCAGACCAGGCGATCATGGTCGGCGACGACGCCGAGGCCGACATAGCTGGCGCGCTGCGCGCCGGACTGTCGGGCGCATTGCTGGTGCGGACCGGCAAATACCGGCACGGCGACGAGAAACGGTTCGATCCGCCCCCGACCGCAACCGTCGCCGATCTCGCGGCGGCGACCGACTGGATCCTTGCGCGCCGGGACTGAACCGGCCGCACAGCGTGCGCTTCGCTCGAGATCTCCGGGCTAGGTCGTCTGGCGCTCCATTTCCACCTCGGCCCCCAGACTTTCGATGTCGCGGAAGATCGAAGCGACAGCCAGCGTGCGCCCTTCGCGCTTGAAGCGGAGCAGGCAATCCCTGGCAACGATGTCGCCATCGATCGCGATCTCGTCCCATTGCACGGCATGGCCGACATAGTTGATGGGAACATCGTAGTGCTGGCTCCAGAAGAACGGCACGGCGACGAACTTCTGGCGATGGCCGAGCATGTTGAGGGCCGCGGTTTGCCCCTGCCGCTCGGCAACCACCCAATGCTCGACCCGAATGTTCTGGCCACTGTGAGGATCCGGCCACCGCGCAATGTCGCCGGCCGCGAAGATGCCTGGTGCGCTCGTCTCCAAAAAGGCGTTTACCACGACACCGCGGTCAAGGGTGAGCCCCGCCGTTTCGGCAAGCCCTGTCCGCGGCCGCACGCCGATGCCGGCGACGACGAGATCCGCCGCCAGCGTGTCGCCACCGCTGAGTTTCACCTCGCTGGCGTCGATGCTGCTCGCAGTGTCCTCGAGATGGAATACGACACCATTCTCCTCATGCAGGGCGCGGATGAAGTCGGCCATTTGCGGACCCATGATCCGTTCCATGGGCCGTTTTTCCGGCGCCACGACATGAACTTCGATCGCGCGCGACCGCAGCGCCGCGGCAACCTCCAGGCCAATGAAACTGGCGCCAAGCACGACGGCGCGGCGCGCAGTCGTGGCTCGCTCGATGATCGCCTTGCAGTCTGCGAACGAGCGCAGCGTGTGAACATGTGGCTGGTCGGCGCCTTGTATGGTCAGGCGAACCGGTTCGGCTCCGGTCGCCAGGAGTAGCCGGTCGTAGGCAGTCCGGGCCCCGTCCGCGAGCACAACCTCGCCAGAACGTGCATCGATGCTGGCGACATCCGCATTGAGGCGCAGGTCGATGCCGTTCTTCGAATAGAAGCTTTCTCGGCGCAGCGGAATCCAATCCTCCGGTGCTTTGCCGGCGAGGTAGTCCTTGGAAAGATTGGGCCGATCAACCGGCGGCGCTTCGTCGTTGCTGAGCATGACAATGCTGCCTTGATAATGTTCGCGCCGCAGTGTTTCTGCCGCCGCGAAACCGGCGGCGCCGCCACCGACAATGACGATTTTTTCGGGAGCCTGGCTGGAGCCGCCAGGGCGCGGCTTGGACACCGTCCGATTGCGTTTCTCGCCCACGACTATCCGATCATCGCGTTGTTCCACCGACCAGCACGCGAGTGGACTGAAAGCAGGGGCGCGCAAGGCCTCGCCTGTACGCAAATCAAAACACGCGTGATGCCAGGGACACCGGACGGTGTCTTCCGCCACAAGACCGTCGACGAGCGGCCCGCCATAATGTGTGCATGTCGCGCCGATGGCGAAGATCTCGGCCCCGCGGCGCACCAGCAGCACCGGCTCATCGCCGCAATGGCCGAGGAGCTTTCCGCCGTCGGCAAGGTCGGATAACGCGATACCCTCGACCAGATCCGGCCCGGTTGGTTTGGCATGATCTTCAGCCATTTTCCTCTCCGTTGGCGCGATCCAGAAGATCGCCTGTACGGCCGACAAGCGGGAAATCGTCAGGTCACCAGCCTCGGAATACCTTCTGCTTGGCCAGCGCGCCTTCAGGTTCTCGGACACCGCTTGTGCCCAAACGTCCGGCCGCGTCATTCGTTGCCAGTTGCGCAGTACACGCCGTCGATTTCCTGGCGTTTGGATTCGTTGCCGAAGGAATGACGCCGTCGCGTAAACTTTTTCGCCGGACATGCGTTGTTCGTTCTCCAAGCCAAGGAGACAGCCATGCAGAGGAAATCGGAAATCGCCGGCGAGGCCGCCAAGCAACGCCACATCCAGCGCGGCATCGACGCCAAGGACAAAACGAAGGGCAACGGCAAGCAACAAGGCGCCATGCAGGCCGGAGCACGCAAATATCCCGAGCCGCCCTTTCCCGAGCAGCACCAGCCGAAGCCAGGGCATGAATGGGCGATAGAGCCGGCGCCGCTTTACGACGCGCCATTCTATATCGGATCAAAAAAGCTGGACGGCAAAGTGGCCGTCATCACCGGCGGCGATTCCGGCATCGGCCGAGCCGTGGCCGTGCTCTATGCGCGCGAAGGCGCCGATGTGGCGATCGTCTATCTGTGCGAGGACAAGGATGCTGAAGAAACGAAGAGGGCCGTCGAAGCCGAGGGCCGGCGCTGCACGCTGGTCAAGGCCGACGTCAGCGAACGCGACCACTGCCACAAGGCTGTGACTAAGGTGGTGAAGGAATTTGGCCGGATCGACGTGCTGGTCAACAACGCCGCTTTCCAGGTCCATTCCAGCGACTTCAGTGAGCTGACCGAGGAGCATTTCGACACGACGCTGAAGACCAACCTCTACGGCTATTTCCACATGGCGCAGGAGGCCGTTCCGCATATGAAGCCTGGTTCGGCGATCATCAACAGCGGCTCCATAACCGGCATCGAGGGCTCGAAGCAGCTGGTCGACTATTCGATGACCAAGGGCGGCATTCATGCCTTCACGCGCGCGCTGTCCGGCAACCTCATCGAAAAGGGAATTCGGGTGAACTGCGTGGCGCCAGGCCCGGTGTGGACCCCGCTCAACCCGTCGGACAAGCAAGCCGGCGACGTCTCGAAATTTGGCGCAGACACGCCGATGAAACGGCCGGCGCAACCGGAGGAAATCGCGCCGGCCTATGTGTTCCTCGCCTCGCCGCATTGTTCAAGCTACATCACCGGCGAGATATTGCCGATCATCGGCGGCTACTGAGAACGTGTCGCCCGCACTGCCTCGATCATCGTGGACCTCTCGCCTGTGGCGGAGGTAGCGGCGATCTCAGATATGAAATGGTCGACAGATGTATTTCATTGCCTTGGCGACGGACTATGACGGCACGCTGGCGCACGATGGGATCGTAGTCGAAAAGACGCTTGCAGCCCTCGAACGGTTCAAGAAAAGTGGCCGCAAGCTCATCCTCGTCACTGGCCGCGAACTGCCCGACCTCAAGCGGGTTTTTCCCGAACTCGGCGTGTTCGACAAGGTCGTCGCCGAAAATGGGGCGTTGATCTACACGCCTGCCAGCGAGGAAGAACGTGCGATCTCACCGGCGCCGGCGCCGAAATTTGTTGCCAGTTTGAAGAAACGCGGCGTCAAGCCGCTTTCAGTCGGACGGTCGATCGTCGCGACCTGGGAACCACACCAGGCAACAGTTCTTGAGGTCATCAAGGAACTCGGGCTGGAGCTGGAAATCATCTTCAACAAGGGCGCGGTGATGGTGCTGCCCACCGGCATCAACAAGGCAGCCGGGCTGGCAGCCGCACTTGAGGACCTCAAGCTGTCGCCACACAATGTGGTCGGTATTGGCGATGCTGAAAACGATCATGCGTTCCTGCGGGCCTGCGGCTGCAGCGTCGCTGTCGAGAACGCCCTTGCGGCGGTCAAGGATACAGCGGATCTTGTAACGCGCGGCGCACGTGGAAAGGGCGTCGAGGAACTGATCGAAAAGCTGGTAAAGCGTGATCGGGAATTTGTCCGAAAAGCCCGTGACGGCATCCTTCTCGGTTCGGTCGGCGGCGACGAAGTCTATCTGACGCCGACCGACACGGTTCTGATCGCCGGAAGCTCCGGCATCGGCAAATCCACCTTGGCCACCGCGCTGACGGAACGCTTCGTCGAGAACGGATTTCAATTCTGCGTTTTCGATCCGGAAGGCGACTATGATGGCCTCGAAGGCGCCGTCCGGGTAGGCGATGCCTCAAGCGAACCGACAAAGGCACAAGTGCTCGACCTGATCGAAAAGCCCGACACCAACGTGGTCGTCAACGGGCTGGCGTTGCGGGTCAACGAGCGACCAGGCTTCTTTGCCGACCTGCTCCCCGGTCTTGGCAATTTCCGCTACCGTACGGCGAGGCCGCATTGGCTGGTCATCGACGAGGCGCATCATCTTCTGCCCAGGAAGCGCGACGACACGCGCGCCATTCTGTCGTTGGAATTGCCGGGCACTGTCCTGATCACCGTTCATCCGGAAGCGATCTCGACCGACGCCCTGCGTCTGGTCACTGCCGTCATTGCGCTCGGTCCCAAGGCCAAGAATGTCATCAAGGCCTTTTGTCAGGAGACGGACACCAAGCCGCCAAAGGATATTCCCTCGCCAAAAGGCGAGCGTGTGCTGTTCTGGCGGCCGCAAGCCCGCAAGAAAATTGCCATGGTCAAAGCGATCGAGCCGCGCCAGTCGCTCAAGCGTCACAGCCGCAAATATGCAGAAGGTCAACTCGACGAGGCCGGCAGCTTCTATTTCAGAGGTCCCGACAACTCGATGAACCTCCGGGCCCACAACCTGATGATCTTCGCTCAGATTGCCGAGGGCATCGACGACAGAACCTGGGAGCATCACCTGCGCGCCGGCGACTATTCCGAATGGTTTCGCCGACAGATCAGGGACAAGGATCTGGCGCGCGAGACCGCCGAGGCGGAAAAGGACGAAATGCTCTCGGCGCAGGAAAGCCGCAAGCACGTTCTGGATGCGGTGCGTCGCCGTTATACGGCTCCTGCCACCGCCCCGGAGGAATAGAGAGGAATAGGGTGCGAAAGGATCGCCCACGCACATCATTCTCGGAGGCACCGGCCGTGTTGGTTCTCTGCAGCCATGTCGCTTTTACAGCAGGGCGAAGCAGTGGCCGGTTGACCGCGTCATCCACGCCGAGTTCCCTTTCATCCATGGCGTTTTGACTGGTCAGGGTTCACTGTATCCAATGGCAAAGAGGCGCAGGTCATAGGCCTCGGGATCGCGACGAAAGATCAACGCGCCCTTGCGTTGGGAATTCTGTGGGACATAGTCGAGCGTAGCGCTGCTATCCTCGACGACCTCATCGCCGTTGCGGAGCTCACCTTTGATCTCGACAGCAGCAACTGATTTCCCCGCCCTGTTTGCAGCGGCGAACTCGACCACGTAGCCCCCCTCGGTGACCGCGACGCCAAGCGGCTGCACAATGATCCGGGCGGTCCCATCGCGCGTGCTCACGCCATCGACGACAAGATAACTGAGCACCGCAAGCAGAACTGCCGAGCTTATCCCCGCCACGACCCACTCCGTGACGGAAGTCCCGGGTTTGCGTGTCTTTGCTTTGTTGTCGGACTGCTTCTGTTGCTTGTCGCCTTTTACGGGGTTCCTTGTCACAGAATGAGCCTCGCAACCGCCGCCCCGAGCGCGCCAGGAAACGACAGAACCACGACTGCACTGAGTGTCTCCGAAAAGCCGGCGCCATCGGTCCTGCCGAAGGTCCACAAGATGTAGAGGTTCACAAGCATCACCAGGACATAGCCGACGATCGCATAGCGAAAGAAGATGCTGACGAATCCAGCGCCTGGCTCGGGACTGTGCGAGCCGCGGAATTCGAACTCATAGACGAAGGCGTGCATGAGAGCGAGGGTGACCACCACCAGGGCGATTTCCTGCCAGGGCTCCATCTTGTAGGCGATGAGGACGACCTCTTCCGTCGGTGCGATGTTCACCGAAAGAAACAGCGCTCCGACCACCATCAGGAACAGCTCTCCGGTGTAGCCGGGCTCGGGAATGTCCTCCTCCTCCAACAAGCTCGGGCCGAGTTGCGCGCGTGCCAAGGATGCTCCGAGACTGCCTGGGACAATTTGCACCGCAATTTTGCCAATCACCTCCCGTAGCGGCATTTCGACGGTCACGATGCCGAAAATGAAAAACACCGCCGTAGCCGCCACAGCGGCCACAAGTATGGCCACAAAAGCATCGGCGATGCGGTCGCGGAGCGCCACCGTCTGGCGAAAGCCTCCGTACTTGTGCAGCAGCACCAGCATTGGCAGAGTGACAGCGAGGAACAGGGCGAGCCGCAGTGGGTGAAGGTGAAAGCCCAGCGCCCAGGCTTCCATGGTCATCAGCACCGGGACGGCGAAGATCAACGCTCCGGCAAAGGCACGCCCAAGACCAATCCAGAACTCACGCGGCGTTGGCGCATGCCTGACGATGATATCGGTTGGCGCCACGTCCGCTCCTCTGAGATAGCCTGCGAGGAACAATGCTTCCTGGGCAATCTTGTTCCGGCCACTGCATCTTCGCCACCTTCGAACGGCGCTATGGGAACTCGCCAGCCAGCTTTCCGTTCAACATCTCGATCGAATGACAACCCAAAGCCGACACAGCGTCTGGAGTGAAATCATGAAATCGCAGCTCGTCGCCGAAAGCGCCGGACAAAGGACGTTCGTTGTGGTGCTTGATCCCGGCGAGGAAGCGTTCGCGGCGCTCACATCTTTCGCTGTCGATAACGATATTGGCGGCGCCTCGCTGACCGCGCTCGGCGCCTTCGAAAAGGCGACTGTCGGCTGGTTCGACATCGAGGAAAAAACTTATCGGAAAATCCCGGTGCTGGAGCAGTGCGAGGTGCTCAGCGCGATCGGCGACATTGCGATCGGCGACGACGGCAAGCCCAGCCTTCACGTCCATGCGGTGCTCGGATTGCGCGACGGCAGCACGAAGGGCGGACATCTGCTCGATGGCATTGTTCGGCCTACACTCGAAGTCACTTTGGTGGAAACGCCTGGTCATCTGCGCCGCAGAAAACGTCCGGAACTCGGCATCGCCTTGATTGATCTGGATGCCTGAACACGGATCAGGCCAGGTCCGCTGAACTGCGTTCCGGTCCGATCATCCCTTTTGTTTGATTTGTTTAGCATCCGCGGGCGCCTCGGGTGCGGTCTCCCAGCCGCACACGCTGCGGCCGCCGAGCAGATGCGACTGATCGAACTCTCCGGCAACGATTTCCTTCAGACTGGGGCCGGTGACATAGCGTTCGACCTGTCGTGACTGGTCGTCGAGCCGCTTCAAGGCACCGATTTCTTCGTCGCGACCGAGCCTGGCCTTGTGGACGGCCGACTTCAGCACGCCGATCGTCTCGTCATAGACCTTCAGCGGCACGGGGAATGGATGCCTGTCCTTGCCGCCATGTGCCAGCGAGAAGCGCCCGGGATCGGAAAACCGGCATGGCGCGCCATGCAAAACCTCGGCGACCAGCGCCAGCGCCCGCACCGTGCGCGCACCGACGCCGGGGACCAGGAGAAGTTCGGAGAAATCGGCGGGGCCACGCTCGGCAGCCGCCGCCATGTTGCCATGAAGACGACGCATGACGACATCGCTTTCGCGAACGTCGTGGTGCGCCGGCATGACCAGGTGCGGCAGCATTGGCTGGTCGGGCTCCGGTGCGGCAGCCACGTCACGTTCGAGCGCCGCGAACTCCCTCAGAATGCGATCCGGTCCGAGATCCTGCAGCAGATCCAACTGTCCCTTGCGCGAGGCGTCGGCGCGGCGGTCGGTCAGGTTGACGATCTCGCCCTGGTTGGCGCCTTCGATGGCGGCATGCGGCTGGTCGACGAAACTCTTCAGGCCTTCGGACAGCCAGTGATAGCGGCGCGCCACCTTGCTGTCGCCGTTCATGCCCTGCTGCACCACGACCCAGTCGCCGTCATCGGTGACGATAAAGCCATGCAGATAAAGGTCGAAGCCGTCCTGGACGGCGGCGCTGTCAACCTTGGCGACGAGCCGGCTGGCCATTGCCAGGCCTGCTCCATCGAAGCCGACGCGCTCGCCGATGACGGCAAGCTCATGCGGGGTTTTGCGCGAATGCGCGCCGCGGCCGCCGCACACGTGAACACCGAGCTCGCCGGAGAGCGGAGCCAAACCACGTTTGAGGGCACCGATGACGCTGGTCGTGATGCCGGAGGAATGCCAGTCCATTCCCATGACGGCGCCAAACGACTGGAACCAGAAGGGGTGCGCCAGCCGGCGCAGCAGCTCTTCGCGTCCGTAATGGTGAATGATCGCCCCGCACATGACCGCGCCAAGGCGCGTCATACGGTCACCAAGCCATTTCGGCACGCGTCCGCCATGAAGTGGAAGGTCTGCGCTTCCCGATCGTTGTGCCAAATCTTGCTGCCTGTGCCGATCTATGCCTTGCGCTCAACAGATAGTATCGAAAGCGGCGTGAAGAAGCGATGATGCCGGTTCGTTTGGATTACAAACTGATCGCAATTCAATTCAGCTGGCCATTCGGGTAGCATCGGCGGCTTTGCCGGTTACCGGTCGGCCGGATTTCCGACCGCCGGATCGCGACGCCTTGAATATCTTCCCACACGCGGCAGATCGTCGCCGAATTCCACCCACGGCAGCTTCATGTCCCAATAGGCATGAGCCTGCGGCGCAAAGCGCTCGGGGTGGTCGAAGAAGCCGATCGTTAGATAAAGTTCCTCGGGAAGCCCCTGGTCGAAGTAGGCTATGGATGTCCCGCAATCGGCGCAGAAGGTGCGGAGCACGCCTCGGGTCCTTGAGAATTTTTTTGGCGTGCCGGTGAGCAATCTGAATTGGGCCGGCCGATAGCCGACCCAGACGGTCAGCGGGCTGCCTATCGCCTTGCGACAATCGTCATCGTGATCGGAGCAGATCCAGAACGGGTCACCATGCATGTCAGCACTTATCGAACCGCAAAAACAGGAGCCGGTCTCGATTCTGGTCATCGAACTATCGCTTCTGATCGAGGCGACCGTTGCGGCCGCAGGGTCCGCAGGGTGATCGAATAGCGGTGCGCGGCAACCGGCGGGATGCTGTGCTCCCATTCGGTGCGCGCCGGACCCGTCATCAGGTAAGCCGACCTTGGCTCGAGGGTGATGGTCTCGCGAGCCCATCTCGTGCCGTTCTTCCGGCGGAGCCTAAAGCTGCATGGCGCAAGAAGAGAAACGCCGGCCACGGCATCGAACTGCGGCTTGTCGCGATGCCAGCCGATACCCGCGCCGGGCCGGTACTCGTTGATCAAGACCTGCACGAAAGCATCGGCGGGCAGCCGCGCAAATGCTGCCACCTTGTCTCTGAGCGGCATCAGAAAAGCAGGGATCGGCTGCGCCTCGACGACCTTGCGTTGGTCAAAATCGTAGCGCTGGCCAAAACCAACGACGCGACGGTTTGCGAGATGGCCATGAAAGTCGAAAGGCTGGAAGGAGAGACTTTCGAGCTGGCGCACCAGTTCAGCCTCTTCCTCCGCCGTGATCAGCTCCGGCTGGTAACAAAATCCTTCCGGCAGGTCGTCACGTGCCTGAAAGTCGGGCGCGAGAAACAGGTCGCCTTGTCCGGCGAATTGCGGCTGCCTGGTTTTGAGCGATGGCATCAACCCTAATTGGTGAAGCCGGCCCGTGGCGGCAAGGCCTTGGGGCCCGCCGGATCATTGCCTCCACATGCGCGAGATGGAACCCGGATTGCCGGGGCGGGTTATTGCCCAGGCGCGTCGAGTGTTGGGAAATGCCTTCAACTGTTATCCAAAGCATCAATTACGACCCGGCGACGAGGACCCTCTCCGTATGGTTTGTCCCAAGCGGAAATCGCTACGATTTCAACGACGTGCCGCCGCAAACTTATGCGGCATTCCGCAAGGCCTGGTCAAAAGGCCGGTTTTTCAACGCCTTCATTCGCGACCGGTATAGCTACCATCTGGTCGAACAGAGCCCGTCGGGATGAGATCTTTTGCCCTTGTCGCGCGTAATGCATCCGGGAGAATCCGGTCGGTCGGCCGATCCCTCATTGCGCGGGCGGCGTTCCGGGTTGATCGCCGCCCGTGGTCGTCTTCGGCGTCGGGTCCTTGTCGACTTCGGGATTTTGATCGACGGTGTTGGTGTTGCTCTGGGTCGGCTCAGTGCTGCTGGTGCTGCCCTGTGTCGGCTCGGCCTCGTTGCTGCAACCCGCCAGAGCCAGAGTCGCCACCAGCGCCGACAAAAACGACAGTCTCCTCATGGATAATCCCGTCATGGCCAACCGCTCCCTTGCTGCTCGACAACGACGGGTGGTGAATTTGGTTGCAGCGGAATGGCTTGTCTGCTGGCCCAGGACCCTTCTGATCATCGCAGAGCAGGCGCCAAAGGAACAAATCTCGGCGCCGCCACGTTGCATTTCCTGTGTAACGCTTGTGACAGTGAGGCTATCGTCTTGGCGCCGAGAGCAAATTGGAAGGGTTTTCTGAAAATCGGAGAACTCAGCTGCCCGGTGGCGCTCTATACGGCTGCCTCAACCTCCGAGCGGATCGCCTTCCACACGATAAACCGCGCCACCGGTCATAGGGTGCATCGCGCCTTCGTCGACAGCGATAGCGGCAAGCCGGTCGAGAAGGACGACCAGGTCAAAGGCTATGAGATCGGCTCGAGTGAGTACGTCGCGCTCGAACCCGATGAGGTCGCAGCCGCTGTTCCCGAGAGCGACAAGACGCTGTCGGTCTCGGCCTTCATCGGCTGTTCCGATGTCGACGACGTGTATTTTGACAAGCCTTATTACCTGGCCCCGTCGGACAAACACGCGGAGGAAGCGTTTGGGCTGATCCGCGAAGGCATGCGCAGGAAGAAAGTCGCCGCCATCGCCCAGACCGTCCTGTTTCGGCGCGTCCGGACCCTGCTCGTCCGCGCCTATGACGAAGGCCTGGTCGCAACGACGCTGAATTTCGATTACGAGGTGCGCTCGGCGGAGGAGGCTTTCGACAACATCCCCGACTTGAAGATCGAGGGCGAGATGCTCGAACTGGCCGAACACATCATCAAGACCAAGAAAGGCAAATTCGATCCGACCAAATTCGACGACCGTTATGAGGCGGCGCTGGCCGAGCTTGTGAAGGCAAAGCTCGAGGGCAAGAAGATCGCCGTTCCGAAGCCGGCCAAGCGGGAGAGGGTCGTCGACCTTATGGATGCGCTGCGCCAGAGTGCCGGCGTTGGCGGGAAGCAGCCCTCGACAAGAAAGCCCGCGGCAAAGTCAAAGCCAGCGCGCCATGCCAAGGCGAAGCAGACAGCGCCGCGTCGGAAGGCCGGCTGACCGATGGCGCTCGAGACCTACCGCAAGAAGCGCAATTTTTCCGTTACCCCGGAGCCGCAGGGCCGCAGGGCGCCGAGGACCGGCAACAGCTTCGTCATACAGAAGCACGATGCCACCCGGCTCCATTATGATTTTCGTCTCGAAATGGACGGCGTCCTGAAGAGCTGGGCCGTCACAAAAGGGCCGAGCCTGATCCCCGGCGAGAAGCGTCTTGCCGTCCACGTCGAGGACCATCCTCTGGAATATGGCAACTTCGAAGGCACAATCCCGAAGGGCGAGTATGGCGGCGGCACCGTCCTCCTTTGGGACAGAGGCACCTGGACGCCGATCGGCGACGCGCATCGCGGCTATGCGAAAGGCCATCTCGATTTCGAACTTCACGGCGAGAAGCTTGGCGGCCGCTGGCATCTTGTGCGGATGGCCGGAAAGCCCCGGGAGAAGCGCGAGAACTGGCTGCTGATCAAAGGCGACGACGACGACGCGCGCACCGAACGTGATCCCGACATTCTGGACGAGCGGCCGGAATCCGTCGCGACCGGCCGCAAGATCGACGACGTCGCCGGCGAAGAGCCCGGCTGGTCGTCCAAGACAGGCCGCATTCGCAGGCGCCGCGGCGGCAGCACCAGGCCAGCTCCAGCGGAAGTGGCCCCCGCCACTGTCAGCGTTCCCGAACCGTCAAAGATAAAGGGCGCCAAGAAGGCGGCGCTTCCCGATTTCGTCGAGCCGACGCTAGCGACCCTGGTCTCGTCAGCGCCGTCGGGCGAGCGCTGGCTGCACGAGATCAAATTCGACGGCTACCGGCTACAGGCCAGGATCGAAGCCGGCCGCGTCAAACTGTTGACGCGGAGCGGTCTCGACTGGACGAAGAAATTCGGCAAGGCGGTCGTTTCGGCGCTGGCCGATATCCCTGTCGGGACGGCACTGATCGACGGTGAACTCGTGGTCGAGACGTCAGCCGGCGCATCGGATTTTTCCGCGCTGCAAGCCGATCTCAGCGAGGGCCGCAGTGATCGCTTTCACTTCTACGTCTTCGACCTGCTTCATCTCGACGGCTACGATCTGCGCGACGTTGCCTTAATCAAGCGCAAGGAATTGCTGGAAAAAATCATCGGCAGTAACAGCGGCATCATCAGCTACAGCGGCCATTTTGAGGAGGACGGCGCCCTGGTGCTGCGACATGCCTGTCGGCTGAGCCTGGAAGGCATCGTCTCCAAGCTTCGCGATGCGCCCTACCGCGCCGGCCGCAGCAAGAACTGGGTGAAGTCGAAATGTTCGGCGCGGCAGGAATTTGTCGTGGCCGGCTTTATCCCCTCGACAACCTCGCGCAAGGCGATCGGTTCGCTTGTCCTGGGTGTCTATGACCACGGCAAGCTTCATCATGTCGGGCGCGTCGGCACCGGCTACACAGCGGCGGTCGCCGAGAGCCTGTTCAAGAAGCTCGAGCGGATGCGCGTTCCGTCGAGCCCGTTCGACGAGCGTCTGAGCGCCGAGGAGGCTCGGCAAGTCCGCTATGTCAGGCCGGATCTCGTCGCCGAAGTCGAGTTCCGGGCGTGGACCGCCGACGGCAATCTGCGCCACGCCTCGTTCCGCGGATTGCGCGAAGACAAGCCGGCGAAGGAGATCGTGCGCGAGACGCCGAAGACGAGCAAGGCAGCGCCCCAACCTCAGCGCCGGACCGTCAAGCTTACTCATCCCGACCGCCTTTACTGGCCGGACGAGGGCGTGACCAAGGAAGGTCTCGCCGACTATTATGCCGAGGTCTGGCGCTATGCGTCGCCCTACATCGTCGGCCGAGCGCTGGCGCTGGTGCGATGTCCCAACGGGATTTCGGGCGAGCAATTCTTCCAGAAGCATGCCTGGAAGGGGCTCAACACGAACATCGTACTGGTCCACGACCCCAAGGATCCGCCCGACGAGCGGCTGATCAGCATCAATGATCTCGACGGGCTCGTCGGCCTGGTCCAGTCGGCGGCGCTGGAGATCCACCCCTGGGGCTCGACGGTGAGCGATTGGGAGCGTCCGGATACGATCATCATGGATCTCGACCCCGGCGAGGGCGTGAGCTGGGAGGCAGTGCTCGAAGGCGCCGTCGAGACCCGCGACCGGCTGAAGGATGCAGGGCTTGTCCCCTTCATCAAGACCTCCGGCGGCAAGGGTCTGCACGTCGTGGCGCCGTTGAAGCCGAAAGCCGAATGGCCAGAAGTAAAAGCCTTTACCAAGGCGATTGCCGACTCGATGGCCGCCGACAGTCCCAACCGCTACGTCTCGACCATCACCAAATCGAAACGACGCGGGAAAATCCTTGTCGATTATCTGCGCAACCAGCGTGGTGCGACCGCGGTCGCAGCCTATTCGACAAGAGCACGACCGGGTGCAGCGGTGTCGATGCCGCTTGCCTGGGACGAACTCGGCCCCAGCATCGGACCGGCCTATTTTACCGTCGAGAACACGCCAACGCGGCTTGCCTCGCTGTCGTCGGATCCCTGGCAGGATTTCCACGCGGCCGCAGCGCCAATCGAAGACCGCGCAAAGCGGCGCAAGAAAGCGGCTTGAGACGGCACTGCGAAGCGCATGCATCGGAATAGTCAGGCGATTTGCTCGAACGTGCATTGCTCCGGAGCCTTGTCCGGCCGCCAGCGCAGGAACTTGGTGCCGTGGCGGAAACGGTCGCCGGTGACGTGATCGAAGCGTACTTCGACCACCAGTTCGGGCCGGACCGGCTCCCATTCGCCGCTGCGCTCGGTGCTCCAGCGGCTCGGCCCGCCCGGCGCCTTTCCGGTGAAGCCGGGTGGCTCGCGCATGGCTTGGAGCCTGCGGGTAAGCTCGGCCCTGTCATCCTTGGCAATGGTCGAGGTGAACCCGACGTGATCGAGCTTGCCGGCCTGGTTGTACAGACCCAGCAACAGAGAGCCGACCTGCGGGCTGTTGCTGAGATAGCGAAAGCCGCCGACCACGCAATCGGCCGACCGCAATCGCTTTACCTTGACCATCGCGCGTACCCCCGGTTGGTACGGACCGTCCAGCCGCTTGGCGACCACGCCGTCTGTCGCCCCATGTCCGGCATCCCCTAACCAGGAGCGGGCTTCCTTCACATCGCGCGTGCAGTGCGAAAGCACGATGTTCCTGCGATTTGCCGAAGCGACGAAAGCCTCAAGGATCGCTCGCCGTTTTTTCAGGGTCCGCGCCAACCAGACGGTTCCGTGCTCATCGCAGAGCATGTCGAACAGGACGATGCGAGCCGGGGTTTCGGCGGACAGCTTGCGGATCCTGCTCTCGGCGGGATGAAGCCGCATCTGGAGTGCGTCGAACGAAAACTTGCCGTCGACCGAGATGACTATTTCACCGTCGACGACAAAACGGCGCGACGGCAGTTCCTTCAATGTCGCGACGAGTTCGGGAAAATACCGTCCGAGCGGCTTGCCTGACTTTGCGCGCAACTCCACCGCATCATCCTGCCGGAATGCCAGGCAGCGAAAACCATCCCATTTGCGTTCGTATTGCCATCCGTCTCCTTCGGGAATCGCATCGGCCGCCTTTGCCTCCATCGGAGGCGTATCGAGCGGCAGGAGGAAATCGCTGGATCGGCGGGTGCTGTCGAAAGCAGGATCGCGGGGTATGACCTTCATTGTGCTGCCTTTGTCCCCCAGCCCAGCCTGCTCCCAGGCGCTTATTTCCGCTTTCCGGCCTCCGAGCCGATGCTCTTGCGCAGCGCATCCATGATGTTGATCACGTTGCTGGCCGGTTGCTCGGCCTTGGCCTTCGCCTTGGCCGGACCCTTCTTGCCCTTCTTCTTCGAGGCAATGATCTCCAGCAGCCGCGCCTGGACGGGATCTCCAGTCATGGCGGGATCCCACTGCCTGGTTCGCTCATCGATAAGGGTCGAAACCATATCCATCAGTTTCGGGTCGGGTTTGACGTCGTCGATCTTGCCGAAATAAACCTCGGGGTCGCGAACCTCGTCGCCATAGCGCAGTGTCCACAGCACGATGCCCTTGCCTCGTGGTTCAAGCATGACGGCGCGTTCGCGGCGGTACATGACCAATCGCGATATTCCGACCGTCCCCGTCGATTGCATCGCGTCGCGAATGACCGAGAATGCCTCCTCCCCAACCGGGTCGTCAGGGGTGAGATAGTGCGGCTTGTCGTACCAGATCCAGCCGATGCTGTCGGCATCGACAAACATGTCGATATCGATGGTGCGCGTGCTCTCGAGCGCAACCGCTTCGATCTCGTCGTCCTCGAGCAGGACGTACTCGTCCTCGCCGCGCTGGTAGCCCTTCACCTCGTCGTTTTCAGCAACGGGCTTGCCGCTGACGGCATCGACATATTGGCTGACCACCCGATGCCCGCTCTTGCGATTGAGCGTATGGAACCGGACCTTCTCGCTCTCGGTGGTTGCGGGCGTCATCGCCACCGGACAGGTCACCAGCGAAAGCTTCAGATAGCCTTTCCAGAAAGGACGTGGCGCCATCGAGCACCCCCGGCAGGAGTAAAACAGTCGAACGCAGCAGGGCGATCGATTGTTCCAGCAGCTTTTTTTGCGAACCGGGGGCCAATCGCATGGTTCGGCAATTTTTGCCAAGGGTTGATGAAACAATTTGCCCGCAATCGCCGTTTCCCCAGCAAGCTGAATTTGGGCGAGGCCTGAGCAGCACCACGCCAGGGTTTCGACCTTGGAGGTGAAGACCATGGGCTTTGACGCCTTGAGGTTCAAAGATCGAACGGATGCGGGGCGCCAGCTTGCCGCCGATTTGGCCAGGTTCGCGGCAACCGATCTACTGGTGCTGGCGCTGCCGCGCGGCGGCGTGCCGGTTGGCTTCGAAGTGGCGAAGGCACTCGGTGCCCGGCTCGACGTGCTGCTTGTGCGCAAGATCGGCGCGCCGGGCCATTCCGAATATGGCATCGGCGCGGTCGTCGACGGGGAAAATCCGCAGCTCGTCCTCAACGAGGAGGCGATGGCTTTGGTCCGGCCGTCAGACGAGTACGTCGAAGCAGAGAAGCGGCGGCAACTGCTGGAAATCGAACGTCGCAGAACCCTCTATCTCGGAAGCCGGCCTGCGGCTTCGGTCCTGGGCCGGACCGTCATCGTCGTCGATGACGGCATTGCGACCGGAGGCACGGTCAGAGTGGTGCTCAAGGCGCTAAGAAAGGATCGCGCCGCGCATGTCGTCCTGGCCGTCCCGGTCGCACCCCGGGACACGCTGGACCTCATCAAAGCCGATGTGGACCAAGTGGTCTGTCTCGCCACGCCTGAGCCGTTTGTTGCGGTGAGCCGGTATTATGAGGATTTCGAGCAGACCACCGACGCGGAGGTGATCCGGCTGCTGCGTGAGGCGGAGCAGTTTGAGAGCAAATCGTCGACGCGATCTGCCGAAGGAGCACGCCACGGCTAGCAAGGACCGACAACCGATGGAGATCGTCGAGCGCGGCGATATTTCTGCGCGAACTCAAAATGACCAAATCGTGCCATCCGATAGAACCGCTCTTCAGTGGCGAATGGGCCTGAGCCATACGGCCCCTCCCCTTGCGCTCGCAGCCAACCTGAAGCGCGGCCCCGGTCAGGGCCGCGCCACCGCGCGCCAGCGGCGGTTGAGCCGTCAATCGCGCAAACGATTGGCAGCGTGATCCTGGCGCTGCTCAGTCGCGATCTGCCTGGAATCCAGACCGCGTTGCTTCGTGTGCTGGGCCTTGTCGCGGTTGGACAGGACTTTGTTTTCCTCGAGCTTGTCCTTTGGGGTGGTGGTCATGGCGCCTGCACCGGAACCCTTTCCCCGTGCACCCGCTCCGATGTGCTTCTTGCTACCTTTTGCCATAGGCTTGCTCCAATTCTTAGTCGTCGGGACGGTTCTTGTGATGAACGCTCTGCTGGTTTTCTCCGCGAAGGATGTTGCGATCGTCAGGGTCAACGAGGTCGGGTGTCTTGGACCTGATTTCCGACCCCTTGCGCAGCGCTTCACGTTCCGCTGCTGATCGCTTCAGGTCAGCCTCTGCGTCGAAATCCTTGCCGGCGCCCTTCGTGTTCTCCCGCTTTTCAATGATGCGCACTTGCTGCTCATGGGTTCTGCGTCCAGCCATTGGTTTCCTCCAAGGTGCCTTGCGTTCGATTTTTTGAGGCCCAGATCGCTGGCGGAACCGTCCACTTCCGGTGATTGCAGTTGGCCACGGTCCTTGCCGAAGCGGACCAATCGTGCGCCACCCCGATCTGAGCCTGTCCTTATGGCGATAATGGCAGGGCGGCGGGATCGTTCCGAGATGGCGGCCGAATAAACCGTCTATTCGCTCATCTGCTCCGGGCTGCTATCCGCATTTGCCATGATCCGTCAGTCTTTCTCCCCGCGGTGTTCCGATGGAACATCAGAGCATCTCCGTTGTTCGGCGACTGATCGCCTATGTCCACGTCTGACGCCCCGCCGCAGCGAGCGCGTAAAGCTGCAACAGGATGGACCGCACGATCAAGGACGCCACGGTCAAACGCTTCTATTACGAGAGCCACGATCAGCTCAGGTAACACCTCGCCGACTTCGTTGCCGCCTACAACTTCGCTCGCAGGCTCAGAACCTCAAGCGCGATCCAACGGACTCGCGAGCAGGTTACGCCGCCCTGCGCCGAACTGGAACTCGGTCGGGCTTGAGCAGCTCGTATCGATCAAGGGATCAAAAACCCGCACATCTGGCGAAGTCCTGGATGATTTCGGCACATTCTTTCGAGCGCACGATGCGATGAAGGGCTGATCGGAACTTTGCTTCCGCATTCTTGGCAGCCGAGGTTGGTCGGAACATGTCGCCCCGAGTCGAACGCATTCACAGCGATGAGCGTCTCCCGGCCGAGGTCGACGTCGTCATCGTCGGCGGCGGCATCCTCGGCTCTACGGCCGCCTATTTCCTGGCGAAGCGTGGCCTCTCTGTGGCTCTGCTCGAGAAGGGCCACGTCGCCTGTGAACAATCGAGCCGAAACTGGGGTTGGTGCCGCCAGCAGAACCGCGATCGGCGCGAACTGCCGCTCTCGGTGATCTCCATGCGACTGTGGGACGAGCTGACGCGCGATATCAATCGGGACCTTGGATTTCGACGCTGCGGTCTCGTCTATGCCACTCACGACGAGGCTGTGCTCGCCAGCTGGGAAAGGTGGCGTGAGGTCGCCAGGGAGTACGAGGTCGACACCCGCATGCTGAGCCGGGCGGAGGTGGCCGAGCGCGTCCCCGAAGCGCGCGACAAATGGGTCGGCGGGACCTATTCGGACCGGGATGGTAAGGCCGAACCTGCGCTCGCCGCGCCGGCTATCGCCGATGGGGCCAGAGCTCTGGGCGCCACCATCCACCAGGAATGCGCCGCGCGGGCGCTCGACTTGGCCAATGGCAAGATTGCGGGCGTGCACACGGAGAAGGGCTACATCAGAACCAGCGCGGTGCTGTGCGCCGCTGGCGCCTGGTCCTCGCGCTTCCTTAGGCCGCTCGGGATCAGTTTCCCCCAAGCGAGCATCCGGCAGACCGCGCTGCGTTCCACCCCGACAATCAACATAGGCGAGGCGGTCTCCACACCCTACTGCACGATCACGCGCCGACTGGACGGCAGCTATACGCTTGCGATCAGCGGCAAGGCGAACCTCGAAATCACGCCCCAGGCTATCCGGTATAGCCGGGAATTCATGCCGCAATTCTTGCGTCGCCTGAAGAACGTCAGGCTCGGCATCGGCCAATCGTTCCTTTCGGGGCCGGATTCAATGCCGGCGCTGCTGACCAGCGACGATCGGATCTTCGAACAGAATCGGGTGCTGGATCCTCCACCCTTAAAATGGCTGGTAAGCCAAGTGGTGGAGAGTGTCCGGAAGACCTTCCCCCAACTCGGCGATATAGAGATCGATAGTGCCTGGGGCGGCTTCGTCGATTGCACGCCGGACGCAGTGCCTGTGGTGTCGCAGGTGGACGGGGTGAAAGGCCTCGTCCTCGCGGCGGGCTGCTCGGGCCACGGCTTCGGTTTGGGCCCGGGGCTTGGCTATCTGGCCGCAGAGCTTGTCGTAAACGACACGCCTTGCGTCGATCCTACACCGTTCCGCCTGTCGCGTCTGGTCGACGGCTCGAAGCTGGACATCGCCGCTATCTGAAGATCAGCCGGAAGTCAGGCCTGACGCGCACCAAGCGAAGTCAAAGTGTCAGCAGACGGGTGAGCGGAATCCCCACGTTCCCTCGCACTCAAGTCTCCGGGTGCATGAGCGCCACGTGGTAGGAGTTGCACCAGAATCCGCTCGGGAGAGCGCCGCGCTCATCGCGCTCGTCGTTGGCGCAGTTGGAACCGTCGCGGAGTTCATTCTAGCGTTTTCTGCTTCTGCCGGTAAGGCGAATTGCTCGGCCCATACGCCGCGCCAGCGGCCGGGATGTTTGCCGCAACCTACACACGTGGCAGCGCAAACTGAACGCCGTGGCCCTGCACTACGGCATCATGCGGGAGACCGGTTTCTACGGCGCTGGGGTGTCGTCGACAACGTCTTAACCAACCTGTGGGTGCTCGCCCCCTGCGCGGGGCACTCACGGCTTTATCTCACCCAGCTCTTCCACAGGCGGAGCGGCCACGCACCTCGTCCACGCCGGAGGGGTCAATCTCGGCGCCGCTTCTTACAAGCGCCCTCGCCCTGCTTCTCCCGGTTGTCCTTGGCCTGGGGCGGTCATTGGCCCGGGACAACACACTGGAGGCAACCATGCCCAACACCGCCGAGATCCTTGTCGACACATTTCGACGGCCGTGCGTTACAGGATTCCGCTCAAGCTTCTGGTGATCAAGAACAACATGCTCAACCAGATCGCCTGGGAGCAAATGATGTCCTTGGCAACCTGCGTTTGCCGCGGAAGGCCCGGTGATCATAGAGGCGGTCGTCGACGCATATGAACCTATGCTGCCGCCGCGCATGCCGAACGAATTTCACAAGAACATGCGCACAGCCCTGCGGGAAACGCCGGGCCGCAAGGAGATCGAAGCAAACCTCGCTAGGGAGCCGCTGAAGACGATGATGGGCTGAGCTCCCTGGCCGGTCAGTCCTTGGTGTAGGCGCCTGGCTGGCGGCCGCTCTTCGGAGCCTTGGCGTCCTTGGAACGCTCGGCGATCGACGGACCGGCGCCGGATGTCTTTTCGGTCGCTGCGCTGGGCGTAGACCGCCTGGGCGGGTCCTGCCCTTCGGATTGATGGGTTTTGTCCTCCACCTCGTCCCTTGACCGGGTCAGGCCCATGCCGCCGGCAGGCTTCTTGTTGCCGGCTGCCTCCTGCGAGAATTGATCCGACGCGTCGGCATCTTTCTTTGCCGGGTACTTTGTCGCGCCATGTTCGTAACGGGTCTCGTTTTTGTTCATAGCATTTCTCCGGTTTCACGGATTGTGGCTAAACACTCCTGTTGCGGTACCGCCGCCAGCGCTCCCGGCGGCGCATATGCGATGCGTGCAGCGCCCGGCCGGCGCGGCTGCCGATTTTCGGCGACGCTCAGGCGTCCTGCGCCGGTCAGGCGTCCTGCCATGGCGCGTGCAGGATGTCGGCGCCCGGCTGCTCGTCGAACAGAACCGCGCAGCCGCGCGCCCACGCCACCGGCGACAGTGCGTTGGCCACGATTTCGTCCGGCGAGATGAAATCACCGGTCAGCACCCGCAACTCTTCGACGGCTTTGGCCATCGACACCAATCGCCCTGCGGCGCGGTCGGTGGTGCAGGCGTCGATGACGGAAACGAGATCGATCATTTGGAACTGGCCCATCATAGGCCTCCGCAAACAGCATCCCTTCGCAGCTATGAACGTCGCAACGATCTACAATGTTCCCGGCCGGCCGAACGCATACGCACTAAACCTGGTCTATCGCGTCTCTGAGCTTGCTCAGGAATGCCACCAGAGCATCCGCCGGCCGATCGGCCTCCTCGGTCAGCATGTCGATGCCCCAGCGTCCGAGAACCGCTTCCTGGACGACGCTCGGTTGCGGCATGAAGACGAATGATTTCGGACGATTCTTTTCATAACCGGACCGGCGCCAGGTTTCCCAAAGCCGATACAGCAACAGACGGATGTTCATGTCGGACATGCTGTAGCCGATGAACAGGACAGTGCGCCCCAGTGCGTCGGCGCGAAACTTCACATCCAACGGCGACTCGAACGACAGCCGCTCGAAATAGTCGGACTCCGCCAGGACGAGAGACGCGTCGTCGTCGAAATCGCCGTGGTATTTGATGATCTGGGTAACCTCGCCGTTCACCTTGGGGATATCCTTGGCATTGGCCACTTTCACGAACGCGCGGTCGTGGACTTCGAACGCAACCTCAAGGTTTCGATCATAGTTGGTGGTGTAGATGATCGGAAAATCGAGTGACACGATCAGCTTGTGGATCGCCGATCCCTTGACTTTTTGCCGCGAGACGCTCCACTCGCGATCCATCCAGCTGCGCAAGGGGCCGAGACTGCCATGCTTCAGCCGGTAATATTCGGCAAGAGCCTGGTAACTGGACTCAGGCCTGTCGACCACGTCTCGATCGAGGCCGAGTTCATCCACCATATGCTCGATGAGCTTCTCCCAGGATGGCAGGCCGACGCTCATCGACACCCCCGCCCCAACGAACAAGATCGCTCGTCGCTCTTTCACGGATTGAGCCAGTTGCTCAAGTGCAGACGGCATGGCCAACTCACCAGGCGATGATCCAACACAACTGCGAACGGCGCCCTCTGTTCCGGAGAAGCCGGATCACCGCCAAATCTGTTCAGAAATCGGGTCTGTTCGGCAAATGCTGCGCACACTGGAACCGCTGAGGCAGATCGAAGTTTGGTTGCCAGGGAGAGACCATGATGGCTGCACGACGAGATCAGACCAAAGCGAGAGGCTATATTCAGGCCGGGGCGACAAGGGATAAGACCCCGGGGTTCGACCCTGCCGCCGCACCTGAAGAGACCGACGCGGAAGCGGCAGATGTGCAAAATCCTGTCGCTGAGGCTCGTCCACGGCGACAGCCAGAGTTCACGAATGAAGCAAGCTTCGGCGATGCGATGCGGCCGGCAGGAAGCGAGCCTGTTCTTCAGCCTGGCAAGAACTGGCCGGTGCTGGTGATTGCCGCAGTCGTTCTCGTAGCGGCCGCGGCCTTCGTGCTAGCAGCCATGCTGCGCTAGCGAGGTAGGTTTCGAGAGCTTATCGGCCCCCGGGCATGAAACGGGCACAGATATACGTGAGCCATCCCCCGTAACGCCGTAAGGATCTGGCCGCGCCGCCATGTCACGCCCAAAAGCATAGTTCAGTTCGGTGAGCGCCGTGATGAACCTGGCCGATCTTGCCGAAGATCGAGCCGATGATGCCGCATGACGACAGGTAGATGCCGGACAGCGCCGAGACCATCACGTCGATGGCACCCAGTAAATCGACTCACCAATTCACAAGCCACTCATGATCATTTTCCCGACTGCCAAAAGGCTCGGGTAATAGCCGCTGTACTTGGGCAGGCTGCCGGGCATGTCCAGCACACGACGGTGATAGAATATATCCATCCGAACCGGCGGCAGCCGGGCCCCGGGCTCGAAATTGCTGGCCGGGATGAACATCGTCTTGAACGGCCCAAAGCCCGCAACCTCCACAACCGGCTTGCCGCAGGTCCGGCAGGCCCCGCGATTGAAGTTCGGCGGCGGACGGTATTTCTTGAATGAAACATTGCCGGCGTTTTTCAGCACGACACCCTTGGCGCGAACGGCAGCCACGTCCGCAAACGGTTTGCCGTTGAACGCCTGGCAAATCAGGCAGTGGCACCGGAATCTACCCTTCGGGGCAGTACGCACCTCGAACGAGCAAGCGCCACATTCGCAGGAGCCGTGCAGTGGCAACAATGGGTCGGTCGTCATGTGCTGATGCTCCTGAGCTCGATTTGAGACGGCATGCTGGTCACCGGAGCATCATGTTGAAGATGGTATCGATTGGCTGTCTGAAGGGCGCGCGCAGAAGGTTGGAGAGGTTCCAACGGCCCCGCTCATAGATCCCTTTGATTTTTGCGATTGCGCTCATGGTCCACTCCGATGTAGACAGAAGAAACTTACGCCCCTGATGTAGCCCCTTAAGTAGCCAGTGTCAACAATGTATTCACAAGAAACTTTGAGGTACCATGCAGGACGCATCCAACCGCCCTTATCACCACGGTGATCTCCGTCGTGCGGTTATCGAGACGGCGTTGGATATGCTTCGGGAGGAGAAGGGCTGGCAGTTCACGCTGCGGGAAGTCGCCCGCCGGGCTGCCGTAAGCCACGCGGCACCCTACAAGCACTTCCCCGATAAGGCCGCGCTGCTTGCGGAGATCGCCATGATTGGGTTCGACCGGCTGCGCGAGTCCCTATCGGCAGCGAAATCTGAAGCGCCTAAAACTCTGCGCGACCAAATTACTCCGATAGCTCGTGCCTACGTCGCCTTCGGAACGGCCAACCCGGCTCTCTACCGCCTGATGTTTAGTGCGGAG
Source organism: Mesorhizobium sp. WSM4820 (assembly GCF_055811075.1). Taxonomy (NCBI): domain Bacteria; kingdom Pseudomonadati; phylum Pseudomonadota; class Alphaproteobacteria; order Hyphomicrobiales; family Phyllobacteriaceae; genus Mesorhizobium; species Mesorhizobium sp. WSM4820. The sequence continues at coordinate 12,274 of NZ_JBVVQN010000008.1, read as the reverse complement.
GAAGGGAAAGCGGTGGGAATGCATCTCAATGAAAGGGCGCTGGCGGTATTCGATGTTCTCCTCGAAATCCTCCGGCGCGGCCAGGCCGCGGGAAGCATTCGCAAGCGGCCTATAGAAGGTCAGGCGGCAGCCGGCTGGGGGCTCATCCACGGCATGACCATGCTTGCGATCGATGGGCTCCTGGTGCCCGAGAAGGTGGGATCGGCGCCCTTGGATGCGGCCTTGAACACACTATTGGAAGGGCTGGCGAGCCCAGCAACATGACATTAACTGGCGCCATGCCGCTCGCCCTATACTCCGCCTACTGTATATCTGTGCCCTTTAATGTTCAGGGGCCTTATTCGTAGCCGAGGGCCAGGTCATTGTGAACATCGGTCGCAGCGATCGCAGCGTGGCCGAAGGCGACTGCGATCTGGTTCAGAGCCTTGACCAGGTCGCCGATGGCATACACCCCCTCGACCGAAGTCCGCTGATGCTTGTCGACGATGACATAGCCCTCGTCGCAGCATTTGACGCCCATTGCCAGCGCAAGGTCGGAACGCACCTGGCATCCCATCGCCGGATAGATGACGTCGAAATGGCGCACCTCGCCGTCCTTGAGGATGGCCTGGTAGCCGCTGTCGGTGGGAACAAACTTTTTGAATGCGTCGCAAATAGCAATGTTCTCTTCCGTGGCCACGCGTCGTGTGCTGGCGGAAAAATCTGGAAGATAGCGTGCGATCATTGTGACGTGCTGCGTATACTGCTTGAGGAACAAGGCCTCTCGCAGCACCTGCGCCTCGTGACCGATGACCGCGACCTGACGATCTATGACTTCGTAGCCGTCACAAACCGGGCAAAGGCGTACGCTGCCTTTGGCGATGGCCTCGCGCAGACGCGGAATTGCAGGCACGACATCGACCATACCTGTCGCCAGGAATACCTTGCGGGCGACGATCCGCCCGCCGTTGGTTTCGGCGCCGAACCCGCCTACGGTCGGCTCGACCGATGACGCGTGATCCTGGATCAGTGTCGCTCCGAACTTGGCGGCCTGGGAACGAAGCCGCTGCAGAAGATCGGGGCCGCTGATCCCTTCCGGAAATCCCGGACAGTTGCGGCTTTCCGCAATCAGCCTCGCGCGCGGTTCACCCGCGTCGACCACGACGACCCGATGACGGAACCTGGCGAGATAGATAGCCGCCGCCAGCCCTGCAGGTCCACCGCCAACGATGAGAACATCCGCTTCAGTCGCGGACGAGGCTGAATGTCGGCGTTTGCGCGCGGGTTGATCCATCCGCGCCGAACGCATTCATGGGAAAGATGTTCCAGCGCCGAAATCGAAGCCATGGCATCCAAAGCGCGTCGCAATTTGAACGGATTCATGTGACGCGCTATAAGTTGTTGTTTATGCATGTCGTTGTCGCAAAACCGCTGCGCACCCTCGGTTCAAGCCCGAGGGCATGCTTTCGCGACATGCATTATCGCGGTAAGGCGTCACCACTCGATCGTCGGCCGCGCGATCATCAGCCAGAAAATCCCGAGGACGGCAGCAAAGGCGGGAAAGCCGAAGGCGAACCACAGCCGGAAGAGCCTGGTATACCGGGCCGGCAGCGGCCCCCCCGTTTTGGCGGCTTCGGACGCCAGATTGCGCATTTCCATCTGCATCCACACCACCGGCAGCCAGAACACGCCGGTGACGATATAGAGCGCAATGGACAGCACGATCCAGCCTTCGGAAAACGAGTAGCCCGCCAGCCAGGCGAGCGCGACGCCGGTTATCGGCTGCGCCACGACGGCAGTTGCCGTGAAGAGAAAGTCGGCGACCACGACGATGCGCGCCACTGCCGCAATTGTTGCCGCATTGCCGGTCCTGTGGGCGAGAAGCATGAAGAACGCGATGCCGGCGCCGGTGCCAAGCAGCACGCTGGCACCGATGACGTGCAGGAACTTCAGCACGAAATAGAGCATCAGCGCTCCTCCAGGATCGCCAAGGCAACAAAGTGAAGGACGATGATCGGCAAGACCTTCAGGAATGGCCCAAGTGGTTCGTTCCACAGGTCCGGGCGCAGGAAAGTGCCCACGACCAGATAGAACAGCGACAGCGCGATGCCGGCGTAGAGGCCTTTTCGCGCCGTTGGCCGCCAGGCTATGAGTGCGCCGACGACGATGTCGGCAAGAGCGCCGGCGATCACGGCAGGCGCCGACAAGATGCCAGCCCCCGTGCTTTGCATGAGGCCGATGCCGTTGCCGTAGCCAGTGGTCAGCGACACAATCCCTGTCATGATCCAGAACAACGGCAGCACGACGTAGATTGCCGGCTTGGTAACATAAAGCCCGGCAAACCATTTTTCCTGCACCGTCGCAGGATTGAGCGCGAGGAACTGCGCCAGGCTTTGTGGCCGCATGCCGGTCAGGGAAATCCAGTCCGAGGGATCTCCGAGCGCCCCCCGTGCGATCTCCCTGGCGGCGTTGGTGCGCATTGGGGGCCGCCAGCCGAGCATCGCGGCAAAATCGCCGAGGCGATAGAGAAGCCGCGCGCCCCAGCCCGGCAAGACCAGCCTGGCTGCAGGAGCCCAGCCGAGCCAGCGGCGGAACGTACCGACGATCTCATCCATGGTCAGCTGTTCGGGACCGGCGAGTTCCAGCGCCAGACGAGACGGACTGCCGGGATTGAGAAAGAAGAGCACCGTCGAGACCACATCCTCGAGTTGCACGACCTGCAGCCGGCCGGTATCTGGCATTGACGGCAGGATCGGCAGCGAGGCCAGACCGCGAAACAATGCGCTGGCCCCAAACACGGGCCGGCCGAGCACCACCGAAGGGCGAAGGATTATCCAGTCCAGGTCAAGCGCCATCAGCGCCTGATCGCCGGCATATTTCGTCGCCGAGAACGACGAAGGCTGTGCCCGATCCACACCCATTGCCGAGAAGTGGATCACCTTGGCAACGCCTGCCCGCGCGCAGGCGAGAAAAAGAGCCGCCGCCGCATCGCGATGGACTTGCCCGGTCTTTTCGCGCGGGCTGTCCTGCAGAACGCCGGCACAGTTCACCACGGCATCGACGCCAGTCAGATGCGGCAGCCAATCTTCAGGGCGTAGTGCGGCTGCCATATCCAGCACCAATGTCTGGTAATCACGGGCGGCATTTGCCCGCGGGCTACGGGCGATGCCGACCACCTCATGTCCTTGGGAAACGAGGCGGGCGCAGATCGAAGCGCCGATCAAGCCGGTGGCTCCAACAACGAGAATTCTCATCGGACCCCGATCTCCGGCAGCCACGAGATCGTCGCCGTTCTATTCGGCGCGTATCTCCTCCACATCGTCGGTGTTTTTCCGGCGCTGCGAAAGCACACGTCTTTCGGCCAGCTGCTCAGGGTTGATGACCATAGGCATTCAAGTCGAAGGTGGCGACGTTTACTGCTGTTTATGGTGCGCGCTTGCAGCGTTGCTCCCACACGATTGTCCTCCCGGCGCCGCATGACCACGGTCTCTAACGCGATGGGGCGGAACCTCGGGCTGAACGAACGGCATCAAGAGTTCGACCCGTTCCTCGACGCTCCCGGGAAGATCCGCAGCAGGATCGACGAGGTCGTTGCCGTGTGCGTAGAGATTTTCCGTCAATTTCTTATCAAGGTCGGAAAAAATGCCCATTGATCTGCTCCAAACCAGCTTCTCTGCTTAATAGAAGACTGACGAAAATGTTCCCCGGATGATCGATCACAACAGCTGCTTCTCCGGCCGAAGCGCTGGGACTGGTCCAGCTCCACTTGTACGGGCGGCAAGGAATTCAGACAGTATCTTAATGTGGGAGAATTAGAGAGACATTTGCGCGAGGTGCGAAAAAGCAACGCCAATACAGCTGATTAGTGACGACGTAGGTACTCTCGCAGATGTGGTATTGGCCGTCCGGCGATTCCTGCACACGGTCCCGTGGGATGTTGAAATTATGCGGCAAGTAAGTGTAACCACCGTCTATCCTGGACCGTACCGACGACCGAGGTATGGCGCGGCAATCAGAGCCACCGCAACACTTGAATTTCGTCAGTGGGTCAATCCTGTCCTCGTACCAATCATGGGCGCTGGCGGCAGTTGCGGTGGCGATACACATCGTGAACACGAGGCTTCGCATGGCGTTCCCCCAGGTATTTGGCAGGCGCTGCTCGTTCGAGCGTCCATTGTATATTAGCGTTCCATTAGAAACACCATTGGCTTCCCGACCGACCAACGCAGTTCCAGCAAGCGACGCTCGCGCTGAATGACCGCATTGGGTCAACCCTGCCAACAACCGGGAGTCGTCTCATTCGTTTCCGTGTCGGCCGATCGCGGTGAGATTGCGTTGGATTAGGGCTAATGCGCGCTCCCGATTATTGCGGTAGGCGATTGCTGCAGGTCCGTTTGCAGCCCCACATTGAAATCCCGTCACACTTGTAACTCTCACCTCTCCGGCTGCCCGAGATAGCGTCTTTTTATCGAAACCGTGGAAACGGCGAATTCGACCGCAGGACCGGAAATGACGATGTTTGCAGCAAAAGAGAAAGCCACTTCGTTGCTTGGGCAGGTCCATCTTGGCCGCTGGCTCGGGCTCGCAGCCGCACCGACCTTTGCACTGATGTCCTGGATTTCTGCTGTCGGCTCGCCAGGCATGACAATGTGCTCTGCCGCCTCGCCTTTCATGCCGATCAACGAAATGGCCCTGATGTACCTGCTGATGAGCCTCTTTCAAGTATCGCCGTGGCTGAAGCTGTTTTCCGCCCGTTCGCGGCACCGCAACACTTCCGTCCAGCAAACCAGAGGAGACTGACAATGCAACACGCTGTTGTTTCACGCGACAACTGGCTGACCGCCCGCCGGGACCTCCTGCGAGCGGAGAAGGAACTCACGCATCTTCGCGACAAGGTCGCACGCGAGCGGCTCGCCCTGCCATGGGTGCGCATCGAGAAGGAATACTTGTTTGCCACGCCGGATGGTCCCCGTGCGCTCGCCGATCTCTTCGACGGCCGTTCGCAACTTCTCGTGCAACATTTCATGTTCGCGCCGGGGTGGAAGGAAGGGTGCCCGAGTTGCTCATTTATGGCTGACCACACTGACGGCATGAACAAGCATCTGGCGCATCACGATGTAACCATGATCGCCGTCTCGCGCGCGCCGCTTGCCGATATCGAGCGCTATCGCAGACGTATGGGCTGGCAGTTCCGATGGGTGTCCTCGAACGGCAGTCCGTTCAACTACGATTTCCGGGTCAGTTTTACGCCCGAAGAGGTCGCCACCGGGCACATCGACTACAACTTCGGCGAATGGCGGGAAACCGGCGAGGAATGGCCTGGCCTGAGCGCCTTCTACAAGGATAAGGCTGGCACCGTCTTTCACACCTACTCCACCTACGGCCGCGGTGTGGAGGTGATGATGGGCACCTACGCCATACTCGACCTCATGCCAATGGGGCGCAACGAAGCTGAGGGAATGGACTGGGTGCGCCGCCACGACCGCTACGCGTAGGCCGGCGAATGACCCGGACGGAAAACGAGAAATTACCGTGGCATCTACAAGCCCGCTGCCCTGGAGCCATCAGCCTGGCTCCTCACGAATTTCCGATATCGCCGCCCTTGGGCCGGCGGGCAGACCAAACACTTCGCTGCTTGCGGCTTCGAGCTCGCTCAGAGATCTGGAGAGGGTCGCGCCCCAGACGACATGGACAGCCAGCATCAGAAGATTTCGGTAGGCGGGGTGCCGCCAGGCTGGCGCGAGGATATGGGCGGCGGGGATCCATCCGAGATAGCTGAGCGCCCACACGCCGAGGCCGTAAAGGATGCCGTTGCCACGGCGCATGGGCAGAAGCGCAAAAATCGAGCCGGTCAGCGCTCCAAAGCCGAAATGGGCAAGCAGCGTGCTTGTTCGCGCGTCCTGCTCGTCACCGGCGGTGGCGACACGCTCGACGATCTCGCGCGGTGGCAAAGGATAACGGTCCCGGTCGTCGAGCAACGGATGAAGGTGCCGCATGGCGATGGTCATCGCCAGCGTGGCCGCAAGTCCTGCCAGAGCTCCTGATACGATCCGCTGCAACACCTTCTCCCGCGATAATATGCCAAACGGCAGTTTGGCGCTGATGTTCCCGACTACCGCTGCGCACGGGGTCGTAGGCGGCCACTCACCGCAAGAAAAGCGCGACGAGACTGGCCGAGCAACAATGCAGGAGACAGCTTGATGTTGCCGCGGGCGGGCTACTGCCTGGTCGGCGCCGTGGTGGCGTCGGCGATCGCTTGGCTTGCCAGTTCCGCCTTGATGTCGCGCGCCAGTTGCAGGTGCTCGAGCACGGTCGGCAAAGTCTCGGAGGCGAAATGCTGAAGGTCGGCGTCCTGTCCCGACCCTATCTCCCATATGAGCAGCTGCACCGTCTTCTGGTGATCGGTGATCTGCCCGCTGATATAGGCAATATCAAACTTCAGCCCGTCGAGCTTTTCAAGCTCGGCCCGCTGCCGCTTGTGCTCCTCATCGAGCCCTTCCGGCAGCGGGATCTTGTTGGTCTCAGCGAGAGATTTCAGTCTCGCGTTCGCCGCCGAGTGGTCGTCGACCATGCGGCCGGCAAATGCCGTGACGGCGGAGTTGCCGGACTTTTTCGCGAGCTTGCCGAATTCGACCTCGGCTGCGCCGCCGGCGGCGGCCAGTTGCGCGAACAGCCGGTCCTGGTAGTTGGTCTGGTGAGGCGCCGGCTGGCCCGGCGCCTCCATCCTGGTATCCGGGGCCATGCCGGCCGGGTTTCCGATCTGGGCCATAAGGGGCGATGCGGAAAACAGCACCAACCCCAAAGCAGTTGCAAGAAGACGCATGAGAACCTCCTTCGAAGATGTGCCGGGATCGGTCGGCCTGCCTCGGTCAAAGCGCGAGCATATAGGCAACGAGGTCATTCTTTTCGTCTTGGGTGAGCTTGGTGCCGAGCACCAGGTTGAAAAACTCTACCGTATCGGCGAGCGTCATCAGGCGGCCGTCATGCAGATAGGGCGGCGTGTCCTTTATGCCGCGCAGCGTAAACGTCTTGATCGGCCCGTCCGGCAATTCCACCATGTCGTTGAAGGTCTGCCCCGGCTTGTAGAAGCGCTCCAGCTTCAGATCGTGCATGTTGTTGTCCATGAACGACGTTTGCGGCACATGACATTGCGCGCAGCGGCCCTTGCCCATGAACACGCGCTCGCCCGCCAGTTCCTGCTCGCTGGCCAAGGCGGGATCGAGCCGGCCGAACGGGTCAAGCTTCGGCGCGGGCGGAAAATCGATGATGTTCTGCATCTGCGCCATCATCGCCACCTGGTTTGGGCGATCGGGCAGGTTGACGCCCTTCCTGGTGGCGCTGACATGATCGCCGTTGAAGTATGCGGTGCGCTGCTCGAATTCGGTAAAATCCTCGACTGAGCGCAGCGACCGTTTCGACCCATGGATCTGCTGGTTGAACAGACCGCGCAGGCTGGTCGTGTCGAGACGGAAGCGCGCGGCCTGCGGCCTGACATCGGGCGTCAGATGAAAGGCAGCGTTGGTGTTGAAGTTGGCATGGCAATCGAGGCAGGTTACGCCCAGGCTTTGCGCCGCCACCTTGCGGTCCTCGGTCTGGTTGAATTCCTCTTGCGGGAATGGCGTCAGGAGTAGCCGCAGCCCTTCCATCTGAACCGGCGTGATGATGCCGTTCATGATTTCATAATAGTTGCGGATCGTCAGCAACTCGCCGCGGGAGACGTCGCCCAGCTCCGGATGGGTGGTCAGGAATATCGGTGACGGGAACTCTGGCGTAAGATGATCGGGAAGATCGAAATCGACGTCGAAGCGTCGGAGATCGCGCCCCTCCTGCCGGCCGATCTCACGAATTTCCTGTTCCGGAAAAACCTGTCCTCCGGTCGCCTGTTTGACGTGGGGCAGCGGCAAAAGACCATTGGGCAGCAGCTTGCGGTCACGTATCTCGCCAGGGCTCATCTCCGCCAGGCCCTGCCAGGTCTGGTCGTTCGCCAGCTTGACCCGGACGCCGTCCTGGACAGGTTTTGTCCCGCCCGACATCATTGTGCCTGGCATGGGGCGATCGGACAGGTCGTATCGCTCCTCCAGCAAAGCCCTCTGGCGTGCCATGACGCGCGGCTTCTGCGCTTCGTCGTCAGCCTTGACGGCGGAGAATGGACGGGCGGGCAACGGTCGGTAGGTTGTATCGGGCGGCAGTGGATCCGACAGTGCGCTGAGACTGACGGCAACAACGACAAGAGCGCACGGAATGCCTGCATTCAACACTCTGCGCATTTTTCCCTCCCTGGCTGAAGTGCCCCGAACCGCGCTGCGCGTGATTTGTTCCACAGCCGGGATTGACCAGTACGGTGCATGCGTGCAGTGCCGGAAACTAGCGCGGCTCGCCTGGCGACTCCCGTTTGCCCCGCCTTGCCAGCGCTAGGCCGCCGATCAGCATCAGTGCACCCCAAACCAGGAACCCGATGTCCCAGTAGATCCACTGGTCCGGCGGGACGGTTTCGTTGACATGGTGGATGCCGAGAAGCTGGTGATTGATCACCCCTTCGACTAGGTTGAATAACCCGAAGCCCATCAGCATCGTCCCAAGCAACATCTTTCCCGACCACCAGAGATGAGATTTGTGAGCGGTGCGCCACAGCACGACCAAACCAAGCACGACGAAGATGTATGTGCCGGCGTGGAATAGGCCATCGAGAAGCGTGTTGAACCTAAGGTTCTCAACACTGTCGGCGGGATAGCCGGCGCTGGTCGCCATATGATGCCACTGGAGCAACTGGTGCAGCACGATTCCATCAAAGAACCCGCCCAGGCCAAGGCCCAGCAGAATACCTGCGGACGTCGGAAAACGGCGATGCTGCGAAGCCGTGGTCGCCATCCCTCTCTCCTTTGGCACCCCCAACTTCGGGCCAGGCCATGTGTTCCCTGCCCTGCCTGCGCCTTGGATATGCGTGCCTCACGTCGCAAGCACGGCGCAACAATCATTAGCGGCGGGCTCACCGCCTAAACTTCAGCGTTTGCAACGCACCTTTCCTCGCGACAGGCTGCATCGCCGGCACGAGACTCAGGCCTTGGGAGATCACTGAAAGACATCGGGCGGCGGATTGTCGACTGCATGCTTGGGGGCGGGCGTGGCGCCGAAGATCGACCCGACTAGTCCTCCTTCTTCAAATCTTCAGCTTCGTCCTTCAGCCGCTGCCAGTCTGCGCCGTGCTTGCGAAGCAATGCCCGCGCTTGTTTGGGCGTCACGCCTGTCACCTCCGCGAGGTGCTCAACTTCCAGTTCTGCACCCTTCTTAACTCGGCTCGCGTCGCTCGTACTCTTGACCGCCATCTGTTGCGTCCTCCTTGGCCCAAGGTAAGTGGCAACGAATGTTGAACGTTGTGGTTCCGCCCCTGTGGAACTAACTGCCAGCCGTGTAGTTCTACCGCCGAAGGAGATCTCAATGCTTCGACTTTTAATCAGTCTTGGCGCGCTGTACGCGGCATTTCAAATTGGCCGTGAGTTCGGCCGCACCGAAGCGCAGGTCATCCAGATTCCACCCGACGACCGTCGTCCGGCGCCTGGAAACGGGAAAGAGTTCGGCGAGCGGACCTAAGTGGTAGCCCCTAAAGGTTGCGCTATCTACGCGACATTGGCGCGAGCAAAACCAGTTACTCCTCGTCGCCGAAATTTAACGAGGACGCATCCTGCCTCGGAACAATGCCGCGGTGATGTGGTTTTGAGGATGACCTACAACGAAACGACCAACCCCGTCCTAACTGGTATCAGGGGGCGTTGCCCGCGCTGCCAACAGGGGCATCTGTTCAGCACCTATCCCAAGCTGGCGCGGAGTTGTATGCGGCTTGAATTTCTCGTTCGCCGATCCGGCTGACGGCCCGGCCTTCTTTTCCATGTCGATTGTGGCATTCCCGGCGCTGGCTTTCGCACTATGGTTTCAGCTCACGTATGAGCCGTCCTACTGGATGCATGCGCTCACAACCTTACCCCTCACCGTTGGAGCGTGTGTTGCATTGCTAAGGCCGCTCAAAGGCTGGCTAGTTTGCTCGCAGTACTTCCACAAGGCTGAGGAAGGCTCCATCGACCGAGAATGGCATGCAGCCGAAGCTGAGCGCCAACGGCAGCAGCCGCCGAACACGTGAAGTGTATTGGCCAGGAGCTAGCTGATACACAGCGCAGAATCATGTCATGTCGGATATGGTCATGCTCGCCGCGGAGGTGCTTGATATGCAGCTTCACCGCCTCCGGCCCACTGCTTCGCCTTGCCGTTCTTCAACTCTTTGGGTAAACCGGCGTTGTCCTGAAGCCTTACCGTCGATAGTCGCATTCTCGATCTCGAGTTCACTGGCGGTTTCGATGAGCAGTGTATTTGCGCGCCCAATCTGCATCGGTTTTCCTGAAGACCAGGGTAGGCACGTTCGGAACAAATCCGCCACCCGCCGCTTAGAGAAGTCCAGAGCAATTGGCAGGGCTCGCGAGGACCAAACGTAGCGAATTATCTGACGCTGCCTACGACTACAACGAAGGGTCGGATCAGGGTGGTCGTGGACCGAGCACCAGCCGCTGCAGCCTGTAATTAAACTGCGCCTTGAGACAGCCGCCGACGATTGAAGAGCGCCAGGTGCAGCGTGGCTATTACGACTTCTTGATCTTCCAATTCCTCTTCGGTTTCGGTGCCGGAGGAAGAGCGGTTTCAGTCCTCAGTCGTTGTTCCCGAAGCCGAGCCGTCTTTGCGTCTCGTGCCGCGCGCTCGACCTCGATCAATTCTCGCGCAGCATCCGATGTGCGCTCTTTTCTGTCTTGTTTTTCTTTGTCGGTGAATGCTTGTCTTTCCCGCATTGATCTCCCCGATCCGACAGCACAGCGCTTTGTTGCCGCACCGAACTATTGTCGCCAGATCGGGTTCCACCCGGAAGCAAAAAAACAGCCGCCTCCTCCCACACGGGCTACATCCATTCCCAAAGCGCACGAACGCGATCGTGCTTTCGTTCAATCGATTTTCACGTGACAGAGATGTTAGGCTCGAACAGGAGCTGCCGCGGGCTTGGCGCCCGGCCGGCCAGCACCGGCGACAAAGGCGCGCCGCCGTTGTCCGGAGGCGCGTTCTCTCTTAACTAGGCAGCTTCCTGCATCGCTCTCTCGTTGACGCTGGTCTCTCCAAGCTGCGTCAGGGCTTCGTCAGTCGCCTTTTCCTCTTCGAGCGTCTCCTCGAGCAGCGGCACGGCATCCTTTAGGCCGAGCAGTCCGGCCCAGGTGATCAGGGTGCTATAGCGGGCGATCTCATAGTGTTCAACCTCTTGCGCCGCCGCCACAAGACCAGCGTCCAGAGCTGGAGCTTCCTTGAATTCCTCCAGTATCTCCTGTCCTTCCTCAATGATGCCGTCGATCGCGGGACATGTCTTTCCTTGTGCCCGCTTGCCGAAAATCTCGAAGACCTGCTGCAGCCGTTCGATCTGCGCCTCCGTCTCGTCGCGGTGCTTTTCGAATGCGGCGGTCAGTTGGTCGGATTCGGCACCCTTCGCCATCTTCTTCAGCGCAGTCAGGATTTTGCGCTCTGCGTAGTAGACGTCCTTCAGTCCGTCGTGGAAAAGATCTTCGAGGCCCTTGGCCTTGCTTTGCGATTCCTTTTTCGTAGCCATCATCGTCTCCGAGTGTGAGAAACGCGTGTCTGGTGGCACGCGCAGCTTTAACCAAAGTGGGTGCTGTTTGTTCCTTCGGGCCGATCGGCAATCCACGGTCCTCATAGTGCCGAACACGAAACTTTCTTAGACCACGGCAGTAACCGTCTTCGAGCGGGTGGAGGGTACAATCGCCCGGGCGATTGAGCGAGCTGACCGGGGATCACATAGATCCGGTTCCGTTTGATCGCCGTCACGACCTCCGATTCCAACTGTGCGCAACCCTGAATGATGCTCGCCGGTTCGCTCTTGTGCTCGGCATCGGAATGCTGACAACATAAACGAGTCCGCTGTCGAGTGCGCGTCGGGAATGAATTTCGGAAGTGCGGCTATGCCGCCGGCCGATGCGCCTATCCGACAAACGGGAGACGGAGCATCCTTCCCTGCAGCGCCGCCCGAAGTGTTGGCGAGGCCGGATCAGTTTTGCTTCGTCGTCGCGCCATTCTCTGCCACTATGCCACGCCTGCTTTCGAGAATTCGTTCGATCACTTCGGCGTCCGCTTCGTATTCTCTCGACCGTTCCTGCAGCTTTGCCGCCATGTCAACGCGGGCCAACTCACTTTCCCGGTCGGCCATTCGCCGGGTGAATGCCGCCCGCTGCTGATGCGCGCGCAGCAAGCTCCACAA